>DATAYD010000120.1:0-1583 GCA_036272715.1 Caulobacteraceae bacterium | reverse complement strand
CGAACCGCTGCCACTGGGCCGGGATGCCGGCCATGGTCTGGTGGTTGTAGCGCTCGCTCAGGCCGGCGATCAGCAGCGCCTTGCCGTCCTCGAAGCGGGGCGGCGCCAGGTTCGGGTTGATGTCCTCGTTCATCTTGATCGGCTCCACGAGTTGAATGTGGTCGAGACAGCGCCCCGCACGCACCCGCCCGGGCGTGATCCCGAACTGGTCGCGGAACGCCCGCGTGAACGCCTCGTGGGAGTCATAGCCGGCGTCCAGGGCCACGCTCAGTATGTCCGGCGCGCCGCGGGCAAGGCTCCGCGCCGCCTCGGTCAACCGCCGGCCACGGACATAGCGCATCGGCGAGGCGCCGAAGGCGACGCCGAACGCCCGCACCAGGTGGTGGCGCGAGACGCCGCTGGCGTCGGCGATTTCCTCCAGAGCGATCGGCTCGGCGAAATGGCTCTCGACGAACCACAGCGCTTTTTCCACCGGATGCATGCGAACTCCCGCAAAGGCGGTTCCGTTGTGGCCCCGGGGCCGGGCCTCCACTTGATCGCGGTTGATCTCATCGGGCAACGGCCAGGGCGCAATGGCGCGCCAGAACAAGCGGCGCCGTTCTTGCCAACAGTCCTGTGAACGCGCTTTCGCGTTGCGCCAAACTGGGACACAGGACCGATGAAGACGCTTCTCCTTCTCACCACCGCCTCCGTCGGCCTCGCCGCCGGTGCGGCCGACGCCGCCACCATCAGCTTTGCCGGCTACCAGACCGCCCTGAATCCGGGTGAATTCCTGGTGACCAACTTTGACAATCCGCTCACCACTGCGTCGGGTTTCACCCTGACGGGCAACGCCGCGTTCCTGACCGGCAGCTCGAGCAACGGCGCCGCGCCGGCGTTCAGCGACACCCAGCGCGACCCGACCCAGTACCTCAGCATCGAGGCCGGCCAGAAGGAGGTCCTCTCGACGCCCGCGCTGAAGGAGATCAGCTTCTACGTCGGCTCGCTCGACTCCTATAACGAGCTGACCTTCAGCTTCGTGGGTGGCGGGACGCAAAGCTTCAGCGGCAACGACCTCGCCGGCGCGGTGACGCAAGCCGACAACGGCGACCAGCAGGCGGTGAACACCAACGGCCGCTACACCTTCACCTTCGGCAAGGCGATCGACGGCGTGACCCTGGCCTCGAGCCAGAACTCGTTCGAGATCAGCAATATCGGCGCCGCGGGCGTGCCCGAACCGACGACCTGGGCGATGATGCTGGTTGGCTTCGGCGGCCTGGGCGGCATGCTGCGCGGCAACCGGCGCAAGCCGGTCGCAGCCTAGCCGCGAACTTTCCTAGAGTTGGAGCGGGTTGCGGGCGGAAAACCGGTTTCCACTTTCCTCAACCCGCTCTAATCCTCGCGCCGCGCCTGATCCAGGGCGCGGGCGAGCTTGTCTTTCTCGGCCGCATCCTTGGCCTTCTGGGCCTTGGTGCGGCCGAACCTCAAGCGGTTCGCCGCGGCCTCCGCTTCGGCTTCGGCCTTCGCCCGCGCCTTGCGAGCCCGGTTCAGGTTGGTCGGCTCAGCCATCCTCAGCCCGGCGAGATCATCTTCTCGGGCCGGAC
>DATAYD010000119.1:0-17259 GCA_036272715.1 Caulobacteraceae bacterium | reverse complement strand
CAGCTCGACGCGCATTTTGATCCGGCCGCGCACGGTGTATTTGATCGCGTTGTCGATCAGGTTGGACAGGATCTGGCGCGTGCGGATGGCGTCGCCTAGACCCGCGCCGCTCTGTGCGCCCTCCAGGGCTTCGTCGACATGGATCGCCAGCTCCAGGCCCTTGGCCGCCGCCTGGGGCGCCATCAGGAGCACCAATTCGCGGGCCACCCGCGCGGGGTCATAGGGACGCCGCGCGACCGACAGGCGGCCGGCCTCGGCGGTTTCGCTGTCCAAAGTGGCGTTCAAGACCGCGATCAGGTCCTGGGTCGACCCCAAGGCGGCGCTCATCTGGTCCCGGGACGGCGCGGCGCGTCCAGCCGCCCCGGTGGCGGCGGCGAGCACGTCCGCGACCCCGGTCAGGCTGTTGCGGATTTCATTGGACAGGGTGGCGACTAGGTCGGATTTCGACCGCGCCAGCTTTTGAGCCTGGGCCAGCGAAGCCGCGCGTTCGTCGATCAACCGCTCGCGGTCGCCCGCCAGGATGAAAAGCCCGCGCAACAGCCGGTTCAGGATCAGCGACAGGGCCATGGCCAGCGCCGCGCCGGCCAGGACCAACTGGCCAACGGACCGGGTGTCGGCCCGCGCGACCAGCGCCAGGATCGGCGGCGCGCAGGCGGCGGGCGCCACGATCAGCAAGGTGGGGAGGCAGGGCGCGGAGAAGAACACGCACAGGGTCGCCGCGCCGGCGGCCAGCAACAGCATTGGCTCGCGCGCCGGGCCGGCGCCCAGCCCCAGCAGCGTGATCTGCGCCACCGCTCCGGCCCAGAGCAAGCCGCCGAGGACATGAACCCGTGTACGGCGCGCGATATCGGCGCGGGCCTCGGGATGATGCCTCAGCCAGTCGGTCAGGACGTAGAAGGCGGCCCAATTGATGGCGAAGACGATCAGGCTGGCGGCCAGCCAATAGCGGTTGTTCGCGAACGAGCTTATCCAGGCCAGGATCGGCAGTCCGATCGCGAAAGCGGCCAGCGCATAAGGCAGGAGCGCGGTTTGGGCCTCCAGCGACTGGGCCGCCGCTGAGCCGGGGCGGACGTCGATCTTTTCTCGGACCAGGTCGACGCCAGCCCTGTCGGCCCGTGCTGGACTCACGCCTCGGATCTCCGCCGAAAATCTCTCATGCGCCAGTTTAGCGAAAGAAAGTTCGCGTGCGATGAACGGCGCGGGTTAACTGGCGGTGAAGACACAAGCAATCGTTAAGCATGGGCGTGCCATCTATGCGGAAGGGACCGCGCGCTCGGGCAGGCGCGCCAGGAGGGCCTTCATGCCGACCACGCGCGCGGCGCTGAGCGACGCCGACATCCGGACCCTGGTAAAGGGGACCTGCGAAGAAGAGCGCGCGGCGGTGGCGCACCGACTCTGCCGTCATATCGGCAATGTCAATCTGACCGACGACGAGCGGGACCGAGCCAACGAGATCCTGCGCGTGATGGCGGTCGACGCGGCCGAGCTGGTGCGGCGCGCCCTGGCCGTCACGCTGCGCGGCTCGCCCTTGCTGCCGCACGACGTGGCCATGCGCCTGGCAGCCGACGTCGAAAGCATCGCCTCGCCGGTGCTGAGCTTTTCGCCGGTGTTCACCGACCAGGACCTTTGCGAGATCATCCGGATCGGCGGCCCGATCCGCCAGGCGGCGATCGCCAGCCGGCCCTTCGTCTCCGAACGGGTGACCGCCACCCTGGTCGACCATGGGGGCGAGCGGGCCGTCGAGATCGTCTGCGCGAACGACAACGCCGCCTTCGCCGAGCGCACCCTGCGGACAGTGATCGAGCGATTCGCCAAGTCCGAGGCGGTGCTGGCCGCCGTGGCCTATCGCCAGGCCCTGCCGCTGTCGGTGACCGAACGGCTGATCAACATGGTCGGCGAGCAGGTGCGCGAGCACCTGATCCACCACCAGGCCCTGTCGCCGGAGACCGCGTTGCAGATCGCGCTGGACGCGCGCGAACGGGCCACGGTCGATCTGGTCGACCAGGCCGGGCGCGCGCCGGACATCAAGGGCTTCGTCCAGCACCTGAACCAGGCGGGACGGCTATCGGCTTCGCTGCTGCTGCGTGGCCTGGTCCATGGCCATATGACCTTTTTCGAGTGGGCGGTCGCCGAGCTGGCCGGGGTGCCGCATCATCGCACCTGGCTGATGATCCACGACGCCGGGCCGCTGGGGCTGAAGGCGATCTATGAGCGCGCGGGCCTGCCGGCGCGGCTGTTCGGCGCTTTTCGCGCGGGCGTCGACACTTTCCACGCCATGGAGCAGGACGAGAGCCCGCGCGACGTCGAAAAATTCCAGGAGCGGATGCTGGAGCGGTTCCTGACCCAGCCCAAGACCGCCTCGCGCGAGGATATGGACTATCTGCTGGAAAAGCTGGACCGAGTGAAATCCCAGGGCCGGATCGTGGTCGAGGAACTCCCAGCGCGCGCCGAAGCGGTCGAACGTGAACGCGAATGGGCCAGCATGGCTTGATCTGGGCGGCCGATCCGCCACGATAGGTTTTTTGAGGAGCGCGCTGTTCGTCGCTCCGGAGGAAACCATGGCGTCCGACCCCGTTCCGATCCGGCCCGCGGCCACCATCATGCTGCTGCGTGACGCGCCGGCGTTCGAGGTGCTGATGGTCCAGCGCCATCACCAGATCGATTTCGCCTCCGGCGCCCTGGTTTTTCCCGGCGGCAAGACCCACGACGGCGACCATGATCCGGCCTGGAGCGCGTGGGCCGCCGGCTGGGACGGCCTGGACGCCGAGCAGCGCGCCCTGCGCATCGCGGCGATCCGCGAGGTCTATGAGGAGGCCGGCGTGCTGCTGGCGCTGGGTCGCGACGGCGAGCCGTTCGCCGGCGACGACCGCGCCGCCGTCGCGCGCGAGGCGGTGTCCAAGGACCAGCGGTCGTTCCTGGACCTGGTGCGCGAACTGGACGTGAAGCTGGACCTGGACGCGCTGACGGTGTTCGCCCGGTGGATCACGCCGAACATGATGCCCAAGCGGTTCGACACCTGGTTCTATCTGGCGCGCGCCAATAGCGACCAGTTGGCGGTGTGCGACGGCTGGGAGACGGTGGATGTCGAGTGGATCGCGCCGGACGAGGCGATCCGGCTGGCGGCGGCCGGGGATCGGACGGTGATCTTCCCGACCCGCATGAACCTGCAACTGCTGGCGGAGGCTTCGGACGCGCCGGACGCGATCGGGCGGGCGCTGGCCAGGACCCTGGTCCCGGTCGAGCCGATGGTGGAGCGGCGCGAAACCGGCCCCGTTCTGGTGATTCCGCCAAACGCGGGCTACGGCGCTGTGGTCGAGCCCCTGCCGGCTGGTGGTCGGCCCGCTTAGGCTTCGTATTCGCGGACGCGGCGTTCCAGTTCGTCGACCAGGGCCTTGCCGACCGGATGATCCACGTCGCGGATGTCGCCTTTGACAGCGGCCTTGATGCCGTCGATATGGGCGTCCAGCAGGACCGCCGGCGCGGCTAGGCGCGTGGCCGGATCGTCGATCAGCCGGCAGAGCAGGCCGGCGATGCGGGTGACCAGCGGAAAGCCGTAGGTCGAACCCAGGCCCTTCAGATCGTGGGCGCGGAAATAGAGATTCTCGGCCGTTTCGGCGGTATAGCCCTCGACGCGAATCCGTTCGCGCGCGGCGTCCAGCTTGACCAGCTCGTCCTGCATCCATTGGCCGAAGCTGTCGGACAGGCCTTTCAGGGCGGCTTCCGCCTTGGCCAGGGCCGAGGGATCGATGCCCCCGAAACGGCTGCCCATCTTCAGCTTCAAGGCGTTGGAGACCGGAATGACCTGCCCCTGGTTCTGTTGGCTCACGAGCGTCGCTCCTGCCGGGCGGAAGACGTGACCTCCACGCCGCCCCTTATCCACAACCTCGCATCGCAATCTTAATAAGTCGTGAGACGGGGTTCGGGGTCCATTTGGACCTTCATCCGCTGGGGGCCGCGCGTGCTTCGACACGGCCGCTAACGCGGCCTGCTCAGCATGACGAAGTATATGAAATTACAAAACTATTCGTCACGCTGAGGAGCGTCGATCAGGCGCGGATCGAAGCACGCACCCGACGGAGTCTCAGGCGGAAAACTGTTCCGCCAGCACCCGGTCCGCCAGGCTGCGGCCGGCGTCGTAAAGCATGACCATGTGGATGTTGCGATCCTCGGTGACGACCACCTCGACCACGTCGCGCACTTCAAAAGTGTCGGCGACCGCGCTGATCGGGCGCTTGTCCGCCTCCATCACCTCGAACCGGACCTGGGCGGTGTGCGGCAGCAGCGCGCCGCGCCAGCGGCGGGGCCGAAAGGCGCTGATCGGCGTCAGGGCCAGCACCCGCCCGTCGATCGGAATGATCGGCCCGTGGGCGGAGAAATTGTAGGCGGTCGATCCGGCCGGGGTCGAGACCAGCACCCCGTCGCAGACCAGTTCGGCCATGCGCATCTTGTCGTCGATGAAGATGGCCAGCTTGGCCGCCTGGCGGGTCTGGCGCAGCAGATGCACCTCGTTGATCGCCAGGGCCTGGTGCTCGACGCCATCGGCGTCGGTCGCGTGCATGACCAGGGGGTGGATGACCGCGCGCTCGGCGTTGTTGATCCGCTCGATCAGGCCGCTCTCGTTGAAGTCGTTCATGAGGAAGCCGAGCGAACCCTGGTTCATGCCGTAGATCGGCTTGTCCAAGTTCAGGTGGTCATGGAGCGTCTCGAGCATGAAGCCGTCGCCGCCGAGGGCGACGACCACCTGGGCCTCGGCGATCGGCAGGTCGCCATAGCGCTTGGCCAGCCGATCGCGGGCCTGCTGGGCCTCCGGACGCGAGCTGGCCAGGAAGGCGAGGCGGTTCACCGTCGACTTGGCCGGACGCCGGATGGAACTGGGGGGAGGGGCGGGATTGGCCGGCGCGTCCATGTCATCAGGCTCCGGTTGGCGTCGGGATTCGTCTGGGGAACCACACCGTTCCAAGTCCAAACTGCCATGGGACGAGCGGCGCGTCAGCGTGAATCGTCGTTCGGCCAAGCCTATTCCGCGGTCTTGCGAAAGGCCTGGGCGGCCAGGTCGGCGTGCTCCGGCCCCTGGCCGTCGAAGGCCCGTCGCGCGCGCTCGGCGTCTCCGGACGGGCGGCCGCGGTTCAAGTCCCGGACCAGGGTCAATATGGTGCCGAACACCACCCGGTCCACGCCGACGCCGGCGCAGGCCAGGGCGAGCTTCTCGGGCCGGTCGGCGTTGATCGCGTCGCGCACCGCGGCCAGCGAATAACCGCCCAAGGTGGCCAGGGCGGTCTCGAACAGCGACAGGCGCCGTTCGCGCAGGGCCCTCAAGAGGTAGCTGGTGCGCAGTTGGCCGGCCATGTGCAGCTTGGCGATCAGCCGCCGCTCCATCTGTTCCTGTTCGGGATCGACCGGTTCGGACGGGGCGCCGCGCCAGGAATCCCGGACCGCCTCGGCCAGGGCGGCGTCGAGCGCCGCGGCATCGACGCGGAACCGGCTGACGATCGCCGCGCGGAGCACCTGGCCGACCCAGCCATAGAGCTGCTCGGCCATCTCGGTGGTCAGGCGCGGATGGCGCGCCAACGGCGAGCGCATGCCGGCGATCCGGCGCGAGGCCTCGACCAGTTGCGTCATGCCCTCGGGCGAAACCTCGGCGGTGTCGTTGCCCGCGAGCGCGGTCAGCACCTCGGGCTCGGCCTGGCCCAGGATGGTCGCCACCGTGGCCGGCCCGACATTTGGCCGGCGGGCGATCTCGATCCGGTGTTCGGTCGCCGTGTCGAGCACCAGCCGGGCCAGGTCTTCGTCCTGAAGCACGGGGCTGGCGGCGATCACCGGCCGGGCGATCTCGATGTCGTCCCGCGCCAGGAGGTTGATCAGCTTGGGCGGCGACCAGTCGAACGGCGCCAGCTTCTCGGCCAGGCGCTGGCGGATCTGGGCCTCGGCGTCGGCGACCAGGTTCATGAAGATCGGGTCGAGCAGGGAGCGCACCCCAGGCGTGCGCGCGTCGCTCTGGGACTGGGCGCACAGATCGACGATCGCCAGGATCAATCGTCCGCGATCGACGCCGGTCTGGCTTTGGGCCAGCACGGTCAGGTCTTGTGCCGTCTGGGCGGCGCTCATCGAAGGGCTCCGGCGCGTCTCAACCCTTAAAGTGACGCACGGTCATGAAGAGAAGTCTAACACAAACACTTTACCGGGACACCGGCCCGCGGCCCGGTCGGCCATCAGGGCGATTCACTCTTCGGCGCCATCCTTGTCGAAAGGGGCGACACCGGTCGGGCGGGCTTCGACAAGCGCGGCATGACGAAGTATTTTGATCACCGCCCGTCTCTCCGCCGTCCCCAGAACGGTTGTCCGGCGCGGCTGTCGTGATCGCACAGCGTCGCGGGAGCGGCCCTTGACGCGCCGTCGCGCGCGGAGGATTCTGGCCGTCGACCTTGAGGAGGAACGCGCCGTGGCCGACGGATCCTTGCCGAGCACCGACTCCCTGCGGGGCAAGGTGAGCGAAGACGAGTGGAAAGTCCGGGTCGAGCTGGCCGCCCTGTACCGCCTGGTGGCGCTCTACGGGTGGGACGACATGATCTATACCCATATCTCGGCCCGCCTTCCCGGTCCGGACCATCACTTCCTGATCAACCCCTACGGCATGTTCTTCGGCGAGATGACCGCTTCCTTGCTGGTCAAGATCGACCTGGAAGGCCAGATCCTTCAGGAAACCCCGTATTTCATCAATCCGGCGGGCTTCACCATCCACTCGGCCATTCACGCCGCGCGCGATGACGCCCATTTCGTGATGCACCTGCATTCCGACCAGGGCGTGGCGGTCTCCGCCCAGAAGGAGGGCCTTCTGCCGCTCAGCCAGCACGCGCTGATCGTGCTGCCCCGGCTGGCCTATCACGACTATGAGGGCATCGCGCTCAATCTCGACGAACGCGAGCGCCTGGTCGCCGACCTTGGCGACAAGACCCTGATGCTGCTGCGCAACCACGGCACCTTGGCGGTCGGCAGGACCGCGGCGGACTGCTGGACCGGCATGTTCTACCTGGAGCGGTCGTGCAAGCAGCAGGTCATGGCGCTGAGCGCCGGCCGCGAAAACGTGCTGATCGCCCCACGGGCGGCCCAGGACGAGGTGCGCGGCCAGGTGGCCCGCGGCCTCGGCGGCGCGCTGGCCTGGCCCGGCGCCCTGCGCCAGCTCGACCGCGAACTGCCCGGTTACGACGCTTAAGGGCGGCGGCTCCGGCTCTTCGGGTCGAGCCTGATGTATCCAGGATGAATTAGGGGCGCCCGATCGGCTCGGACGCCCCTTAATCATGCGGCTGATCTGGGAGGGAACGCTCGACCGCCTGTAAATTGACACGGCTAGTCTCAATTCATCACATGTTAAAGTGATATTGCTCTGATGGCTCGGCCGAAGCCATTCGTTGGCGCCGGATGATTAATCTGTCGCGTCCGAGTTTGCTCGTTCTCTCCCCGTCAACCAATCCCCGCGGACGTGTCGCGGAGTTCCCGATCTAGTCGAGACCATGCCCCCCAATTCCGCCGCCACCCTCGCATTCCGACCGGACAAACGCCTGCGCCAGCGCCGTTGGCGTCTGGAGGGCGGCCGGATCGGCGCGGCCGACGGCGGCTTTTCACTACCGTGTACGATCGTGGACATGACCGAGGACGGGGCCAGGATCCGGGTGCCGGAGCCGCTGCACATGCCAGCCAGGATCTGCCTGTTCGACACGCGCGAACGCTTTGTCTACGCGGCCGATCTGGTCTGGTCGGGTCCGCCCGAGTACGGCCTGAAGTTCACGGGTAAAGCTGCATTCTGACAGGGTGATGCGCGCTTTTTTCTCATAAGCGATTTTCCACCAGGGATGGTGACCAAGGCGAACATGGCGACCCTTAAACAAAGATCGTCGGTCGACCTGCTTGGCGCGGTTTCGGCGGCCTGCGTGGCAGCCTTCATCGGCATACTCTGTTTCGTCGCCTCGGCCGATCCGGCCACCCGCCAGTTGCTCTCGTTGGTGGTCACCGGGCTGGGGGCGGGCGGGCTGATCCTCTATCGCCAACTGCGCAAGGCGACCAACAGCCTGATCACCAGCGAGGCGCGCGCCCAATACGCCGCGACCCATGATCCACTGACCCAACTGCCGAACAAGGCCCTGCTGCTCGATCGCCTGAAGGGCCTGACGCCCGGCGCGGAGCAGGCCCGGCGCGCCACGTCGCTCGGCGTCCTGTGCATCGGCCTGGATCGTTACGACGAGATTGGCGAGGTGCTGGGCCCCGACGTCTGCGACGCGCTGATCCTGGAGATCGCCGCGCGATTGGGATCGGCCTGCCTGCCTGGCGACGTCCTGGCCCGGCTGGGCGATGACGTCTTCGCGCTGATCGTCTCGTCCCAGGCCCGCGCGACGGCGCCCGAGGCGGCCGCCCATCTGATCGGGTTGCTTTCGGCGCCCTATCGCGCCTCCTCCGGCCAGGCCATCGTCACCTGTTCGATCGGCGCCAGCGGCGCCATGGCGGGCGCGACCAACCCGGTCGAACTCCTGCGCCAGGCGCAGATCGCCCTATCGAGCGCCCGCAAGCGCGGCGCCGCGCAGTTCGGCGCGTTCGAGGCCTCGATGGATCACGCCTTGAAGATCCGCAAGGCCATGGAGGTCGAACTGCGCCGCGCCCTGGCCGATGGCGCCCAAGCCGATGGCGCCCTGGCCATGGCCTATCAGCCGCAGGTCACCGCCAAGGGCGCGATGGTCGGGGTTGAAGCCCTGATGCGGTGGACCAGCGCCGAACGCGGCTCGATCTCGGCCAGCACCTTCGTGTCCCTGGCCGAGACCTGCGGCCTCAGCGACGCCCTGGGCGCCTTCGCGCTGCGCCAGGCCTTTATCGACGGCGCCAACTGGTCGGGATTGAAGGTCGCCATCAATGTTTCGGGCGCCCAGATCCGGTCCGGGTTGCTCGTGGGAACCCTGCGGACGCTGCTGGCCGAGACCGGCGCCAACCCCGGGGGTTTCGAGTTGGAGATAACCGAGGGCGTGCTGCTGGCCGACGAGCCGGAGACCCACGAAACGTTGCAGGCCGTACGCAAAATGGGTTTCGCCCTGTCGCTGGACGATTTCGGCACCGGCTATTCCAGCCTCGGCTATCTGCGTCGTTTTCCGGTCAACAAAATCAAGATCGACCGCTCGTTCATCTCGCAACTGGGCAAGCGTCCCGAATCGAGCGCGATCATCCAGGCCATCGTCGACATGGCCGACGCCTTGGACCTGCAGGTGCTGGCCGAGGGCGTGGAAAACCTGGACCAGGTCCAGCGCCTGATGCAGATGGGCTGCGTGGCTTTCCAGGGCTATTATTACAGCGAGCCGGTGGACGCGCGCATGATCGCCGACCTCCTGGCCGGCCGTTCGAAACTGGCGGCCTGACCGCTTCGGGAGCCTCGTTATTTCGGCGCGGTGGTCTCGGATTTCAGATAGGCGACCACGTCGACGCGATCCTTGGGGTCCCGGATGCCGAAGAAGGTCATCTTGGTGCCCGGGATCGTCGCGCGCGGGTCGGTGATCCACTTGTCGATCCGCGCCGCGTCCCAGGTCCAGCCGGCCGCCTTCATGCCGTCGGAATAGGAAAAGCCGTCCAGCCCGCCCGCCTTGCGCCCGAACACGCCCCAAAGGTTGGGGCCGGTCATGTTGGGGCCGCCCTGGGCGGTGGTGTGGCAGGCGCGGCACTGGGCGAACTTGTGCTTGCCGTTGTCCAGGTCGGCGGCGTTGTAGGGGGCGGGCAGGGCGGCGATCAGCGCCTTGGCCTGTTCCGGCGTCGGTTCGGGAGCCGGCGCCGCGGGCGCGGCCTCGCCAGAGCCCGCGGTCGAGGCGGTCTGGCTCCTGCCGCACCCCGCCAGCAGGCCGGCGGCGGCCATCACGGCCAGCATGGACATCGACACCCGCATGGCCAGGACCCCTCCGCTCGCGGCTTCCGTCGGCGCGGAAGCTAGCGAAGCGGGCGCGGCTTGCAATGACAAAGCGGGTTGCGGGCCAGTTGCTTCGCTCAGTCGTCAGCCGGTCGCCCGCGCAGGCTCTTGACCCCGCCGCGCCGGCTCTTGGTGTCCAGGCGCCGGAGCTTGGCGGCGTAGGTCGGGCGCGTGGCCTTGCGCGGCTTGGGCCGATGCAGGGCGCGCCTGATCAATTCGACCAGCCGTTCGCGCACCTCCTGCCGGTTCATCTCCTGGGAGCGGGAGCCTTGGGAGAACAGGATCAGGACGCCATCGGCCGTCAGGCGGCCGCCGGCCAAGCCCTCCAGGCGCTGCTTCACATCGTCCGGCAGGGAGGGGGAGTTGCGGACGTCGAAACGCAGCTCGACCGCCGTCGAGGTCTTGTTGACGTGCTGGCCGCCGGGGCCGCTGGCGCGCACGAACTTCTCGGTGATCTCGTCGTCCTCGAGGGCGATCTGGTCGTTGATCGGGATCATCGCCGCCGCCGCAGTTCGCGATTGATGGCCTCGTCCAGGGCCTGGAGGAAGCGGGCGCGGTCGTTGCGGTCGAAGGGCCTGGGGCCGCCTGTCGCGTCGCCGGTCGAACGCAGATGCTCCATCAGCGCCCGCTGGGACAGGGCCGAGCCGATCGAATCGGTGGTGAACGGCCGGCCGTTGGGCGCGATCGCCGCCGCCCCGGCCTTCAGCGCGCGGCCGGCCAGGGGGATGTCATTGGTGATGACGATATCGCCCGGCCGGGCCTGGTCGGCGATCCAGTCGTCGGCGACGTCCGGCCCGGCGTCGACGATCATCCGCGCGATCAGCGGCGAGGACGGGATCGCGATGAAGCTGTTGGAGACCACCCAGGCCTTCAGCCGGTAGCGCTGGCCGACACGATAGACCTCGTCCTTTACCGGGCAGGCGTCGGCGTCGATATAGAGGGTGATCGGCGTCGTTTCGGGCGCCGCGGGGAGGCCAGAGGTCACGGCGCGAGGTCGATGTCCCTCGACTCGCCCTCGTTCAGCACCACCCGCATCATCGCGACATACTGGTCGGCCGGGGGGGCGGCGTGGCCCTGATGGGTGCGGGCGATGATGAAATAGGGGCCGGGCTCGAGGCCGCGGAAGGTGAAGCCGCCATCAGGCGAGCACTGGGTCGATTCGACGAGGGGGTTCTCGGTGCTGGCGCCGATCTTGGCCGAGCGGCTCTGCACCTCGGTGATAGGCAGCAGGGCGTGCTCGCTGGAGCCGTAAAGGGCCACCATGCGCCGGCGGAAGGAGACGGTCTCGTGCATCAGCGCCACCGACTGGCCGGCGCAGGTGCCGCGCGCCCCGGCGGTGGTGCGATAGTTTCCGTGGCCGAGGATCGCCGCCAGCCGGGGCGGCGGCGGGGGCGCGGGCGGCGGCAGGGTGGAGGCCAGCGGCCTGGGCGTCTGGGCCGCGCACCCCGCGAGCGCCAAGGCAACCAACGCCAAGGCCATGGACGCCAAGGCCATCGGCGCCAAAGCCATCGGCGCCAAAGACTGGCCCGCCCCAACAACTCTACGCATCCGGCTCGCCTTTCCCGTGGATCGCCGCGAGGATAGCCATGCCCGGGTCGAACGTCACGCGGCATCCCATCGGCATGCGGCGCGGCCAGGCAAAGCCCACAAACGCCCCTTCTCCCCCTTGTGGGAGCAGGGGGCCGCGCCGATAGTCCAGGTGTGCATCCCTTGGCCCAGACAAGGAGCCTGGCCCGCGCCATTTCAGCACCGAAGGATCCAGCGCCGTGAACGCACCGCAACGCAATGTCCCTGACCTGTCCGCCTATTGGATGCCGTTCACGCCCAATCGTCAGTTCAAGGCGGCGCCCCGGCTGCTGGCCGGCGCCAAGGGCATGTTCTATTACGCCGAGGATGGCCGCGAGCTCCTGGACGGCACCGCCGGGCTCTGGTGCGTCAATCTCGGCCACGGGCGGCAGGAGATCGCCGACGCGGTCCAGCGCCAACTGATGATCCTGGACTACGCGCCGTCGTTCAATCTGGGCCATCCGCTGGCTTTCGACTTCGCCACCCGGCTGGCCGGCATCGCGCCCCAAGGCCTGGACCGGGTGTTCTTCACCAATTCCGGCTCCGAGTCGGTCGACACCGCGCTGAAGATCGCCATCGCCTATCATCGGGCGCGCGGCCAGGGGCAGAGGACCCGGCTGGTCGGCCGCGAGCGGGGCTATCACGGCGTCGGTTTCGGCGGCATCTCGGTGGGCGGGCTGGTCAATAACCGCAAGACCTTCCCGCTGCTGCCGGCCGACCATCTGCCCCATACCCATGACATGGCGCGCAACGCCTTCTCGCGCGGCCAGCCGATCCATGGCTCGGAACTCGCCGACCACCTGGAGAAGATCGTCGCGCTGCAGGGCGCGGAGACCCTGGCGGCGGTCATCGTCGAGCCGGTGGCCGGCTCGGCGGGCGTGCTGCCGCCGCCGGCCGGCTATCTGCCGCGCCTGCGCCAGCTCTGCGACAAGCACGGCGTCCTCTTGATCTTCGACGAGGTGATCACCGGCTACGGCCGGCTCGGCGCGCCGTTCGCGGCCCAGTATTTCGGCGTCACCCCGGACCTGATGACCACCGCCAAGGGCCTGACCAACGGCGTGCTGCCGATGGGCGCGGTCTTTGCCAGGCGCGAGGTCCACGACGCCCTGATGGTCGGGCCGGAGGGGTTGATGGAGCTGTTCCACGGCTACACCTATTCCGGCCACCCGGTCGCCTGCGCCGCTGGCATGGCGGTGATGGACATCTATGAGCGCGAGGGGCTGTTCACGCGGGTCGCCTCGATCGCCCAGGCGTGGGAGGACGCGATCCACGGCCTGCGCGACTGCCCGCACGTGATCGACATCCGCAATATGGGCCTGACCGCGGCGATCGAGCTGGAGCCGCGCCCCGGCAAGGCCGGCGAGCGGGGCCATGAAGCGCTGAACGGCGCCTTCGCCGCCGGGCTGGTGATCCGCACCACCGGCGACATCATCGCCCTGTCGCCGCCGCTGATCGCCGAGCAGGCCCATTTCGACCGCCTGGCCGAGACCCTGCGCGGCGTGCTGAAGGCGATCGCCTGATGGCGCTGAACCCGGTGATCGAGGCGATGGTGCTGAAGAGCATGCGGAATTGCCCGCAAGCCGTGGCGATCGGCATGGAGATGGTGTCGATGGACGAGGCGACGGCCACGCTGCGGGCGCCCTACAAGGCGGAGCTGGTCGGCGACCCGGACACCGGAGTGATCGCCGGCGGAGTGGTGACGACGCTGCTGGACCACACCTGCGGCCAGGCTGTGATGGCCGCCTTGCGCGCGCCGACGCCGATCGCCACCCTGGACCTGCGCATCGACTATATGCGCGCGGCCGAGCCGGGGCTGGACATCCACGCCCAGGCCCACTGTTACAAGCTGACCCATTCGGTCGCCTTCGTCCGGGCCACCGCCTATGACCGCGATGTCGCCGATCCGGTGGCCACGGCCCAGGCGGTGTTCATGATCACCGGAGCGGCCGGGGCGCCCATCCCGGATACGGCGCCGGGAGACGCCGCATGAGCCCTTCCGAACAGCTCGCGGCGACTTTGGCGCGCATTCCTTATGCGCGGTTCCTGGGCGTACGAGGCGAGTTGGCGGGGGACGAGATGACGCTGATCATGCCGTTCTCCGAGCATCTGATCGGCAATGCGCACCTGCCGGCCATCCATGGCGGGGTGATCGGGGCGTTCCTGGAGATGACCGCCCTGGCTCAGTTGTCGATCGCGCAGGGCCTCAGCCGCCAGCCGAAGCCGATCGACGTGACCGTCGAGTACCTGCGCAGCGGCCGGCCGGTCGAATCCTACGCCCGGGCCCAGATCAAGCGGCTGGGGCGGCGGGTGGCCAATGTGCGGGTCGAGGCCTGGCAGGAGGCCCGGTCCCGCCCGATCGCCGCGCTGCATGGGCATTTCCATGTGACGCCTGGATAAGGGAGGGACCTTTGATCGAGTCATCCTGCCACTGCGGTGCGGTCCGGCTGGCCATCGATATCGCGCCGACGGACGTCACCGACTGCAACTGCTCGATCTGCCGGCGCTATGGGACGCTCTGGGCCTATTATCCGACGGCGCGGGTGCGGTTCGTGGAGCCGGTCGGGGCCACCGACATCTATATGTGGGACGACCGGGCGATTGAGTTCCACCGGTGCAAGACCTGCGGCTGCGTCACCCATTGGTCGCCGGTCGATCCCGAACGCGGGCGGACGGGCGTCAACGCCCGCCTGATGGAGCCCGAGGTGTTGGCCGCGGCGCGGGTGCGGCGGCTGGATGGGGCGGTGACGGGGAAATATCTGGACGATTAGGGGGCGGTTCGCGTCTGAAAAAGGATTCACCACCACGTCCATGGTCCTTAACGAGCGCCGACGCGCCCGAACGGCGTCCGCCCCCTCAACGCGCCTTGCCCACCCACTCCCAATGCCAGGGCTCGAACACGTAGTTCACGAACCCGTAGCGCCCGGCGTTGGCGACCAGCCAGCGATAGGTCGCGGTGCGGGTCTGCCAGAGGCGGTTGGCGTCGGCGGAGCTGTCGACGTCGAAGCCCGGCGCGGCGCCCAGGACCAGGTCGACCGCCAGGCCCGTGCGGTGCGCCGAGCATTGGGCGCGGACGATCCCGTTGCAATTGTCCTGGGCCTCGCAGCGGGCGGCGTCGTCGGCGGGGGCGCGATAGCCGGAGAACAGCATCAGGCGTTCGGGGTCGGCCGCCGCCTCGGGGACGGCGGCTTTCGCGGCGGCGACCATGCGGCGATACGCGGCCAGGGCGGGCGGGCGCAGCAGGATGATCTTGCCGCCGTCGCTTTCCTCCGGCGCGGCGGCCTCCAGGGCGATCAGGTCGGGCGCGTCGGGGCAGGCCCCGGCCTTGCGCAGGGCGACGAACGGGCGGCGGTCCTGCCAGGCGGTCTTCATGACCTCGAAGGTCGCGTCGTCCAGCACGCCGGCATGGCCGAGGCCGTGCCGGCCGCGCCAGCGGGCCAGGGCGCGGGCGAAGCCGGGCGTATCGGGGGCGCAGGTCGCGCGGAGTTCTTCCGCGATCTTCGGCGCATAGACCGCCCAGCCGGTCTCGGGGCGGCCGAAGGGCGCAATGGCCAGGGTGGTCAGAGAGGCGGCGTTTTCGGCCGCGGCGTCACGGTAGGCGAGGGGGCGATCGCATGGTTCTCCCGCCCTCGCCGCGCCGGCCGTTGTCAGCGCGGCGAGGGTCAGCAGGGCGAGAGGCCGCCGTTTCCTCAAAGCGACTGGCCATCGTCGATATTGAACGACGCCCCGGTGATCGCGCCGGACTCGTCGGCGCCCAGATAAAGCAGGATCGGATCCAGGTCCGCCTCGCGCATCAGCCGTTTGCGCGGCCAGCCCTGGATCTGGGCCTTGCCGCCGTCGCGGGCGAACCAGTCGCTGTTCAGTTCGGTCTCCAGGAAGCCCGGGCAGACCACGTTGACGCTGATGCCCTGGCGCGCCCATTCGCGGGCCAGGGACTTGCCCATCATCACCACCGCCGCCTTGGATGCACAGTAGGCGGCCAGGCCGGGCAGCACGGTGTGGGCGCCCATCGACGACATCAGGACGATGCGGCCGCGCCCGGTGTCGCGCGAGCCGGCCGCCTTCATGCGCCGCGCCGCCTCCCGGGCGGTGATGAAGACGCCCCGGCAATTGACGCTCATGATCTGGTCCCAGGCTTCGATCGGCAGGTCCAGGGCCATGCCTTCGATATTCATCCCGGCATTGGCGTAGACGGTCTCGAGGGTTCCGAACGCGGCCTCGGCGGCGTCGAAGCCGGCGATCACCGAGGCTTCGTGTTCGACATCCATCTCGACCGCGACCGCCCGGCCGCCGGCGGCCTCGATCTCCTCGACCAGGGCCGCCAGCCGGTCGGCCCGCCGGGCGCAGGCCGCGACCTTGGCGCCGGCCTTGGCCAGGGTGAGCGCGAGCCGTCGGCCGATACCGGAAGAGGCGCCGGTGACCAGAGCGGCGCGCCCTGTCAGATCGTGGGTCATGGTGCTCTCCGTTCGCGGCTTCAATCCCATCGCCGCGCCGGACGGTCAAACCCTCACGGCGGCCTCCTCGACCCACAGGCTGTAGAGAACGCTCGCCCCCGCGAAGAGCGGGAGAGAGGGTTCCACCTCCCGGCGCTGATTTTCCTTTGCGGATCGGGTCCGGTTTCCCCAAATTCAGATGACGCGCGGAGGCTGCTGAACCCCGCGCGCCCGGCTCGCGTTTCGTTCCACGGGCGGCTCGCGGGCGAAGGAGATGCGAGATGCTGAAGCGGCGGCCCAGGGGTGTCTGGGAGATCGGATTGGCGACGTTCGAAGCGGCCTGGAGCGGCCGGTCCGAACATATGCCGTTCTGGGAGGAATACCCGGACGCCCTGGTCGAGCGCATCCAGTTCCGCGCCGGCGGCGGCCTGGACTGGCGGCTGTCGGCGCTGCGCACGCCGCGTCCGCGCCCCGCGGCCTGGAAGATCGTGGTGGTGACCGGCGCGCCCTCATGGGCCGAGTACTGGTCCGCGGCCCTGGCCACGATAGGGCCGGACCGGGAGATGGTGGTGGTCGACCGGCCGGGTTTCGGCTCCAGCGAGCCGATGGACGCGGTCACCGACCTCGTCGTCCAGGCCAAGGCGCTGTCGCCGCTGCTCGACGCCGCGCCGGGCCAGAAGGTGCTGCTGGTCGGCCAGTCCTATGGCGCGGCGGTCGCCACCCTGATGGCGGCGGCCGATCCGGGCCGGGTGCACGCCCTGGTGCTGCTGTCGGGGCTGTTCGGCGATATGGGCCCGACCGCGACCAGCCTGGTCGAGCTTGGCCGCCGCATCCACGGCGTCATTCCGCGCGACCTGCGCAATGCGATCACCGAGGTGCTGGCCCAGAAGCCCCAATTGCCGGTGGTGTGCGAGGCGCTGCGCGGCCTGGCCATGCCGATCCACATCATCCATGGCGACGCCGACGATTTCGCCCCGATCGCCGCGGCCCTGGCGGTGGCCGAGGATCTGGCGGACAAGCCGAACGTGTTCTTCACCCCCGTGCCGCACGCCAACCACTTCCTGAACGAGCGGCCGGTCGAACTGGTGCTGGAGCCGCTGGAGGCGGTGATCGCCGCCGCGACGCCCGACGGTCGGGCCCGCGCGCCCAGCTTTGCCGACTGGCTGCTGAAACTGGGCGAAAGCCTGCGCGCCGGCCTGGCCGGGTTGGCTCCGCACGCGCCGGCCGAGCAGGCGAAATCCCCGTCGGGCCTGGACGGACAAGGGAGCGCGGTCGGGTCGTGACAGCGCTCCGCGAGCGCTGTATAGGATCGCCCATGATCCTCGCCGCCGG
>DATAYD010000118.1:0-21624 GCA_036272715.1 Caulobacteraceae bacterium | reverse complement strand
CTGGCCTTCGCGCCCAACGCGTTCATCGCCTTCGGAGTGCGGTTCCTGGGCGGGCTGGCGGCCGGCAACAGCTCGGTGGTGCAGGGTTATATCGCCGACGTCACCCCCTCGGACGACCGGGCGCGGCGGTTCTCCCGGCTGGGCGCGGCCTATAATGTCGGCATGATCATCGGCCCGAGCCTGGGCGGCGCCTTCGCCCATCCCGGCCAGGGGCCGGAAGGCTTCCGCATCCCGCTGCTGATCGCCTCAAGCCTGTCGGCCATGGCGGTGGTCGGCGTCTTCCTGTTCGTGCGCGAGAGCCGGACCAACAGCCATATCGAAACCAGCCAGCCCAGCCGCTGGGCCATGATCGGCACGGCCGCCCGCAACCCGGTGGTGAGCCAACTGATGGTCCTGACCTTCGTGGTCGGCTTCGCCTTCACCGGCATCGAGTCGACCTTCGGCTTCTGGTCCCAGCACCGTTTCGGCTGGGGACCGCGCGACATCGCCATCTGTTTCGGCGTCACGGCCTTCGTCTCGGCTCTCTGCCAATGGGTGATCACCGCGCCGCTGTCGCGCCGCTATGGCGAGGCGCGCATGCTGGCCGTCGGCATGGCGATCACGGCGATCAGCACCGCCCTGCAGCCGTTCTCGCCCGACGGAAATTGGGCCATCGGGCTTTTGACCTGCAACGCCATCGGCTCTTCGGTCGCCTTCCCCAACTCCGGCGCCCTGATGTCGCGCGGCGTCGATCCGGACCACCAGGGCCAGATCATGGGCCTGAACAACGCCCTCGGCGCCCTGGCCCGGGTGATCGGGCCGTTCTGCGCGGCGCTGATCTTCTCCGGCGTCAGCGTCAACGGGCCGTTCGTCCTGGGCGCGGCGGTCGTCACCCCGGCCATCTGGCTGGCCCTCTCGGCGGGCCGATCCGCCCAGCGGTTGGAGAAGGCCGCCCAGGCCCAGAATCGCGCCGGCCTAGCGTTGCATTCCTAGGCGTTTTGCCGTATCGACGCCGGCTCTTGAAGTCGCCTGGCCCAAAGGCATGCCAGGGCGGCTCGTCACGCTATCTTAGAGGACGGGGCTTCGGCCCCGCTGCGAAATGCCGAAGTTGAAGACCAAATCGGGCGCCAAGAAGCGCTTCAAGATCACCGCGACGGGCAAGGTCAAGGCCGGCGTGGCGGGCAAGCGGCACCGCTTGATCAGCCACAGCGCCAAGTACATCCGGCAAAATCGTGGAACCAAGGTGATGAGCGACTCCGACGCTAAGATTATCAAGTTCCACATGCCGTACGCCTGACCCCATCAATCCAGCCAAGGTGATCTGACATGGCGCGAGTCAAACGGGGCGTAACCTCACACGCCCGACACAAGAAGGTTCTGGAGCAGGCCAAGGGTTTCTATGGCCGCCGCGGCACCACCATCCGCACCGCCAAGGCCGCGGTCGACAAGGCCGGCCAGTACGCCTATCGCGACCGCAAGGTCCGCAAGCGCTCGTTCCGGGCCCTGTGGATTCAGCGCATCAACGCGGCGGCGCGCCTGGAAGGCATGACCTATTCCCGATTTATGCACGGCCTTGAACTGGCTGGCGTCGAGATCGACCGCAAGGTCCTGGCCGACGTCGCGGGGGCCGACCCCGCCGCGTTCAAGGCCATCGCCGACAAGGTTCGCGCCGCGCTGGTTTAGGTCGGCGGCGAGGTCCAGAGAGGCGCCTCGAAGAGTCGGCGCGACGTCTCTCAAACGTCACCACCGGGCTTGTCCCGGTGGCCCATAATCACAATCGTTGGTCAGGCCGCGCCGGAGTTCACCAAGCCCGGTTCGCGTTCCTGGGCGGCCGGAACAAGCCCGGCCATGACGATGTGAGCATGCAGGGGTGATGAATGGACGAACTGGAAGAACTCAGATCAGCCAATGCCGCGCTGATAACGCAGTCTCCTAGCCTTTCGACACTGGATGAGGCGCGCGTCCAAATTCTCGGCAAAAGCGGGAGCGTCACGCTGCTGCTGAAGTCGCTCGGCGCCATGAGCCCCGAGGAACGCCGCGAGCGAGGGCCGAAGATCAACGGCCTTCGCGACGACGCGGCCGCCTTGATCGCCGCCCGCAAGGCGGAACTCGACGCCGCCGCCCTGGAGGCCCAACTGGCCGCCGAGCGCGTCGACCTGACCCTCCCCGCCCCGCCCCGCCGGCGCGGGACCGTCCATCCGACCATGCAGGTGATGGACGAGATGGTGGCCATCTTCGCCGAGATGGGCTTTTCGGTCGCCGAGGGGCCGGACATCGAGGACGACTTCCACAACTTCACCGCCCTGAACTTCCCGCCCAAGCATCCGGCGCGGGAGATGCACGACACCTTCTTCCTGCGGCCCGGCCCCGACGGCGAGCGCAAGCTGTTGCGCACCCATACCAGCCCGATCCAGGTGCGGGTGATGCGCCAGCTCAACGCCGCGCCCGACGCGCCGCAGTTCGCTCACGGCCAGGAGCCGCCGATCCGCATCATCGGCCCAGGCCGCACCTATCGCTGCGACAGCGACCGCACTCACAATCCGATGTTCCACCAGATGGAGGGCCTGGTCGTCGACCGGAACATCCATATGGGCCATCTGAAATGGACCTTGGACGCCTTCGCGCGCCGGTTCTTCGAGACCGACGCCGTGGTGACCCGGTTTCGGCCGCACCATTTCCCCTTCACCGAGCCGTCGGCCGAGATGGACGTTCGGTGCGACCGCTCCAGCGGGTCGGTGAAGATCGGCGAAGGCGACGACTGGCTGGAGATCCTGGGCGGCGGCATGGTCCACCCGAATATCCTGCGCAATTGCGGCCTGGATCCGGATGAGTGGCAGGGCTTCGCGTTCGGCATGGGAGTCGACCGGCTCGGCATGCTGAAATACGGCATGCCGGACGTGCGCGACATGTTCGCCAGCGACGTGCGCTGGCTGGCCCATTACGGCTTCAGCGGCTTCGCGGCGCCGAACCCCGCCAGCGGCCTGAGCTAGGAGGGACCAATGAAATTCACCCCGTCCTGGCTGCGCGAGCATCTGGACACGACCGCGAGCGTCACGGCGATCGGCGACGCCATGACCATGGCCGGCCTGGAGGTCGAGCATATCGACGACCCGGCCGCCAAGCTGGGCGCGTTTTCGGTGGCCAGGATCATCGAGGCGGTCCAGCATCCGAACGCCGACCGCCTGCGCGTCTGCCAGGTCGACACCAGGGACGGCCGCAAGGAGATCGTCTGCGGCGCGCCCAATGCGCGGGCGGGCCTGACGACCATTTATGCGCCGCTCGGGACCTATATTCCCGGCTCCGGGATCACCCTGGAGCCGCGCGCCGTGCGCGGCGTGGTCTCCAACGGCATGCTGTGCTCGGCGGCGGAATTACAGACGGCGGAGGAATCCGACGGCATCCTGGAGTTGTCCGACGACCTCGCGGTCGGCGCCTCGGCGGCCGAGGCCCTGGGCCTGGAGGCGGTGATCGATTTCGAGGTCACCCCGAACCGCCCCGACTGGCTGGGCGTCGCCGGCATCGCCCGCGATCTGGCCGCCGCCGGCCTCGGGACGCTGAAGGACCTGTCGGTCGCGCCGGTGAAAGGCGCCTTTCCCTGCCCGATCGAGATCCGCCTGGACGGCTCCGACGCCTGCCCGGCCTTCGCCGGCCGCCTGATCCGGGGCGTGACGAACGGCCCGTCTCCCGCTTGGCTGAAGGCCCGGCTGACCTCGATCGGGCTGCGGTCGATCAACGCCCTGGTCGATGTCACCAACCTGCTGTCCTATGACCGCGCCCGGCCGCTGCACGTCTATGACGCGGCGACCGTGACCGGCGGCTTCATCGAGGCGCGCCTGGGCCGCGCGGGCGAAAACGTGCTGGCCCTGGACGGCGAGACCTACGACGTCACGCCGGAGATCTGCGTGATCGGCGACGGCTCCGGCGCGATCGGCCTTGGCGGCGTCATGGGCGGGGCCACGACCGGCTGTTCGGACGCCACCACCGAGGTCTTCATCGAGAGCGCCTGGTTCGATCCGATCCGCACCGCCCAGACCGGCCGGACCACCGGCATCACCTCCGACGCCCAGTACCGCTTCGCGCGCGGCGTCGATCCGGGGTTCGTGGTGGACGGGCTGGAACTGGCCACCAAGCTGATCCTGGACCTCTGCGGCGGCGAACCCTCCGAGGTGCGCCTGGCCGGCCAGGTCCCCGCGCCGCGCCCGCCAATCGCCTTCGATCCTGCCTATGTCGAGCGCCTGTCGGGCCTCGCCATCCCCAACGAAAGAATTTCCGAAATTCTTACCACTCTGGGTTTCTCCATGAATCCAGAAGGATCGGCTTATTCGGTACAGGCGCCGACCTGGCGCCGGGATGTCGAGGGCAAGGCCGACCTGGTCGAGGAAGTGGCCCGGATCGCCGGCTATGGCGCCCTGCCCGCCACGCCCCTGCCGGAGCTGGCGCGGCCCTCGGGCGGCATCCTGACCCCGCGCCAGGGCCGGATCCGCACCGCCCGCCGCGCCCTGGCCGCCCTGGGCTACGAGGAGGCGGTGACCATGTCGTTCATGGCGCGCGCGATCGCCGAGCGGTTCGGCGGCGGCGCCGAGGCGCTGGTCCTGGCCAATCCGATCTCGGCCGAACTGGACTGCATGCGCCCCTCGATCCTGCCCAATCTGATCGAGGCGGCCGGGCGCAACGCCAAGCGCGGCTTCGCCGATGTCGCCCTGTTCGAGATCGGCCCGGTGTTCGCCGGCGACGAGCCGCGCGACCAGCGCACCGGGATCGCCGCGATCCTGGCCCCGCACCCGCCCCGCCGCTGGGATGGCGCCCCAACCGACGACTTGTTCGCGCTAAAGAGCGACCTCATGGCCCTGCTCGAGGAACTCGGCGCGCCGGCGCTGCAGACCATCCAGGGCCAGGCCGCCGGCTGGTGGCATCCGGGCCGTTCGGCTCGGCTGCAACTCGGCCCCAAGGCGGTGGTCGCCGAATTCGGCGCGCTGCATCCGGCCGTGCTCAAGGCGCTGGACGTGGACGGGCCGGTCCATGGCTTCGAGCTCTGGCTGGAGACCTTGCCGGAGCCCAAGCGGAAGGCGATCAAGACCAAGCCGGACCTGAATCTCTCGGCCTTCATGCCGCTGACCCGCGACTTCGCCTTCATCGTCGCGGCGGACAAGCCGGCCGGCGAGCTGGTCCGGGCGGTGCAGGGCGCCGACAAGGCGCTGATCGCCGGCGCGCGGGTGTTCGATGTCTATACCGGCCCCGGCGTGCCCGAGGGGAGCAAGTCCCTGGCGGTCGAGGTGACCATCCAGCCGCGCGAGGCGACCCTGACCGACGCCGAGATCGACGCCCTGTCGTCCCGGATCGTCGCCGCGGCGGCCAAAGCGGTCGGGGCCAAATTACGGGCCTGAGACCCCGCCGGCCGCGATTGCGGATGAACGGAACCTGACAGGGGCGTAACATGCCCGTTCAAGGCCGCGCCCATAAGGTCGCGCTTGGCTGGGGTCGTATGAGGGTTCCGGTCAAGCTTTTGGGAAACAAACTCGGCCTTGCGCGTTACAGCCAAGCTAGGGCGCGCGACGCCTACATAACCAACGGAGAACGTCGATGACGATTTCGAGCAAACTGTCCCGACTGGCCGGCGCCGCTGCGATCAGCGCGGCCCTGATCCTGCCAGCCGCGTCCGCCAATGCCGACCAGCGTGGCAACACCCTTCTGGGCGCCGGCGCCGGCGCGGTGGCCGGCGGCCTTCTGACCCACGGCAGCCCAGCCGGCATTATCGGCGGCGCCGTGGTCGGCGGCGTGGCCGGCCACGTCCTGTCGCACCACCATCACTATCACCACCGCTATTGCCACCATCACTACTGCTGAGTCGGGCAGTTCGATCCAAGGCCGGCGGCCCTTCGCGACGCGCGAGGGGCCGTTTGTTTTGTCAGGGTTAGTACGGCCCGACGCGTGGCGGCGGAATCAGCATAGGTTTGTTTCGGCTGCCTGGTAGCCGCTCGGTGATGATCGATTCCAGTAACCGTGAGCGCCGTACATGATCGGGATGGGTTGGATCGAGCCGATCAGCGACGGCGCTTAAGATCACTCCTCCCCCGGGCGTGCGATCACAGATCAAATCCCGCGGGGGCCTCAATCCGCGAACAAACGGCGCGGAGAGATAGAGCAACCAAGGAAAATAGTAGGTCTCCCGCGGCGGGAGCGGCTGAGGTGGTTGCAGGGGCGAGGTCGCCGGTTCGAGCGGCGGAAAGTTCGGTGCATACGCATGGGCCTCGACCCAAGGACATGGCCAAGTGGACGCCAGAACCTTAAGCATCTCAATAAAAAGTGGATAAGTCACGAGATCTGGGTCCGGCGGCGAACCCATCCCACCTAGGTCGATATCGGCGCTGTTGAACCAGTGGCAGCCGGCCCGGATTGTGACATCCACGGATCGCGGCCTTCTGGCCTCGCTTTCAATCTCCCCGCCCTGCGCGAACATGTGGTAGCCATTGCGGGGGTCTCGCACGCCATCGTCATCTGGCAAGATATTCGCTGAAACCAGAGCCGTAATATCCGACCGAACCTGAGATAGGGGCACCTTTATTAGATTTTTGTAATCCATTACGAGCCAATGGTTCATCACTGAACTTAACGGCTCCAGTTTATTTAACGTATTTAGAAACATATGACTCAATGTTTCGGGATTATCATTACTATTTCTCCATCTGGCACAGACCCCATACTGAACTTTAATCATTTCTATTTTCCGGACAACGTCGACGTCTTGACGACCCTAAATTGAGTCATCGTCCAAATCAAGAACAAAATAGGAACAAATACCAGGCCTTTGCGCCCTTTGGATCACCGCGACGCGCTCCTCGTCATGCTCTGAGGACCCGTCGTCCTTGTCGAAGCCAGTCCTGAGCGACGCCACGGGCCGCGTCGAAGGGAACGCTTCCACCACGCAGCGTGCGCCCTTCGACAAGCTCAGGATGACGACGGACGGGGGGTGAGATGCGCTCTGACATTCCCAAACAGTGTCCGAGCCGCGCCCGGAAGGCGCGCGTCGGAGCACGCGCCAGCGTGGCGGCGACCTCGGACAAGCTCGGAAAGATGAAGAACGATCGGCGACCGAAGCCGAGCAGCCCGCTACAGCGGAATGATGTGCCGGCTGCGGGTATAGGCCAGATAGCCGGCGTTGGCGCCCAGGCGCAGGCCGACGCCGGCGCGGATCGGCGCCAAGGTCACGTCTTCGGCGCGCTGATAGTTTATCCCTAAACCACCGATGAAATAGGCCGTGCCTTCGATGCCGGGGAAGCGGCGATAGATCATGTCGCCATATTGCAGGTTATAGCACAGGGTGAAGACCCGCGAGGCGTTGCCGCCGAAGTCCCAACCGATCGACGGCCCCTGCCAGAACACCTTCTGAGGCCGGCGGTTCTTCATATAGAGCAGGCCCGAACCATAGCGCAGGCCGCCGAAGAAGGCGCCGGAGCCTTCCGTGCCGGCGATATAGCCGGTGGGGTCGCCATTGTCCTTGAAAGCCTTTTCGATGATCGCGCCGGCCGTCTCGGCGGTGACGCCGAAGAAGTCCGACACCGAATGGGCCAGTTCGTCCTCCTTGTAGGTGTCGGCGCGCTGGCCGGTCGGATAGGTCGGCTCGGCGGGCTGCAGGCCCGGCTGCGGCATGCCATTGTCGCGGTCGCGGTCATATTCCGGCTCGGACCCCGGCGCGGGCTGGGCCTTGGCCGCGCCGGCGCCCAGGAGGGCCAGGCCGCTGGCCAGAAGCAGACGACGATCCATCTTGGACACTCCGAATCGGGAAGCGGCTAAACTCTCACCTCATTGAGTCCGGTTTGCGGCCACGGGCTTTAACACCCGGTTAAGCATAAGGATTCGCCACGAAGAAAAACCCTCGGGCGCCTCGCCGCTCGCGCGCGGCCCGTTCTGTGCTAAAGCCCGCGCCCATGACGACCCCGCTTTCCCATATCCGTAACTTTTCGATCGTGGCCCATATCGACCACGGCAAGTCGACCCTGTCCGACCGCCTGATCCAGGAGACCGGCGCTCTCTCCATGCGCGAGATGAAGGAGCAGGTGCTGGACTCGATGGAGATCGAGCGCGAGCGCGGCATCACCATCAAGGCCCAGACCGTCCGCCTGGACTACAAGGCCAATGACGGCGAGCACTATGTGCTGAACCTGATGGACACGCCCGGCCACGTCGACTTCGCCTATGAGGTCTCCCGCTCGCTGGCCGCCTGCGAGGGCTCGATCCTGGTGGTCGACGCCAGCCAGGGGGTCGAGGCCCAGACCCTGGCCAATGTCTACCAGGCTATCGACAACAACCACGAGATCGTGCCGGTCCTGAACAAGATCGACCTGCCCGCCGCCGAACCCGACCGGGTGCGCCAGCAGATCGAGGACGTGATCGGCATCGACGCCTCCGACGCGGTCGAATGCTCGGCCAAGACCGGGCTCGGCATCCACGACGTGCTGGAGGCGATCGTCACCCGCCTGCCCCCGCCCAAGGGCGACGAGGCCGCGCCGCTGAAGGCCCTGCTGGTCGACGCCTGGTACGACGCCTATCTGGGCGTGGTGGTGCTGGTGCGGGTGTTTGACGGGCGGTTGAAGGTCGGCCAGTCGGTGCGGATGATGGAAACCGGGGCGGTCTACAAGGTCGACCGGCTGGGCGTGTTCCTGCCCAAGAACACCGAGGTCGAGAGCCTGGGCCCCGGCGAGATCGGCTTCATAACCGCCTCGATCAAGGACGTGGCCGACGCGGCCGTGGGCGCCACCATCACCGACGACCGCCGCCCGACGACCGAGCCCTTCCCCGGGTTCAAGGCGGTGCAGCCGGTGGTGTTCTGCGGCCTGTTTCCCGTCGACGCCGCCGATTTCGAGGACCTGCGCGCCGCGGTCGGTCGCCTGCGCCTGAACGACGCCTCGTTCACCTACGAGATGGAGACCAGCGCGGCCCTGGGCTTCGGTTTCCGCTGCGGTTTCCTCGGCCTGCTACACCTGGAGATCATCCAGGAGCGGCTGCAGCGCGAATTCAATCTCGACCTGATCGCGACCGCGCCCAGCGTGATCTACAAGATCACCCTGACCAATGGCGACGTCATAGACCTGCACAATCCCGCCGACATGCCCGATCCGGTCAAGATCGAGTCGATCGCGGAGCCCTGGATCAAGGCCACCATCTTCACGCCCGACGAATATCTCGGCGCGGTGATCAAGCTGTGCCAGGACCGGCGCGGAGAACAGCGCGAGCTCTCTTACGTCGGCTCCCGCGCCATGGTGGTCTACGACCTGCCGCTGAACGAGGTGGTGTTCGATTTCTACGACCGGCTGAAATCGATCTCCAAGGGCTACGCCAGCTTCGACTACCAGATCGAAGGCTACCGCACCGGGGACCTCGTGAAGATGTCGATCCTGGTCAATGCCGAGCCGGTCGACGCCCTCTCGATGCTGGTCCACCGCGGCCGCGCCGAGACCCGCGGGCGCGGCATGGTGGAAAAGATGAAGGACCTGATCCCCCAGCACATGTTCGTCATTCCCATCCAGGCGGCCATCGGCGGCAAGATCATCGCCAGCGAAACCGTCCGCGCCCTGCGCAAGGACGTCACCGCCAAATGCTACGGCGGCGACGCCACCCGAAAACGCAAACTCCTCGACAAGCAGAAAGAGGGGAAGAAGAAGATGCGCCAGTTCGGTAAGGTCGACATCCCGCAGGAGGCGTTCATCGCGGCGCTGAAGATGGACGCGGATTAGGCATAGCCCTCCCGTTGAACGCTGTTGTTTTGAGCGACGTCGGAACCAACGGCCAAGCGCCGCCTTAACCATTCAAAGGCGGAAACGAACATGGACTCACATAGCATTATAGCGTGGCTGATCATCGGCGCGATCGCCGGCTGGTTGGCGGGGGTTTTGGTCAAGGGCGGCGGGTTTGGGTTGGTCGGCGACATTGTCGTTGGGATCATCGGCGCCTTTATCGGCGGTTGGCTGGCCGGCGTGCTGCACATCCATATCGGGACGGGCTGGATCTCCTCGATCATCACCGCGGCCGTGGGCGCGGCGCTCCTGCTGTTCATCCTGCGCGCGGTGCGGATGCGGCGGATCTAGCGGCCCGACGCTTCCGATCACGGCCATCTCCCGATTGATCGGCGTCCCTCGCTCAGCTTAAGCTGTGACGATAGGGGGGCCGCCGATCCGGCGGCCAGGTTCGGAGGGATGATCGATGCGTAAGGTTCTGGTGCTGGCCGCTTCGGCCGCGGCGCTGCTGATCGCGGGCTGCAACACCATCGCCGGCGCCGGCAAGGACATCAGCGCCGCCGGTCACGCCGTGACCAACACGGCCAACGACGCTAAGTAAAGACGAGTGGCGCGGCCCAAGGGCTTGGTCCAAGGCTCCCGGGCCGCGCCCCACGCCTGACCGCTCAGGAGCCCGCCGGCGGCGCTCACGATGGAGTGTGAGGCATGACGCTATCCTTGCGCAGGGGCGTTCCGTCCGATGCCGCCGTCGCGGGCGACATCTGTTATCGCGCGTTCAAGGCGATCGCGGACGCGCACAATTTCACGCCGGACTTCCCGAGCGCCCAAAGCGGAATCGGCGCCATCGCCACGTTGATCGCCCACCCTGGCGCTTTCGATCTCGTGGCCGAGCTCGACGGTCGGATCGTGGGCAGCAATTTCCTGGACGAACGCAATCCGATCAGCGGAGTGGGCCCGATCACGGTCGATCCCGACCTGCAGAACGACGGGGTCGGCCGCGCGCTGATGCGGGGGGTGATGGACCGCTCGGCCGAGCGCGGTTTCGCCGGCGTCCGGCTGTTGCAGGCCGGCTATCATCACCGGTCCCTGGCCCTCTATCTGAAGCTCGGCTTCGAGGCGCGCGAACCGGTCGCCTGCCTGCAAGGCCCGGTGATCGGCAAGGCGATCCCCGGCTACGCCGCGCGCCCGGCGACCACCGAGGACGCCGCGACCTGCAACCGGCTGTGCATACAAACCCACGGCCATCACCGTGGCGGCGAACTGGCCGAGGCCATCGCACGGGGTACGGCCCGCGTGGTCGAGCGCGGCGGGCGGATCACCGGCTACGCCACCCGCATCGCCTACTTCGCCCACGCCGTCGCCGAGACCAATGACGACCTGAAGGCCCTGATCGCCGCGGCGGAGAGTTTCGACGGCCCCGGTTTCCTGGTCCCGGCGCGCAATGGCGAACTGATGCGGTGGGGCCTGGACCAAGGCCTGCGCATCACCCACACCCTGACCCTGATGTCGATCGGCCTCTACAACCAGCCCGAAGGGGCGTGGTTGCCGTCGGTGATCTATTAGCGGCGGCCTTGGCCCGAGGCTAAAGGATGCACAAACCTGAGATATCGGCGCCCAACCCTTCTCCGCTTGCGGGAGAAGGGATTTTCACCCCTTCGAGACGCCGGTCCAGCCGCCGCCCATCGCGCGGACCAGGTCGACGCTGGCCTGCAGGCGGCGCGTGGCGATGGTCAGGGCCGCGCGCTGGGCGTCCAGGTCGGCGGTCTGGGCGGTGACCACGTCGAGATAGGTCACCGCGCCCATCTTGTACTGGATCAGCGACAGCGACTCGGTGCGGCGGGCCGCCTGGACCGCGGCGTCCTCTTCGCGGGCCTCGTCCGCCAGCTTGTTGCAGAGGGCCAGATTGTCCTCGACCTGCTGAAACGCCGCCAGCACCGTCGAGCGATAGGTGGCCGAGGCCTCGTTGAACTGGTCGCGGGCCTGGCGCACCACCGCCTTGCGGCGGCCGCCGTCGAAGAGGGTCAGCGCCGCCGACGGGCCGAGCGTCCACCAACTGTTGGCCGCGTCGAGCAGGTTCACGCCGCCGGCGCTTTCGAAACCGCCCGAGCCGCCCAGGGTGATGGTTGGGAAATAGGCCGCGCGCGCCACGCCTATGCCCGCATTGGCCGCCGCGGCGCGCCGCTCGGCCGCCGCGATATCCGGCCGCCGCTGCAGCAGCAGGGACGGCGCGGCCACCGGCACGCGGGGCGGATCGGGCAACTGAGTGACCGAAGTCAGCGAGAAGCTGGAGGCTGTTTCGCCGACCAGGGCGGCGATCTCGTGCTCCAGCAAGGCGCGGGAGGCCGCGACGTCGATCTGCTCAGCGCGGGCGGTCTGTAGCTGGGTCTCGGCGCGGGCGACGTCGAGGCCGGCGACAGCGCCGCCGTCATGCTGGGCCTGGGTCAGCTTCAAGGCGCGGGTGAAGGCCTCGGTGGTGTCGGCCAGGAGCTGGCCCTGGGCGTCGAGGCCGCGCAGGTTCAGATAGGCGTCGGCCAGTTGGGCCTCCAGGCTGAGGCGCACCGAAGCGGCGTCGGCCTGGCTGGCCTGGGCCTGGGCCTTGCCCTGGGCGACCAGGTTGCGCACCCGGCCCCAGAGGTCGAGTTCGTAAGAGACCGTCCCGGTGACGATATCGTTGTCGTATTGGTTCACGCCCCCGATGCGCAGCGGGCGATTTTGGGATTGCCGGTTGCTGGTCACCGAGCCGTTGGCGTCGAGTTCGGGGACCAGGGCGGCGCGGGCCTGGGCGGCCAGGGCGCGGGCCTCGTCATAGCGCGCCAGGGCCAGGGCCAGGTCCGGGTTGCCGGTCTCGATCCGCCGCTCCAGGCCATCCAGAACCGGATCGCCATAGACGCTCCACCATTCCCCGCGCGGCGTGGAGTCATCAGGGCTGGCCGGCGTCCAGGGGCCAAGCTCCTTGTAGGACGGCGGCGTCTCCAGGGTCTGGGGCGTATATTTCGGCGCCAGCGAGCAGCCGGCGAGGCCGGCCGCCAGGACCAGGACCAGGGCCGTCGCCGGGCGGAGGCGATTGAACTTCGCGTCAATCGCACCGCCGTGGCCCCCTCCGTCACGGCGCTGACGCGACGCGACGCCTCCCCCGCCTAGCGGGGGAGAATTTGGGACGACCGTCGCCGCGATTGGAGCAAGCAAAGCCGACCTTCTAGGACTTGGCATGGCCGCCCCCCGCCGCGCCGGCGATCTTGACCTTGTCGCCGGCGCGCAAGGAATCTGGCGGATTGTCGATCACCCGGTCCGCCGAGGTCAGGCCGGAGGCGATCTCCACCATCGAGCCGAGATCCTTGCCGACGGTGATGGGCTTGATGGCGACCCGGCCATCGGGGCCGAGCACGGCGACCGCCATGCCGGCGTCCCGGAACATCAGCGCGCTGGCCGGCGCGCGGATCGCGGCGCTGTTGGCCGGCAGGGCGAAGTGGACCTGGGCATAGTCGCCCGACTTCAGCGTCAGATCGCTGTTGTCGATCTGCAACTGGATGGTCTGGGTTCCGGTCGCCGGCGCGATGGCGTGGGCCGAGGCGGCCAACTGGGCCGTGAACAGCTTGCCGGGATATTCCGGCACGGTGAAGGTGGCGGTCATGCCCGGGCGGATGTCGCCGGTATAGGCCTGCGGAACCTGGACATAGACCCGCAGCCGCTTCTCGTCGGCGACCGTGAACAGCGGGATGTCGGTCGGGCCGCCGACGCTGATCAGCGCGCCGATGTCGGTGGAGCGGGTGGTGACCACGCCGTCGAAGGGCGCGGTGATGCGCTTGAACGACTCCAGGGCCTCCAGCCGCTGCACATTGGCCCGCGACGCGGCCACCAGCGCGGTCTTGGCGGCGAGGTCGCCGTCTTTCTCGTCGGCGTCCTGCTTGGAGACCGCGTCCTGGGTCAGAAGCCCGGCCCAGCGTTTCGCGGTGGTGTCGGACAGGTGCTGGTTGGCGACGGCGGTGGCCAGGTCGGCCTTGGCCTGGGCCAGTTGCTGATCCAGGTCCGGGGTGTCGATCTCGGCCAGGAGTTGGCCGGCCTTCACCGGGGTCCCGATGTCGGCGTACCACTTCTTCAGATAGCCGGCGACGCGGGCGTGGATCGGCGCGTCGTAGAAGGCCGCGATATTGCCGGGCAGGATCAGGGCGCCGCCGGCGTCGGCGCCCTTCAGGTTCAGCACCTTGACCACCGGGATCGCCTGGTCGTCGGTCCAGGACTTGAGGCTCTGGTCGGCCTGGACGCGGCTGATCAGGCCGGCGGCGACGATGATCGCGGCGGCGACGGCCACGCAAAAGCCGATGGTTTTCAGGCGTGGGGGCGCGGTGTGCCGCAGGATGGGCGCCGGCGCGCTGGTGACGCGGTCATGCATAGGCTTCTCCTGAAGAGGACGGCGGCGTGATGGGCCCCTCCGCGGTCCGGGCGGGCTTGGCGGCCTTGCGGCCGTGAACGATGCTGAACACCACCGGTACGAACATCAGGGTGGCGGCGGTGGCGAACACCAGGCCGCCGATCACGGCGCGGCCCAGGGGGGCGTTCTGCTCGCCGCCCTCGCCCAGACCCAGCGCCATCGGGGCCATGCCGATGATCATGGCCAGGGCGGTCATCAGCACCGGCCGGCAGCGGGTGAAGCCAGCCTCCATGGCGGCGATCATCGCATCGCCGGTGGCGTCGAGCCGTTCCCGCGCGAAGCTGACCACCAGGACCGAATTGGCGGTGGCCACCCCCATGCACATGATCGCGCCGGTCAGGGCGGGCACCGACAAGGTGGTGTGGGTGGCGAACAGCATCCAGACGATGCCGGCCAAGGCGGCGGGCAGGGCCGTGATGATGACGAACGGGTCAAGCCAGGACTGGAAGTTCACCACGATCAGCAGATAGATCAGCACGATGGCGCCCAGGAGCCCGAAGAACAGGCCCGAAAAGGCGGTGTTCATGGTGGCGACCTGGCCGCGCAGCCGCACGGTCGCGCCCCTGGGCGCGTCCTTGGCCGTGGCCTTGATCAGCTTTTGAACGTCGGCGGCCACCCCGCCCAGGTCGCGGTCCTGGGTGGTGGCGAAAAGGTCGATCACGGGCTGGACATTGTAGTGGCTGACCACCGCGGCGGACTGTTCGCGGGTGATCTTGCCGAGGCCGCCCAGCACCTGCAGCCCGCCGTTCGGGATCCTGCTGGTGACGGGCAGGTTTTCCAGGCCCGGCAGGCTGTCGACCCTGTATTCGGGGGTCTGGGCGACCACCGGATACGAAACGCCGTTCTTGCGGTTGAGCCAGAACACCGGCGCGGTCTGGATGCTGCCGGCCAGGGAGGTGGCGACGCTGTCGGTCACGTCGAGCTCGGTCAGGCCGAGCTGAGCCATGCGGGCGCGGTCGACATCGACCCGCAACTGGGGATTGTCGTTGGACTGCTGCATGCGCGCGTCGGCGAGGCCGCGGATGGTCTTCATCTTGCGGAGCAGTTCCAGGGCATAGGCTTCGTCGGCCTTCTGGTCAGGGCCGGTGATCTGCAGGTCCAGCGGCGCGGGCGAGCCGAAGTTCAGGATCTGGCTGATGATGTCGGCCGGCAGGAACGAGAAGGTCGCGCCCGGGAAGGCGCCAGGCAGGCGCTCGCGCAGCCGGCGGACATAATCGGCGGTCGGATGGTGGTGTTCGGCCAGGCTGACATAGATGTCGCCGTCCTGGTAACCGATCAGGCCGGAGTTGCTGTAGACCGTGTTGATGGAGCTGACCGGCAGGCCGATATTATCGATGATCGAGGTGAGCTCGCTCGGCGGAATGGTCTTGCGGATGTCGGCTTCGATGTCGCCGAACATGGCCGAGGCGTCCTCGATCCGCGTGCCGACCGGCGGGCGCACATGCAGGCTGATCTGGCCGGAATCGACCGAGGGGAAGAAGTTGGAGCCCAGGAACGGGGCCAGGCCGAACGAGGCCGCGACGATCGCCAGGAACGACAGGACGAAGACGCGGCGGTGGGCCAGGGCCATGGCCAGGAGGTTGCGGTAGGCCTCGCGGAAGGTCTCGAACCCCGCCTCGAAGCGGTGCTGGATGCGCGCTATCGGATTACTTGGGCCGTGCGCCTCCCCCTCCGCCGCCGGCGCGTGCGGCTTGAGGAGGTACATGGCCATGGTCGGGACCAGGGTCCGCGACAGGATGAAGGACGCGATCATCGCGAACACCACGGCCTCGGCCATCGGCACGAACAGGTAGCCGGCGACGCCCTTGAGCGCGAACATCGGCACGAACACGATACAGATGCAGAGCAGGCTGACGAACGCCGGCACGACGATCTGCTCGGCGCCGTCCATGATGGCGGTCTGGACGTCCTTGCCCTGCTCCAGGTGCCAATTGATGTTCTCGATCGTCACCGTGCCTTCATCGACCAGGATGCCGACGGCCAGGGCGAGGCCGCCCAGGGTCATGATGTTGAGCGTCTGTCCGGCCATCGACAGGCCGGCGAGCGCGCACAGCACCGACAACGGGATCGAGGTGGCGATGATCAAGGTTGAGCGCCAACTGCCCAGGAACATCAGGATCATCAGGCTGGTCAGGGCCGCCGCGATCACGCCTTCGCGGATCACCCCGGAGATCGCGGCCTTCACGAACAGCGACTGGTCGTTCAGCGGCACGATCTGGAAGTCGGGCGGCAGGGTCAGTTTCAGCTTGGGCAGGAGGCCCTTGACGTCCTGGATGACCGAGAGCGTCGAGGCCGAACCGGCCTTCAGGATGGTGGTCAACACGGCGCGTTGGCCGTCGACATGGACCACGCTCTGTTGAGGCGGCGCGCCGTCGCGGACATGGCCGACGTCGCGAATGAAGATCGTGGTCCCATTCACCGACTTGACCGGCAGGTCGTTCAGTTCCTCGACCGTGTCGGGGGAGTCGTTGAGTTTCACCGTATATTGCAGGGAGCCGATCTTGGCGGTCCCGGCCGGCTCGATCTGGTCCTGGGCGGCGACGGCGTTTTCGACGTCCTGGGCGGACAGGCCCTTGGCCTGCAGCGCCTGGGGGTCCAGGTCGATCTGAACCTGGCGCACGCGGCCGCCATAGGAATAGGGAATGGCCGCGCCGTTCACCGAGGTCAGCGCCGGGCGCATGAAGTTCTGGGTCTGGTCCAGCACCTGCTGTTCCGACAAGCTGTGGCTGGAGGTGGCCAACTGCAGGATCGGCACGGTCGAGGCGTTGTAGTTCAAGATCAGCGGGGGCGTGGCTCCCGGCGGCAACTGGCGCAGCACGGTCTGGGAGATCGAGGTGACCTGGGCGGTCGCGGTGCGGATGTCGACGCCCGGCTGGAAGTAGATCTTCACGATCCCCATGCCCGGATACGACGTGCTCTCGGTGTGCTCGATGTCGTTGACGGTGGTGGTGAGGACGCGCTCGTAGGGCGTGATGATCCGCCCGGACATCTCGTCGGGCTGCAGGCCGGCATACTGCCAGGCGACGCCGATCACCGGCACCCGGATATTGGGGAAGATGTCGGTGGGCGTGTTGAAGGCGGCAAGTGGCCCGAAGATCAGGATCAGCAGCGCCAACACGATAAAGGTGTACGGGCGCTGCAACGCGACACGAACGATCCAGATCATTCGAACCACTCTCCCGCGGTGGACCGCGGCTCGGGGGAGGGCCGGGTGGTCCGATGCTGGTCCATACAAGAAGTCTCACACGCGGCTCCCGCTTGGGGGGCGGGGGAGGAGCCGCGCGTGAGACAGAAGCAGCCTCTCGCTTCTGACGCGTCTAATGCGCCGCCTGGCCTAAATCAGCGCGGGCGGCCCGATTAAACGTTTTTCATTTTGAGCCTGGTCAGGCGGTTCGAACGCCCAGCCATGGCCGCCAGCCACGCGCAGGCAGGCGCCCGCGCCGGCGGCCTCCAGCTTGCGCCGGAGCCGCGAGAGGCTGGCGCGCACCAGGTCCGGACGCGGCTCAAGCTCGTCGCCCCAGACCTGCCGCCAGAGCCGGTCAGGCCCGATCACCTCGCCGGGATGGTCGGTCAGATGGGTCATGACGCGGAACTCGCGGCCCGAGAGGGCGATATGCGTTCCGTTCACCAGGATGGCCTGCTGGGCCGCGATCATCTGGGCGCCGTCCGCGCCGTCGCCCGCCAGCCGGCCGCGCTGGACCAGGCGCGCCAGCGCGTCCAGGCGGGCTTCGAGTTCGATGAACGGCGCCGGCCGCGTGAAGCAGGCGTCGGCGCCGGCTTCCAGCACCACGGTCCGCTCGGCCTCGTCGGCGGCGGCGGAGATCACCACCACCAGCGATCCTCGCGCGACGGCGGCGAAGCGCGCGGCGCAGGGCGCAGGCGGGCCGGACCAGTCCAGCACGATCGCCTCATAGCCGCCGCCGGTCGCCATCTCGACGCCATCCGCCGGCTCGCCGGCCAGGTCGAGCACGTGGCCCGCCTCCCTCAGCGCCTTGACCAGATAGGCGTCGATCCGATGGTCGGTCACATAGAGCAGCCGCATGGCGTCAGCGCCCCATGGCGACGGGCCAGCAATCGAGCGTCACCTTCAGGCCCGGCATGGCGTCCCCCAGAGCGAGACGAAAATCATGCAGCCTGGCCACCGCCGCCACGATGCTGAGGCCGAGGCCGGACCCCGGCGTCTGGTTCCGGTTGCGCCCGCGATAGAAGCGTTCGAGCACCGCCTCGCGCTCATCCTCCGGCACGCCCGGCCCGCTGTCGAAGATTTCCAGTCGCGGCCCCTCGGCGCGCTTGGTCAGCACCAGGCGGACGCGGCCGCCAGCCGGCGTGAACTTCACCGCATTGCCGACCAGGTTGCTGAACGCCTCGAACAGCAGTTCGCGATCGGCCTGGATCTCGCAGGGCATGTCGGCCTCGGTGACCAAGGTCAGGCCGTGCTCCTCGGCCAGGGGCTCGTAGAGTTCGCCGATCTCCTCGACCAGGGCTTGCAGGCGCACGGCGGCGAAACCGGCCCGGCGCTCTCGCCGGTCGATCTCGGAAATACGCTGGAGCGCCTTGAACCGGGCGAGCAGGAAGTCTGTCTCGACCAGGGCCTGATCGAGCATGCCCAGATGGGCGTCCCCGGCGTCGGTCTCCTGGCGCACGCGGTAGAGCTGGGCGCGAAGGCGGGTCAATGGGGTGCGCAGGTCGTGGGCGACATTGTCGCCGACGCTCTTGACCGCCCAGAGCAGCCGCTCGACCTCGTCCATCATGCCGTTGGCGATGCCCGCCAGCATGTCGATCTCATCGCCCCGGTTCGAAATCGGCAGGCGCGCGCCCAGGTCGCCGTCCTGGATCGGCAGGCTGGCCTGCTGCACCGCCTGGATGCGCCGCAGCGGGCCGAGGCTGAGCGCCGCGCCGAGCCCCAGCCCGGCGACGATGATCAGCGCGCCGCTCCAGATCACCGATTGCAGGATGATCAGCCGCAGCCCCGTCAGCACCTTGGCGTCGAAACCGATGAACAGGATCTCGCCCGACGACAGCCGCTCGGCCATGGCCCGGGCGCCCGGCTGGAATCCCGGCTCACGCAGTTCACGCGGGATTCCGTTAGCCGGCACGTCTTGGGGCAGCCGCCGCACATTGCCGGCGATCCAGGCGCCGCCCGGCGAGAACAGGCCGTAGAAATAGACGTTGCGCACGTCCTGGGTCTCGACCTGCCGCATCCGCTCCGGCAGGACGGCGGGAGCCACGTCCTGGAGGGCGTGGGCCTGACCGACGATGATCTGGTCCATCTGCTGGGTCAGAAACACCGCGGCGCTGAAATAGACCAGCCCCAGCAGCGTGACCACGCCGGCCGCGAACACCGCGCCGAATACCAGGGTCAGCCGGAAGGTGGTGGTCCGCCAGAGTTCAGGACGCAGCATTGAGCGCATATCCCGAGCCGCGGATGGTCCTGATCATCGGTTCCTGGCCCGGCCCGTCGACCTTGCGGCGCAGGCGGCTCAAATGCACGTCGATCAGATTGGTGCCGGGGTCGAAGTGATAGCCCCAAATGGCTTCGAAGATCATCGTCCGGGTCAGCACCTCGCCGGAATTGCGCATCAGGAATTCCAATAGCTTGAACTCGGTGGGCATCAGGGCGATGGCCCGCCCGCCCCGCCGCGCCTCACGGGTGACCAGGTCCAATTCGAGGTCCTTGACCGTCAGCAAGGTCTCGCGCGGCAAGGCCCGAGCGCGACGCAACAACACCTCCAGCCGCGCGGCCATCTCCTCCGACGCGAAGGGCTTGGTCAGATAGTCGTCGCCGCCGGCGCGCAGGCCGCGCACGCGCTCGTCGACCTCGGTCAACGCGCTGATCATCAAGACCGGAATGTCGATGCCGGTGGTGCGCATCACGCTGACGATGGTCAGCCCGTCGACGTTGGGCAGCATCCGATCGAGCGTGACGGCGGCGAACTCGCCGCTGACCGCGCGCACCAGGCCCTCGCGGCCGTCGGCGGCGCACTCGACCTCGAAGCCGCGGCGGCCGAGTTCGGCGGCGATCTCTCGAGACGTGGTTTCGTCGTCCTCGATAACGAGAATGCGCGTCATGCCGAGCCAAACCGATGCGGAACCGTACCCCCTATAAGCCACCCCGGCTGCGCCCCAAAGCGCCGCGACGGAACGACCGCCAATCCGCCGGCGGGTCATCCAGTCCGATGGATTCCGCGGCGCCGGAGGGATCGGCGTTCGACAGCGCTTAGCGCTGGCGCGTCTTCAGCCTTGACACGGACCGCTTGCCGCGAAATGGCCTTTTTTAATCCGATCAATTTTCAAGGTCGGAACCCCAGGCGGTTCCGTCATGCGGGCAAATAAGGTCGAGGAATCTCAATGCGGATCACATCAGGCGCCGGGCTGATCGGCGCGATCATGATCGGGGCGGCGGGCCTGAGCGGCTGCGCCACCGAGGATTTCGTCAACGAGAAGGTCGGCGCCGTCGATGCGAGGGTCTCAAGCGATCAGTCGCGGCTCGGTCAAGACGACGCCCGCCTGACGGGTCTCGACCGCACATCCAGGGACGCGCTCGACCGCGCCACGGCCGCGGGCAAGCTGGCCGAGGGCAAGTTCCTCTACTCGATGGTGCTGTCGGATGACTCGGTGAAGTTTCCGGTCGACAGTTCGCAACTCTCGCCCGAGGCCCAAACCCGCCTCAACGACTTTGTGCAGAAGCTGAAGAGCGAGAACAAGAACGTCTATCTCGAGATCCAGGGGCACACCGACTCCACCGGCTCCAAGTCCGCCAATATGCGCCTGGGCGAAGAGCGGGCCGAGGCGGTGCGCCTGTTCATGAACCGCGCCGGCGTGCCATTGAACCGGATGTCGACCATCTCCTACGGGGATCAGGCGCCGGTCGCGCCGAACAACACCCGCGCGGGCCGGGCGCAAAACCGCCGCGTGGTGGTGATCGTGATGGCCTGATCCGGGTTCGGCTCCGGTGGGGAGCCGATTTGGGGGGAGCCGATTTAGCGCAGCGTCAAGAGGTCCGCCCATCGCCACTCGCCGACCCCGACGGCGAGCCGGGTCGGGCGGGACGCCTCGTTCAGCGAGATCAGGACGAGGCCGTGCATCGGCTCGGACTTGCAAGCGGCCGGCGCGAAGCCGATCTCCCAGATGATCGCCTCCCGGACGGCGGCCAGCCCCCTGCCGTCCTCGCCGTGGCTTTGAACCCAGCCGCCGTTCCAGACCATGATGGCCTTGCCGGGCGATCCGGCGACGGCGGCCTGGACCAGCGGGTCCTTGCGCAGCGCGTCCTGCAGCCGGCGCACCATGTTGCAGGCGCCCCCCCCTCCCCCGGAACCGCCGGAACCGCCGATGCCGGCGGTGGTCGCGCCAACCAACTGCGCATCGCTCAGTTCGTCCGAGGTTCCCTCGCCATGCGCCGCGCCCGCCGCCAAGGGGCTCACATGAGGCGTGATGGCGCGAACCGTCCTGGCGAGTTGGGCGCGCGGCGGCGGTTTGCGGCGCGCG
>DATAYD010000117.1:0-2137 GCA_036272715.1 Caulobacteraceae bacterium | reverse complement strand
ATGGAAGCCGTCCGCGCGACGATCGAAAGCGTGCTGGCCATCGACCCCGGCGCCGAGGCCCTCGAATTCGAGGGCCGGTGGGCGAGTTGGGGACAGCTCGCGCGGACCCAGGCGGCCCTGCGGGGCCATCTCGCGACGCTCGGTCGATCCGGGCGCGTCGCCGTGTTCATGCGCAACCGCCCCGAGATCCTCTGCGCGACCCTCGCCTGTATCGCCGAGGGCCAGTGTCTGGTCACGATCAATCCGGTCTATCCGGACGACCAGGTCGCCGAGGACCTGTCGGCGGTGGCGGCGCCCGTGATCATCGCCTCGGCGCGGGACTGGGCGCGACCGGCGGTGGCGGCGGCGGCGGTGGCGAGCGGCGCGCTCTGCCTGGAGGTGGCGGGCCTGGAGGTTGGGGGCGAGGTGTGCGTGAAGGCGGGACCGTCTGGCCCGCTGGCCGAATTCCCGCGCGCCTTCGCGCCCGGCGTCGCCGTGGAGATGCTCACCAGCGGCACGACGGGCAAGCCCAAGCGCATTCCGTTGGAGGCCGCGGCCTACGAGAAGGCGCTGCTGGGCGCGGCGCTGTTCGAGGGCGGGCGCAAGGCCGACGATCCGGCGCAGTTGCGCTCCGGCGTTTCGATCCTGACCAATGGCTTTGCGCACACCAGCGGCTTGATGGGGTCGGTGGGCTTCGTCCTCGCGGGACGAAAGGCCTGCCTGCTCGACCGGTTCAGGGTGTCGGAGTTCGCCGACGCGCTGCGGCGCCACCGGCCGAAAGTCGCCGGCGCGCCGCCGGCGGCGCTGCGGATGCTGATGGACGCCCGGCCGGACCCCGACACCTTCTCGAGCCTGCTGGCGTTCCGGACCGGCACCGCGCCCCTGGACCCGGACCTGGCCGACGCCTTCTACGAGACGTACGGCGTTCCCGTGCTCCAGAACTACGGGGCCACGGAGTTCGGCGGCGTCGCGGGCTGGACCATGCCCGACTTCAAGGCGCACCGGCTCGACAAGCGCGGCTCCGTCGGGCGCCTCAACCCGGGGGTCGAGGGGCGCGCCGTGGAGCTGGACACCCACGAACCGCTCGAACCCGGTTCCCCCGGCGTCCTCCAACTGAAGGGCCCCAGGATCGGTGACGGGGTGAACTGGCTGACGACGACGGATCTGGCCATCGTGGACGCCGACCGCTTCGTCTTCATTCTCGGGCGGGCGGACAACGCGATCATCCGGGGCGGCTTCAAGGTCCACGCCGAGGACGTCATCAAGGCCCTCCAGGAACATCCGGCCGTCCTTGAAGCCGCGGTGGTGGGCGTGGCCGATGTTCGGCTGGGACAGGCGCCCGTGGCCGCCTGCGTGCTCCGCAACGGCGCCGCGGCGACGGCGGAGGAGCTTCTGCTGTTCGCCCGCGGCCGCCTGGCGCCTTATCAGATCCCGACCCGGCTCAAGGTCGTCGAGGACCTGCCCCGAACGACGTCAATGAAGGTCAGCCAGCCCGAGCTTCGAGCGCTGTTCACCGCCGACCAGAACGAGAAAGAGGGAGAGACAGCGTGACCGACGCCCCCGAGCTGCTTGTCGAACGCCACGGCCACGTCCTGCATCTGACCTTGAACCGGCCCGAGAGCCTGAACGCCCTGAACGGCCCCCTCCAGACCCTGATGGAATCGACGCTGCGGGCGGCGGGCGACGATGCGGATGTGCGGGCGGTGGTCATCACCGGCGCGGGCCGGGCCTTCTGCTCGGGCGCCGACGTCTCCGGGCTGGCCCAGGGGGCGGTGAGCTCGAACGACCCCAAGGATCACCGGTACCCCCAGTTCACGATGCGGCAGTTGCGCATCTATAAGCCGACGATCTGCGCGGTGAACGGCGTTTGCGCCGGCGCGGGGCTCCACTATGTCGCCGACAGCGACATCGTCATCGCCAGCAGCAACGCGAGCTTCGTGGACACCCACGTCAATGTCGGCCAGGTGACGGCGCTCGAACCTATCGGGCTCCTGCAGCGCATGTCGCTGGAAGCGGTGCTTCGGATGGTGATCCTCGGAAAAGCGGAGCGGCTTTCAGCGCAAAAAGCGCTGGAACTGGGGATGATCTCGGAGGTGACCGCGCCGGAGGATCTGGTCCCCCGGGCGCTCGAACTGGCGCAAATCGCCGCGAGCGTGTC
>DATAYD010000116.1:0-14111 GCA_036272715.1 Caulobacteraceae bacterium | reverse complement strand
TCGTCAGTCCGCCCGCGGCGGCGTCCATGTCCTTGAGGTCGATCCCGTTGCTGACGAACCGGAAGCCGGCCTTGGCGTGCGCGGGCCCATAGTCGCCGCCGGCCGTGATCGCGATCAACCCATCCGTATCCGCGGCGCCGTGGACGAAGGAAAGCACCACATGCGCCGGCTTCAACGCCAGTTCCGGCAGATCGATCCGCTCGAAATCGGCGATCAGGTCGGCGCGAGGGGTCGCGAGGGTTCCGGTCAGGGCGCCCGAACCGTTGGCCTTGCCGGCGATTTCCAGTGGGCCGGCATCGAACGGACCTTGGGCGTTCCAGTTCAGGGCCAGCTTCAGATCGCCCCCCTTGCCGATCTCGCCCTTCGCCGCCAGGTTCGCCGCCGCGCCGGTCAGCCGGGCGTCGGTCACGGCGATGACGCCTTGCGCGAAATCGGTCTGGACATGCAGGGCGGGCTTGGGTCCCAGCAGCCGGTCGAGTTCGGCATAGCCGCTCGCCAATCCCTGGCCCTGGGCATCCAGGGTCAGGTTCCAAGGCGTCTTCGCGCGGGCCTGGATGGCGGACCATTTGGTGTCGATCCGTCCCGTGGCGCCCGCGCCCGCCGCGGCCAGGTTCGACAGCCGCAGCGTCCCTTTCAGGTTCAGGCCGCCGAACAGATTGCGGTCGCCCGTCGCCGCCAGGTCGAGGCCCGCCCCATCGGCGTTCAGCGAGCGCAGCAGGATGCGCCCATCCGGGAGTTGGGAGGCCTGCAGGCTCAAACGCGGCCGCGCGCCGCCAAGCGCCGCCGCGACGCCCCGCCCCGCCCCGCCCTGGCCGGCCAGGCTGGCTTGCAGCCGAAGTTCGCCCTTGGCCAGGGACAGGTTCAACGGCCCCTCCGCGCGCGCCAGGGTGTAGCCGCCCATGGCAAGCTTGTTGATCGCCAGGGCGCCGGCCAGCCGCCAGTCCGCCGCCCCGCCGGTCCAGGTTCCGTTGAAGGCTCCAGCGCCCATTGACGGCGTCGCCGTGATCCGGGTCAGATCCCGAACCACGGCGGAGATTTTCAGGCCCTTGGGCGCGCTCAGGTCCTTGCGATCCACCAGACCGCTCACCGACCCCGTCAGATTATCGGCGCGGACCGAGCCCATCACATTGAGGTTGTTCGCATCGCCTCCCGGGGCGTTCAGGCTGATATTGAGCCGCGGACCCAGCATGGCGGCATAAGGGGCGGTGAAGCTCGAGGCGGCCAGGAGCAGCGTGGCGCTGGCCTGCCCGCCGGTCTTGGTCCAGGCCCCGTCGGCGGTCGCGGGCGTCCGGGTTCCCGAGACCGCTTGCAGGTGGAACCGGCCCCGGGCCACGTCGCCATCAGCCTTGGCGCTCAGCGTGAAGGCCTGGTCCGCGGGCAGGCCCAGCATTCCGGATATGGCGCCGCCGTCGCCCTCGCGCGCCGCCGCGTCGAGAAACAGGCGCCCGGTCAGGCCAAGATCGAAGCGGGCGTTCAAACCGTCGCTGGGCCGCAGCAGGCTCCGCGCCTTGACCACGCCGCCTATCCCGCCCTTGCGATTAAGGTCCAGATTGGCGGCGATATCGAACAGGCCGGGTTTGACGCTGAAGGCCGGCCGGGTTTCCAGGTGAAAGTCCAGATGGTCGATCCGCACCGACAACGGCGCCTCGGCGCCGGGCTTGGCGGGCGGCGAACGGCCGAGTTCGGGCCGGCGGAACACCCGCACGCCCTCGGCGGACACTGACCGGGAGTAGAACCGTTGAAGAAGCAGATCCTCGGGCCGCCAGCGCAGTTCAAGCCGGCTGACATCGAGCCAGATGCCCTGCGGGTCGCTGACCGACAGCCGGTCGATCGTGAAATCGCTCCAGATGTCGCCATGCAGCCCCGTGGCGTGCAGTCGCCCCAGCGGTCCCAGCGACACGCCGTCCAGATAGGCCATGATCACGGCCCGCCCCGGCGCGGTCAGCGGTCCAAACCGCGCGCCCACGGCCAGCATGGCCAGCACGATCAGGGTGATCGCCAGCTCGGCCAGCAGCGACAGATGCACCCTTCCACCCTTGCGGACTGGCGGCTGGCGGGGCGGCTCCGGCGCGATGTCCTCGGCTTGGCTCAAAAGCTTTGCCCGATGCTGAGATAGACTTGCAGGAGCGGGTCGCCCTTGTCCGGGTTCAGGGGCGTGGCGAGGTCGAGGCGGATCGGGCCGAAACCCAGATTGTAGCGCACGCCGATCCCCGCGCCGTATTTGGGCCGGGTGAAGTCCGGATTATTCCGCAGGCCGACGCTGCCAGCGTCCAGGAAGGCCACCGCCCCCCATTGTTCGGTGATGCGCTTACGGATTTCGAAGGAGCTTTCGAACAGCGAAAGGCCGCCTTCCGGATTGTTGTCGGTGAAGCGCGGCCCGACCTCCTGATAGCCATAACCGCGCACCGAGCCGCCGCCGCCGGCATAGAACCGGTCCTGCGCCGGCACCAGGGGGATGTCGCCGCCGAAAATATCGCCGACCTTGACCCGCGCGGCCAACACGGCGCCGATCGCCTGCAGCGGCAAGTAGCCGGCCGCCTGGATCCAGGTCTTCAGATAGCTGACCGATCCGTCGCCCAGGCTCATGGTCGGTTGAAGCCGACCATCGATCTTCCAACCTCGGGTGGGATTGAGCGGGTCGTCCGAGCGATCGAGCGTGAAAGCGCCATAGGTCGCCAGGGTCGCCAGGCGGCGCAGCTTGCTCTTGGTGACGAAATTGGCCTCTTCCTCCTCGTCGGTTTCCGTACCATCGATCGACACGCCGTAACTCAGGAACGAAGTCTTGCCGTAGCGGTGGGTCAGGTCCGCCGAGATCCCGATCCCATAGACCTCATAGGCGACCGGATGATCACGGTAGAGGGCCGCCGTCAGTTTCAGGGTCTCCTCGGGCCGACGCCAATCCGGCAGGGACAGTTGGGTCTGGAGCCGGCTGTCTATCTGCGCGTATTGCAGCGTATTGGTCAGGGTGTCGGCCAAGCCGAACTGGTTATAGAGCAGCCAGCTACTGTTGATGCCGGCGCCTTCCTGGGTCGAATAGCTGGCGCCCAGTTCCAAGGCGCCCTTGCTGCGGTCCGACAGGCTGACGATGACCGGCCGCTCGCCGTTCACGGCCTCGCTCTCGGGAGCCAGGGATACGGTCACGCCGCCAAAGGCTCCGGCGTCGTTCAAACGGCGCTCCAGTTCGGCCACCGCTTCGGGGCGATAGACCTCGCCAGCCTTCCAGGGCGCCAGCTTCCGCACCCATTTCTGGCTGGTGCGGCCTTTGCTGGCGAGCCGGACGCCGTCGAAACGGACCTTGGCGCCGGCCTTGATCCTGTAGGTCGGCTGCAGGGTCGTGTCGGCATGGTCAACGATCACTTCGCGCGGTTCGGCGTCCGCGTCGGCATAGCCGCGCCTTTGGATGGCCGCGACGATTCGTCCCTCGGCGGCGACGACCACGGCCGCGCGTCCGGGGCCGCCGGAGGTCAGCGCCATGGCCTTTTCGGCCGCGGCGATGGCGTCGGCGTCGGGCGCCCCGCCGATCCAGATGATCGTCGGCGCTTTCAATTTGGCGCGCGGGCCGGGCGTCACGGTCACGAAAGGCTGGGGCGTGTCGCCCTCGCCGATATCGGCGTCGACCTGGTAGTCGTAATAGCCTTCCGAACGCAGCACCGCGATCGCCGTGTCCGCGGCCTCGCGGGCCCGGCGGCGCGCCTCGATCCGGCTGACGGGCGGGGCCGCGCGACCGAGGGCCTGCTGGATCTCGGCGCGCAGGATTTTATCTCCCAGGCCCCGGACCTCGGCCTTGGGCGCTTCGGCCGTGGCCGCGAATGTTCCGCTCGCGACGCAAAGACTGGCCGCGGACGCGGCCGCTACGAAGCGAAGTCGCCTCAATCCTCGGTCCTCCGCCCGTCCCCGCGAGTCTCTGCATAGAGTGTATCGCGCGCGCTTGTCACCGCTGTCGCGCCAAGGGCGACCGCGCCCAAAGCGGCTTCGCCAAGGTGGAGGCTCTAAATTCCCCACAACGGCGCCCGAATTGTGGGCGCCGGGCAGGGATATTCGTCAGGCGGGGGACTTGGTGGTGTTTCCACAGGAGCCCGGCCTAGCGTAGCGTGATCGGCAAGACGCGCATCGGAGCGTCGGTGGGGCCCATTCAGAGTATGGACAAACAGATGTCCCAGACGCAGGCGACAGCCTCACCCGGCGACCTCGCCAGCCCGGCGGCCTTCTACCAGCCGGGGCGTTCCTATGATGAGATGCTGACCGGCAGCGGCGATGTACGCGCCCACTACGCGGCGTTGCAATCGCCGATGTCGAGCCTGACCGCCGCCGAGTTGGCCGACCGCCAGCGCACGCTCGAGCAATCGTTCCTGCTCCAAGGCATCACCTTCACCGTCTACGGCGCGGAGAGCGCGACCGAGCGGATCATCCCGACCGACCTCTTCCCGCGCGTCATCCCGGCGGCGGAGTGGCGGCAGATCGAGGCGGGCCTGACCCAGCGGCTCACCGCCCTGAACATGTTTCTGGCCGACATCTATGGCGAGCAGAAGATCTTGGCCGACGGCGTGGTGCCGCGGGAGCTTGTTTTGGGCGCGCCGTCCTATCGGCGCGAGATGCGCGGGCTCTACGTTCCGCACAACAGCTATGTGAACGTCAGCGGCGCCGACCTGATCCGGGGCGAAGACGGGGCCTTCGCGGTGCTGGAGGACAATCTGCGCGTCCCGTCGGGCGTATCCTACATGCTCGCCAACCGCGACGCGTCCAAGCGCACCTTTCCTGGCGCCTATCGAGAGGCGGGCGTCCAGTCGGTGGAGCGTTATCCCGACCATCTGCTCGCCACCTTGAAGTCGCTGGCGGTGGACTGGCGCTCCAATCCCCAGGTCGTGGTCATGACCCCGGGGGTCTATAACTCGGCCTATTATGAGCACGCCTACTTGGCGCGGCTGATGGGCGCGCCGCTGGTCGAGGGTCGCGACCTCGTGGTGCACGACAACCTCGTCTATATGCGCACCACCGAGGGCCTACGCCGTGTCGATGTCATCTACCGCCGCGTCGACGACGATTTCATCGACCCGCTGACCTTCCGGCGCGACTCGTCCCTGGGCGTGGCGGGGCTGTTCAACGCCTACCGGGCCGGCGCGGTCGTGATCGCCAATGCGCCAGGCACGGGCGTCGCCGACGACAAGGCCGTCTACGCCTTCGTTCCGGAGATCATCAGATACTATCTCGACCAGGACGCCATCCTGCCCAATATCGAGACCTATCTGTGCCGCGAACCGGCCCAACTGCAGCATGTCCTGGCCAATCTGGACCAACTGGTGGTCAAGGCGGTGGGCGCGTCCGGCGGCTATGGCATGCTGGTCGGCCCCCACGCCACGGCCCAGGAGCGGGACGAGTTCGCGATCCGGGTCGCGGCTGACCCCAGCAACTATATCGCCCAGCCGACCATTCAGCTTTCCACCGCGCCATGCCTGGTCGACGGCGCCATCGAGCCGCGACACGTGGATCTTCGACCATTCGTGCTGTCGGGCCAGAAGGTCGTGGTGACGCCCGGCGCCCTGACGCGCGTGGCGCTCAAACGCGGCTCGCTGGTGGTCAATTCCAGCCAGGGAGGCGGCTCGAAGGACACTTGGGTGCTGTCGGACTCGGAGACCTTGTCATGATGCTCGCCCGCGTCGCCGACAGCCTTTATTGGGTCGGCCGCTATCTCGAACGCACCGAACATCTGAGCCGCCTGTCGGATGTCATGCTGACGGCGACCCTCGACCAGAACGACGCCGCCGTCGCGGTGGCTCAGGTCGCCGTCGCCGCCGCCGGCGATCCGGTCGCGTTCCTGGACGGGCGGACCATCTATGACGCGGTGCGTAGCCTGACCTTCGACCGGGATGACGAGGGTTCGGTCGTCAGTTGCCTGGCCCAGGCCCGCGAGAATGCCCGCCAAGTGCGCGACCAGATCACCACCGAGACCTGGGAACGTCTCAACATGCTCTATCTGCGGGTCACCGACCCGTTGGCCGAGCAGACCTTCGCCCACGCCTCGTCGACCTTCATGCACTCGATCATCGCCGACCTGCACCTGATCAAGGGGGCGATCGACTCGACCATGAGCCACGGCGATGGTTGGCGGTTCCTGCTGCTCGGCGTCTATATGGAGCGCGCGCAGTTGATCGCGCGGCTGCTCGACGTCTGTTTCGGCGACCGGCCGGTCAGCGGCCTGCTGGGCAACCACTTCGTTCAGATCGCGGTGCTGCGCATGGCCTGCGCGCTGGAGCCCTATCTGCGGGTCTACACCGCCGAGATCGACCCTCGGCTGATCCTGCAGTTCGTGTTGTTCGACCAGGAGTTCCCCCGCTCGATCCGGTTTTCGACCTTGCGCATGGAAGAGCACCTGGCGCGCCTGACCCAGCGTCTGGACCCTTCCGACCGGGCCGGACCCGCGCGGCTGGCCGCGCGGCTGAGCGGCCGGCTGCAGTTCGCGGACATGGATGAGAGCCTGGCCGCCGGGCAGTTGCTTGGCGCTGTGGTGGCCGAATGCGCCCGGATCCACCACGCGGTCTACGAGACCTTTGTCGCCTATCCCCTTGAACAGCGCCTGCCGGCCTGAGGATTCTTTTTCATGCTCCTCGATATCCGCCACCTGACCCAGTACCACTACGCGGCGCCGGTGCGTGAAAGCGTGATCGAGCTTTGGGTTCAACCGCAGGAGAACGGCCGCCAGCGCCTGGTCGGTTTCGACCTGGAGATCGACCCGCAGGTCCAACTCTTTTCCTACACCGACGCCTTCGGCAACGCGGTCTATCATTTCGACGTTCCCCAGCCGCACGAGAACCTGGCGATCCAGGCCCGCTCGACCGTGGAGACGGAACCGGCCGAGCCCCTGCCCGACCGCCTGGACCTCGGTGAATGGGATCCGCTGAACAGCGAGGTCCTGCGCGGGGACTGTTTCGACTTCCTGCATCCGCATGGCTTCGTCGCGTCCACGCCCGCGCTCGAGGCGTTCGTCCAGAACCAGCAACTGCACCAGGCCCGCGCCTTCGATCCGCTGAGCGCGGTGCGGGCGATCTGCCAAGGCGTCCATCGCGGGCTGGAGTACCAGCACGGCCCTACCAAGGCGGACAGCCCGATCGATCTGGTCCTCGCGGCCGGGCGCGGCGTGGCTCAGGACCATGCCCATATCATGATTGCGATCTGCCGCTCGTGGGGCATCCCGGCGCGCTATGTCTCCGGATACCTGCTGACCGATCCGGGCCAAGGCGACCGGTCCGATCCCGACGTGGTCCATTCCTGGGTGCAGGTATTCCTGCCATCCCTGCGCTGGATCGGGTTCGATCCGACCAACAACACCCCGGCCGGCGAACGTCATGTGGCGGCGGCCATAGGTCGCGACTACAGCGATACGCCGCCGGCGCGCGGAATCTATCAGGGAGATGCGGACAGCGCGCTCAGCGTCACGGTCGCCGTGCGCCAGGGCCGCTATGCCATGGCCGAACCGGAATTCATGCGCAACGCGCGGCCGGCGTTTTCAGGGCCGACGCGCCGGCAGGGCCTTGGCGGTCCCAGCCGGCAAATGCAGCAACAACAGCAGCAATAGATAGGTCGCGAATTACGCCTGGCCGCCGCCGTGGGTGGCCAGCAGGTCGGTCATGTCGCTGGCATGCTCTTCCTCGACCTTCAGGATCTCTTCGATCATGAGGCGGGTCGTCGGGTCGTTGTCCCCGAAATAACGGATCAGTTCGCGGTAGTGGTCCACGGCGATCCGCTCGGCGATCAGGTTCTCCTTGATCATCGTGACGAGGTTCGAGCCGGTCTTGTATTCCGATGCTGATCGCGTCAGCAGGCCGTTCGGATCGAAATCCGGTTCGCCACCCAACTGGTTGATCCTTTCGGCCACCATCATGGCGTGGCCCTGCTCTTCCTTGGCGTGCTCGGCGAACTCCGCCTTGACGCCTTCACTGGCCAGGCCCGTCGCGACGATGGAGTGTTGAGTGTAGCGCATCACGCAGACCAGCTCGGTCGCCAGCACCGATTGCAGGATATCGATGGTGCTGGCGACGTCGCCGACATAGGTGTCGGTCACCGCGCCTTTTTCAATCTGCTTGCGCGCCCGTTCGCGCAAGGTTTTGACATCGCTCAGAAAGGGCTGGGCGCCCTTTTGATCGGCCAGGACAGATTGGTTCATGCGCGGCTCCCTTTCGATTGAAGATGCGGCGGCGATATCCGCCCGCACCCGTTCGGGTTAGGCTGAGGCTTCCGGATAACGCCACGCGTGGCCGTCGCCCTGGGCGGCCGCATATTGGTGATTGGCGAATTCCCAGTTCGGCAAGCTGTCGAACCAGGCCTCCAGGAAGCCCTTCCGGTTGTTCTGGTGGTCCAAGTAGTAGGCATGCTCCCAGAGGTCGCAGACCAGCAGCGGCGTCAGGTCGGACTGAGTGAGCAGGTTCTGGCCGTCATGGGTGGAGACCACCTTCAGGCCGCCGCCGCGCTCGGCGGTCAACCAGACCCAGCCCGAGCCGAAATGGCCGACGCCCTCGGTCACCAAGGCGTTTTTCAGGCCCGCCTCGCCCTCGAAGGATTTCTGGATAGCCGCGGTCAATCCGCTGTCCGGCTTGGTCCCGGCCGGCGCCATGGCCTCCCAGAAGAAAGCGTGGTTCCAGGCCTGGGCCGAATTGTTGAAGAGCTTGCGATTATCCGCGCGCGCGGCTTCGCGCACCACGTCCTCCAAGTTCGTCGGCTTGTCGCCCGACGCTTCCAGGAGGTCGTTCATCGTCTTGACGTAGGTGGCATGGTGCTTGTCGTGGTGGAAATGCATCGTCCGGTCGGAAATGACCGGTTGCAAGGCGTCATACGCGTAAGGGAGATCAGGCAGGCCGAACATGGGGGGAGGCTCCTCTTGCTGAGAGGTAACTCCCTGGCGCGCGGCTTGGTTCACGGCAAGAGCCTATGAAGGCGAACTATTCGGAATTCGCGCCCCGCGTTCGCCGAAACGCCGTGGTCGAGGCGAAAGCGCCGATCAGGAATGAGCGCCGCTGCGCTCCCCGGCCGGGTCGGTCTTGAATTCCGGATCCAGCAACTCCGTGACCAATGACAGCAGATCCGACGGACGGAAGGGCTTGGCCAGGATCGCATCGGCGCCGAGCTCTTCCGCCATGCTGAGATAGAGGCCCGCGGCGCCGGAGCCGCCGCCCGATATGGCGATGATGGGCGTTTGATCGCCGGACGCGCGGATGTCGGTGATCACCTGGATGCCTTCCTGTTTCGGCATGATCAAGTCGGTGATGATCAGATCGGGCGCCTCGGTGCGGAACCGCCTCAGCCCGTCCACGCCATCGATCGCCTCCACCGTCTGATGGCCCGCATCGACGAGGATGCGGCCGATCATGCGCATGGCGGACAGATCGTCTTCTATGATCAGCACTTTCGACATTTAAGGTTCCTTTCAGCCCCGCCGGCCGCGGTTGCGTCCGGTGATCGTCTCGCGCAGAACCCGCGCGAGATCCGCTTTTCGATAGGGCTTGCTCAAGAGGCGAAGCTGGGTCGGCGTCTGGCCGTCCTCAAGGTGGTTCTGTGGAAAACCGCTGGTCAGGATTACATTCAGATTCGGCCAGCTCTCGCCAGCCATGCGCGCCAGTTCAACGCCGTCGATCGCGCCGGGCATCACGACATCGGTGAACAGGATGTCGATATTGCCGGCCTCGAGCAAAACCAGGGCCTCGGCGGCGTTCTTCGCTTCGATGATGTTGAAGCCGAGTTCGCGGAAATATCGCACCACGATACGCCGGATCGGCGTGTCGTCCTCGACCACCAACACGGTTTCGCCGGAACCTAAGAGTTGATCCGCAAGAACGGGTTCTTCGCTCAATTTGACTTCCCCTTGCGCCGACGGAAGGTACAGCCGGAACGTCGTTCCGACGCCGACTTCACTGTAGAGGCTGACATGGCCGCCTGATTGCTTCAGAAAGCCGAACACCACGCTGAGACCGAGGCCGGTGCCTTTGTCACGGTCCTTGGTCGTATAGAACGGTTCGAAGACGCGGGCCTTGACCTCCTCCGTCATACCGACCCCGGTGTCGGTCACCTCGATCACCGAATAGCAGCCCGGTTTCATGTCCGGCGGCATGCCGGCGGTATCGGAGTCTATCACCCGTCGGCCGGCATTGACCATCAACGCGCCGCCTTTGGGCATGGCGTCGCGCGCATTGGTGCAGAGATTGGTCAGGGCCGCTTCGACCTGAGCGCGGTCTGCGAAGACCAGGCAGGTCTCCTCCTCGAAGCTGACGGACACGTCGATATGCTCGCCCAACACCCGCTTCAGCAGCTTCATCGTGCTGTCGACCAGTCCATTGAGGTCGATCTTCTGGGGTTGGAGCGGCTGGCGGCGCGCGAAGGCGAGCAATTGACGGGTCAGATCGGCGCCGCGCAGCGCGGCGTCCAGGGCGTCGCCGGAGAGCTCGGACAGTTCCTCATCGTCCAATCGGGTATCCCGCAAAAGGTCGAGATTGCCGATGATGACGCCAAGCAGGTTGTTGAAGTCGTGGGCTATTCCGCCGGTCAGTTGGCCGATCGCCTCGATCTTCTGAACCTGGCGTAGCTGTTCTTCCATGGCGTGGCGCTCGGTCAGGTCGTGGGCGACGGCCACCACCATGTCCCGCCCGCCGATCGGGGCGACCTGAACCGAGAACTCGGCCCATATGGGATCGCCCAGCTTGCCGCGGCAACGCCAGTCGAATCGCTGCGCCTCGCCGGTGGCGACCGCTCGCGCGACCTTGTCGGCCGCCTCGGCCGCGCTATAGGGCTCCGCGCCGGCGGAAAGAGCGCCGAGGGTCGCGCCGATCAGTTCGCCGGGTTCATAGCCAAACATGGCGCCGCCGGGTTCGTTCACCTCGACGAACGCGCCGGTGTCGGCTTCGGCGATGAAGATGCCTTCGCGGATCACGCCGACGATGGAGCGGAACCGGTCCTCGCTGGTCCGGAGCGCCGATTCCACCTGTCGCCGCTCCAGCGCCATCTGGATGGTCGCGTGCAGTTCCCGGTCCGAATAGGGTTTGATCAGATAGCCGTAAGGATTGGTCGCCCGCGCGCGTTCCAGCGTCGTTTCTTCGGAATAGGCGGTCAGATAGATGACCGGGGCGCCCAGTTCGGGGGGGATCCGGGATGCCGTCTCGATGCCGTCCATATCGCCTTCGATATGGATATCCATCAGGACGATATCCGGCCCCCGTTCGGTGATCTGTTTCAGGGCGGCGGCGCCCGACGCGACCGTGGCGACGACGTCGTAGCCGAGTGTCGTGAGCTGCTGCTGCATATGCAGCGCGACGATCCGCTCATCCTCGACGACGACGACCCGGGCCGGCTTCATGAATCGACCGTGAACCGGACTTGGAAGCGAGTCGGCGCCGATCGGCTGACGGTGAGTTCCGCGCCCAGTTGATCGGCCAACAGTCTCACGAGCTGAAGCCCCAGCGTGGTCGACTGCTGGATATCGAACGCCTCCGGAAAGCCGACGCCGTCATCGCTCACCGTCAGGATGATCTCGCGGAGCGATTCGTTTCTGAGGTTGACGGTGATCACGCCAGCCCGCCCCTCCGGAAACGCGTGTTTGAGCGCATTGGAGATCAGCTCATTGACAATCAGGCCGCACGGGATGGCCGCGCTGATGGGCAGGGAGACGCCCGCCGCATCGATAGACAACGCCGCCTGGCCCGCGTCGATCGCATAGGAAGAGACCAGGGTCGGGACGAGGGTGTCCAGGAACAGCCCGAACTCCACCCGCGCGAAGTCCTTGGACTCGTAGAGCGTCTGGTGAATCAGGGCCATGGACTTGATGCGGTTCTGGCTCTCCTTCAGCAGGCTCGACAGCGTCGCGTCATTGATTTTCGCCGCCTGCAGATAGAGCAGGCTGTGGATGATCTGCAGGTTGTTCTTGACACGGTGATGCACCTCGCCGAGCAGCACTTCCTTTTCTTTCAACGCGGCCTCGATGCGGCGCTCCTTGGACTTGCGGTCCGAGATGTCGACGATGGCGGAGAGCACCATGGCCCCGTCCTCGGTCTCGATCGGGTTGAGGCCGATCTCCACCGGGAATTCACTACCATCCTTGCGGAGGCCGTAGAGGTCCCGTCCGGCGCCCATGGGCCTGGATTTGGGGTCTTCGAAGAACAGTCGCCTGAGACCGGGATGGTGCTTGCGGAACCGCATCGGCACCAGCATCTCGACCGGCTGGCCCAGCATTTCCGAACGCGGATAGCCGAACACCAATTCCGCCTGGGCGTTGACCATCTCTATCTGGCCGCCATCGCCGATCATCACCATGGCGTTCGGCGCGGCCTCGACCACACGGCGAAAGCGGGCTTCGCTCTTGGCGAGCGCCCGCTCGATACGCTCATCGTGGACCTTTTTCTGGGTCGTTGTCATGCAATGGACCTGATCGCCGCCGTTTTGCTCACGCCCTCGCGACGCGCCGCAAAACCCGTCTCACCGACTCAACGGGTTGAGTATAGCTCAGTTTCGAGCCGGAGTGGCATTAGTGCGAGCGGCGGCCACGAAACGGCGCGTGATGTCCGCTCGCGCCTTCGCGACGGCTTCGGCTTTGGCCGGATCGTTCATCAGGTCCGCCTCGCTCGCGGCCGGCGCCGTGAACACGAACCGGGTCCCGCTCTTGTGGCCGGTGTCCAACCAGATCTGGCCGCCATGGTCGTTGATGATCTTGCGGCAGATGGTCAGGCCGATGCCGGTCCCGTCATATTCGTCGTCGTCGTGCAGCCGATAGAACATCTCGAAGATCTTGTCGGCGAAGCGCGGCTCGATGCCGATGCCGTTGTCGGTGACGGAAAGCGAGATTTCCGCATTGGTCTGCTTGGCCTCGATCGTGATTGACGGCGCCTTGGAAGACCTGAACTTCACCGCGTTGCCGATCAGGTTCTGCAGCACGTGGGCCAACAGCACAGGGTCGCCCTTGACCGGCCCCACGTCCCCCAGTTCGACCCGGACATTGACGCCGATCGCATCCATGTCGAAGGCGCTCTGGGCGTCGCGAATGACATCCTCGAGTCGGGCGATCTTTCCAGCGATCGCGGTGCTGTTGTAGCGCGAATATTGAAGCAGGGAATCGAGCATCAGGCGCATGCGCGCGGTGCCGTTGGCGATGCGATCGAGGATGTCGCGCCCCTCGTCGTTCAGCTCGGGATGAAAATCCTTCTGAAGGACCCCCACGAACGCCTCGATCCGCCTCAAGGGGCTGCGCAGATCGTGCGCGACGATGGAGGTGAATTTCTGCAGGCCCTCGTTGGCGATCTTCAGCTCTTCGTTCGAGATCCAGAGTTGCTGCGACAACTGGCGTTCGACCTCGGCCGCGGCGCTGGCTTGTTCAACGATGGCCGAAAGCTCGGCGTTCAACCGAACCCGCTCGGTCACATCGCGCATGACCCAACTGAAGCAGCGTCCCCCGAGCTTGTCCCGCCCCTCGGCGATCAGCAGCTCCAGGGGAATGGTTTTGCCGTTCTTTCGCCGGCCCTCGACACTGTGGTCGATGCTCGCCAGCGGGCCTTCCACCCGGCCCCGGAACCGCGAAACCAATTCGGCGTGGGACTTGTCGACCATTTCGGGCAGTAGGACCCGGATATCCGAGCCGATCAGATCGCTCGCCGCGTATCCAAACACTTTCTGGACCGCCGTGGGATCGAACTGGAGGATCTGGTCCTGTTCGTTCGCGACGATGACCACCTCCCCCGCCGTGTCCACAATGGACCGGTAGATGTCGGTATGGAGCTTGTTGGCCTTCATCTGGCGCTTTCCCTACATCCTCGCCGCGGCGTCGCCTGTTCGATCAGGCCGCCGCGGCAACATCGGTCGATGATGTCCCTCCCCGTCGCGGGTCTTCTGCTTCGGACGGCTCCGCGGCCGTTTGAGTTGGACCCGCCGGTTATTGAACGACGTGGTATTTGAGTTGGGGTACGTTGCCCAAGGCTCCAATGAACGATTCGATCGTAAACGGTTTGACCATGTAGCCGTTGGCGCCAAGATTCAGCGCTTCGGTTACATCCGCTTCGTCGGAAGACGCCGAGAACATGATCACTGGCAGATCTTTGAATTGCTTATGTTCTCGAATTTTCTTCAATGTATCAAAGCCATCCATG
>DATAYD010000115.1:0-16718 GCA_036272715.1 Caulobacteraceae bacterium | reverse complement strand
CGTTGCGGAACTGATTGAGAAAGAGGAAGCCGACGACCAGCACGAGCAGGCCGCCGAGGTTGAGCACGACGATGCGCCGCGTCAGCGACGAGGAGAAGCGCGACACCGTCGAGCGCCAGATCTGGCGCCAGCGCATTGAAGCCGATGATGCGCCAGGTGAGGGCGGAGAAGTGGGGCATTATTCCTTGTAGCGATAACCCACGCCATACAGCGTCTCGATGGCGTCGAAATCGTCGGCCACCGCCTTGAACTTCTTGCGCAGCCGCTTGATGTGGCTGTCGATGGTGCGGTCATCGACATAGACCTGGTCGTCGTAGGCCGCGTCCATCAGGTTGTCGCGGCTCTTCACGAAGCCCGGGCGCTGGGCGAGCGACTGCAGCAGCAGGAACTCCGTGACCGTCAGCTTGACCGGCTTGCCGTCCCACAGGCAGTCGTGCCGCGCCGGGTCCAGGGTCAGGCGGCCACGCTTGATGGCCTTGGCGCCCGCCGCCGCGGCGGCGGCGGAAGACGGGGGCTCCCCATCGACGCCCTCCGCCCGCCGCAGCACGGCCTTGACCCGTTCGATCAGCAGCCTCTGGCTGAACGGCTTGTGGATATAGTCGTCGGCGCCGAGATTGAAGCCGAGGATCTCGTCGATCTCCTCGTCCTTCGAGGTCAGGATGATCACCGGCAGCTCGGAGGTCTGGCGAAGGCGGCGCAGCACCTCCATGCCGTCCATGCGCGGCATCTTCACATCAAGGATGGCCAGGTCCGGGGGATCGGATTCCAGCGCCGCCAGTCCAGCCGCGCCGTCGAAATAGCCCTTGACCTTGTGGCCATGGCTTTCGAGGGCCAGTGAAATGGAGGCGACGATGTTTTCGTCGTCGTCGACCAGCGTAATTTTCGCCATGGGCGCGTCCTAGTTCGTCCTGTGCCGGAATCCAAGATGAATTCCGGCGACCACGGATGCCCGCTTGCAGTGCAGACGTCAAAACCGGCGAGACGTCTTTTTGTTCAAGGCGAGCAGCGACCGCAGTCTTCGAAGATCGGGCTTTGAGCAAGCTTGGCGGGCGAAACTGTGGCGAATATTAATTTCAATCCCCTCTTAAGCATGTTGCTCCATGCTCTGACCTCGGCAGCGAGGTGGAAATGAACGACGCTCAGGTGCACTACGAGGTCATGGCGCGACGTCAACAAGGCGCGCCCTGGACCCTCCAACTGGCGACCGAAGAGCGCGCGCGGGCGATCGAGACCGCGGAGGAAATGCTGGCCGAGGGCCGCTGTGTCGCCGTCAGGGTGACCAAGGAAACGCTCGACGAGGACACCCGCGAGTTCAAATCGGTCAGCATCCTGAACAAGGGAGCGCCCGAAACCGCCAAGCCCAAAAAGCCGCGCGAGGACACCGAGCCGCTCTGTGTCAGCCCGCAGGACCTCTACACCCTGCACGCCCGCGAAGTGATCGGGCGGCTCCTGGAAGGCTGGCTGGCGCGGCAGAAGGCGACGCCGTTCGAACTGCTGCACCGCCCCGACCTGATCGAAAAGCTCGACGCGTCGGGAATGGACCTGCAGCACGCCGTCCAGAAGGTGGCGGTTCCGGAAGCCCAGGCGCGGGGCATCGGCGTCCACGAGATCATGCGGTCGTTCCACAAGCTGGCCCAGGCGGCCATCGATCGCGTGCTGAAGGACGCCAAGACCGGCGTCCTGCCCCGGGTCGACACAGCCACCTTCGCCGCGGTCGCTGAAAAGTTGGTCGGCCACGGCGAGCGGCACTACCTGCTGGGCGCCGGCGTGGCCGGTTATATCGGCGTCGCCGCGAGCTGGCCTGAAAAGGTCAACCGTTTGCTCGACCTGGCCGACGCCGCGCCCCAGGCGCCGGCGGCGCGCACCCTGGCCTTCCACGTCCTCGAGGAGCCGCTCGCCGAGATGCTGGGCGGCCGCAGCGGGCTGATGGAGCTTCTGGGGCCAGGATTGGACCTGGGCGGCTCGGTGGCCGCGATGGCCCGCCTGGCGGCGAGCGAGATGGTTGAATCGCTGGTCAATATCGACCCGGCCGTCAGCGATATGATGCCGCCGATCAAAGGCGCGGCGGCGCGCCTGGCCAACTGGCTGGACGGCCCGCACTTCAACAAGGTCCGCACCGCGATCGCCCGTCGAGTGCTCGAAGAGCTGACCGGGCCGAAGCGCCTGCGTCCGGGCGATCCGGAAGGCGAGATCGCGCTGCTGCGGGCGCTGGCGATGGCGCTGACGGCCGCCGCCGGGCGCCTGCTGACCCTGGAGGAAGTCCAGGACGCCTTTGTCGCCCGCTCCCAGATGCTGTTGCGCAGCGCCTTTGTCGAGGACCTGCTCGGAACCGACCGCTCGGCGATCGATGAGGTCCAGGCCTTGCTCTACCTCGCCGAAAACATCGCCGGCCAGGCCAACAAGCGCCAGGCGGCGCGCTGGATCGCCGCGAATGTCGGCGCCTTGCGATTCGAGACCGATTTCGCCGCCAGCACCGAATCGGCCTCGGCCAAGCTGGCGGCCCTGGCCCGCCTGCAAAGAGCGGTGGCCGGCGCCGGGTTCGTTCCGGAGGACGCCCTGCCGATCGTCACCCAGATCGGGACGGTGGCGGCCAAGGTCGAGGCCGATGCTCAACTGATCAACAGCCTGGTCCGCGCCGAGGCGCCGGTGCTGCATCGCCTGACCTTCCTGCTCAAACTGGCGAGCGGCCACGCCGCGCCGATCGGTCCAGTCACCGAACGCGCCAAGGCCGAGGCGATCAAGCTGATGCGCGCGCCCCAGACCCGCGAGGCGCTGACGCAATCCCCGGAAAGCCTGGACCGGGTCCGCTCCCTGATGCAGACGGCGGGCTTGGCGGCTTAGGGGCAGCGCAACATCCACTCATCCCGGCGAATCGGGGGGTATCGGGCGACCAATATCTATGGCTACTGTGCAGCGGCCGGGGTTTTGGGCTGAAGCGCGAACGCTCACGGGCGATCCGGCAGCTTAATGAGGTTTGCAACTTAACGTCGGTTTGTCGACCGGACCGCCTGCCCAGCACAGGAGTCAAAGGAGGTTGCGCACCTTGACCTTGCGGCGGTGGATGAGGTCAACGACTGTTTCTTTATGATGCAATGCGGCCAGAATTGACCCACGAAAATACACGATGGGTGATTCCAGCCCGGCCACGCTTCCGGGACCTCATCAACAGCTTGGGTACGTCTCGACGTTGAAATCATGACCATCGTGATCGCTCGGAAGTTTGGTCGGAGGATCATAGTCGCATCTGACACTATGGTTTCTGATGCAGCGACGGGGCGACCAAATGCAATTCCTGGCCGGCTCAAAGCTATTGTAATCGGGGATCATGTTTCGGTCGCGTATGCCGGTCACGCCAACCAGGCAATCGATACAATCCGTATCGCGCGAGTACGGTTAGCTGAAACTGGAAATCTGGACTTTGCGCTTGAAACACTCCGGCAAGCCACGAGTAGCCCAGACTATGAAGTCGACTTCTTGGTGGCCGCGCATCGGCCCGAGGCATGTTTACACAAGATTCGCGCAGGTACAGTGAGCGGCAATCTCAACGAGGCAGCCATCGGCGATGGTAGCTTAGTCCGAGAGATACTTGATCGTGAGTTGCAACAGCAGGTTATGGTTATAGAGTGTGGCAACGAGAATGTCGGTCAACCGGAACTACGATTTTGGCGTGCTTTTCATGAGCTGTTCCGTGAGCATGGCATTAGGGTACGCGAGGCAGTCGGGGGGTTCGCGATCAATCTGCTTGCATCGCCTTATGGCCACACCTACCAAGGGCACGCCGCCGCGATGTCTTGGGACACAATTCGCATTCCGGGAGGCATAACACCGGAACAGCACGACGCCCGGCGTTCTGGCCAAACCTCTTGGTCTTATACAATCATGACAAGTCCATTGCGCGGGGTGGCCATCCTCGGGGTGATGCTGCCTCAGCTACCAGTAGGATTTATCTACTCCCCGCTCGACTGTGATGAGGCCATAAGGGTCGATCTCCCGCCAATCGAGTCAGCGGATAAGGGCGCGTCCGAAGGACGGGCACTAGAAATGCTACGTGCCGTAGTTGATCGCTATGCGGATAGGATTGGAGGCGGCTTCTTGGAAAAGCTGATCGGCGCACCGTAAGGTGGTGACGGGCTGCCACTTGTTCGTTGGCCTACCTGAAGGGGGGAACACCGTTCCCAAATTCAACTATCCCTATACTCCCGGCGAATATCGGGACCCAGATGACAAAACGCCGGCTCAGTGCGCTTCGTCCCAATTCGCCGCGGCGCGGGCGTCGACCACCAGGGGCACGCTCAGGGCCACGGCCGGCTCGGCGGCGCGCTCCATCACCGCGCGGGCCAGGGCGCGGACCGCCTCGGCCTCGGCCGCCGGCGCCTCGAACACCAGTTCGTCGTGGACCTGAAGCAGCATGCGGGCCTTCAGCCCCGCCCGCTCCAGCGCGCCGGGCATGCGGATCATCGCCCGGCGGATCACGTCGGCGGCGGTGCCTTGGATCGGGGCGTTGATCGCCGCGCGCTCCGCGAACTGGCGGTGCGCCGGGTTGGACGAGCGGATTTCCATGATGTTGACCTTGCGGCCGAACAGGGTGGTCACGAAGCCCTGCTCGCGCACCACGGCCTTGGTCCGATCCATATAGGCGCGGATGCCGGGGAAACGCTCGAAATAGGCGCCGATATAGGCCTGCGCCTCATCCCGGGGGATCGATAGCTGGTTGGCGAGGCCAAAGGCCGAGATGCCGTAGATGATGCCGAAATTGATCGCCTTGGCGCGGCGGCGGACCTCGGACGGCATGCCCTCGATCGGCACGCCGAACATTTCCGAGGCGGTCATGGCGTGGATGTCGAGGCCATTCTGGAAGGCGGCCTTCAACTGGGCGATGTCGCCGATGTGGGCCAGGAGGCGCAGTTCGATCTGGCTGTAGTCGGCGCTGATCAGCACATGGCCGGGCTCGGCGACGAAGGCCTTGCGGATCTTGCGGCCTTCCTCGGTGCGGACGGGGATGTTCTGCAGGTTGGGGTCGTTGGAGGACAGTCGCCCGGTCGAGGTCGACGCCAGGGCGTAGGAGGTGTGGACCCGGCCGGTTCGCGGGCTGACCGCCTGGACCAGATTATCGGTATAGGTGCCCTTGAGTTTGGAGAGCTGGCGCCAGTCGAGCAGCAGGCGCGGCAGGGCGTGGCCGTGGACGGCCAGGTCCTCCAGCACCGAGGCGTCGGTGCCCCAGGCGCCGGTGGCGGTCTTCTTGGCGCCGGGCAGGCCCATCTCGCCGAACAGCACGTCGCCGATCTGTTTGGGGCTGCCCAGGTTGAACGGATGGCCGACCAGTTTCTGGGCCTCGATCTCCATCTCGTTCATGCGCATCGAGAAATCGTGGCTTAGGCGGCGCAACTGGTCCGGGTCGATCCGGATGCCGGTGCATTCCATCTCGGCCAGCACCGCGGGCATCGGCCGCTCCAGGGTCTCGTAGACGCTCAGCAGGCCTTCCTTGGCCAGGCGGGGCCTCAAGACCTGGTAGAGCCGCAGGGTGACGTCGGCGTCCTCGGCCGCATAGGCGGTGGCCGCGTCCAGGGCGACATATTTGAAGCTCTTTTCGCCCTTGCCGCTGCCCACCACCTGCTTGAACGGGATCGGGGTGTGGCCCAGCAGCAGCTCGGACAGTTCGTCCATACCGTGGCCGTGCAGGCCCGCCTCCAGCACATAGGAGATCAGCATGGTGTCTTCGATCGGCGCGACCTGGACGCCATAGCGCGACAGGATGGCGATGTCGTACTTGGCGTTCTGGGCCACCTTCAGGACCGTGGGATCCTCGAGCAACGGCTTCAGCCGCGCGATCACCACGTCCAGCGGCAGTTGCTCCAGGTCTCCTGGCGCATCCAGTTGCAGGCCCTCGGCCGCGACGTGGCCGATCGGGATGTAACAGGCCTCGCCCGGCCCGATCGCGAGCGAAACGCCCACCAGGCCGGAATTGGCCGAGGACAGGGAATCGGTTTCGGTGTCGAAGGCGATCAGGCCCTTGGCCGTGGACGCCGCGATCCAGGCGTCGAGGCTGGCGAGGTCGCGGACCCGGGCGTAGGCGGAGGTGTCGATCGGCTTCGGCGCCTCGGGCTCGCGCGCCGGTTTGGCGGCGGCCGGCGCGGCCATGCCGCTCTTTTCCGCGACTCGCCGGGCCAGGGTGCGGAATTCCATGGTCTCCAGGAACGCGGCCAGCACCTGATGATCGGGCTCGGCCACGGCCAGGCCGTCGATCGGCTCGGGCAGCGGGGTGTTGCAATCCAGGCGGACCAATTCGCGCGACAGGCGGATCTGGTCGGCGAATGCGATCAGCGTCTCGCGGCGCTTCTGCTGTTTGACTTCGCCGGCGCGGGCCAGGACGGCGTCCAGGTCGCCATATTCGGTGATCAGGGCCGCGGCGGTCTTGATCCCGATCCCCGGCGCGCCGGGGACGTTGTCGACGCTGTCGCCGCACAGGGCCTGGACGTCCACGACCCGGTCGGGCGAGACGCCGAACTTCTCGAACACCTGTTCGGGGCCGATGTGCAGGTTCTTCATCGGGTCGAACATCGAGACGCGTTCGCCGACCAACTGCATCAGGTCCTTGTCGGAGGAGACGACCACCGCTTCGCCGCCCTGGTCGCGGATCGCGCAGGCATAGGCCGCGATCAGGTCGTCGGCTTCGTAGCCGGGCAATTCCAGGCAAGGGACGCCGAAGGCGCGGGTCGCCTCGCGCATCAGCGGGAACTGGGGCACCAGGTCCTCGGGCGCCGGGGGGCGGTGGGCCTTGTATTCGGCGTAGAGATCGTTGCGGAAGGTCTTTTCCGAGTGGTCGAACACCACCGCCAGATGGGTCGGCGCGTCATCCTGGGCCCGGGTTTCGACCAGCAGCTTCCAGAGCATGTTGCAGAACCCGGCCACCGCCCCGACCGGCAAGCCGTCCGATTTCCGGGTCAGCGGCGGCAGCGCGTGATAGGCGCGGAAAATGTAGCCCGATCCATCCACCAGATAGAGCCGCCGGGCGGCGATATCGCGCTCCGGACTGGGATCGGCGGGGAGTTCGGGCGCGTCGGCGAGAGCGGCGATGTCGGTCATGAGGCTAGGATAGGACGATCGGCGCGCGGGGTCAGCCCTGGTTTGGATGCATCGGGCGTGCTTCGACATGCGCCAAAGGGGCGTCGCCCGGCATGACGAAGACCGTGGAATTCCAAAATACATCGTCATGCCAAGGAGGGGCGTGGAGCGTCGGCGCCGAAGCAAGCACCGTCGGCTTGCGGGCGTCCAGCCGGCGTGATCCAAAGCCATGGAACAACGGATCGATCAAGTTCATGGATCTCGACACCCTCATCGCCAATCCCCCGCCGGTCCTGGCCGACGCGACCGTGCCCGAGCTGCCCAACCACTATCGGGGCAAGGTGCGGGACAATTACGACCTGGCGGACGGGCGGCGGATCATGATCGCCAGCGACCGGATCAGCGCCTTCGACCGCATCCTGGCGGCCATACCGTTCAAGGGCCAGGTGTTGACCCAGACCGCGCGATACTGGTTCGAGCAGACGGCCGACATCTGCCCCAACCATGTGCTGGAATACCCCGATCCGAGTGTCGTGATCGGTCGCGGGCTCGACATCCTGCCCGTCGAGATCGTGGTGCGCGCCTATCTGGCCGGGACCACGGCCACCTCGATCCTGACCCTCTACAAAGCCGGGGCGCGGGACATGTACGGAACGCGGTTGCCGGAGGGCTTGCGCGACAACCAAGCCCTGCCCGCGCCGATCGTCACCCCGACCTCGAAGGCGTTCGACGGCGGCCATGACGAGCCCCTGTCGGCCAAGGCGATCCTGGACCAGGGCCTTCTGACCCGCGCGCAGTGGGACCGGGTCTCGGCCCATGCCCTGGCGCTGTTCGCGCGGGGCCAGGCGATCGCCGCCCAGCGCGGCCTGATCCTGGCGGACACCAAATATGAGTTCGGGCTGGATACCGAGGGCCGGATCGTCCTGGCCGACGAGATCCACACCCCCGACAGCAGCCGGTTCTGGTTGGCGCGCACCTATGCGGAGCGGTTCGAAGCCGGCCAACGGCCGGAGAGTTTCGACAAGGACGTGGTCCGTGACTGGGTGGCGACGCGCTGCGATCCCTATCGCGACCCGATCCCGGACATTCCCGCCGAGGTCGTGCTGAAGACGGCCCTGGTCTATGTCCAGGCCTTCGAAACCATCACCGGCCGGGCTTTCGACGCGCCGGATCCGGCCGAGGCGCCCCTGGACCGGGTGCGCCGGAACCTCGTCGCCTATTTCTAGATAGGGTTGGCATTGACGAAAGAACCCTCCCCCATCGAGGGGTAGGGCTTTTGCAAGCGAGCAAACCTAGGCGGCCGCGACCTTCAGGCCTCTGGTCTTGCGCCAAGCGCCGACGGCGAACACCGCGACGCCGATCCAGATGAAGCCGAACGAGATCGCGCGCGGCGCCGTCAGGCTTTCACCGCCTTCGACGCCGATGGCGAATTGCAGGGTCGGGCCGATGAACTGCAGAAAGCCGACGGTCGAGAGGGGCAATCGCCGGGCGGCCCAGGAGAACAGCATCAAAGGGACGACGGTTACCGGGCCGGCCAGCAGCAACAGCACGGTCGGCTGGACGCGGGTCAGAAAGTGTCCGCCGCCGCCATGGCCGATCCAGAGGATGTAGCCCAGGGCCAGGGGGGCCAGGGCCAGACACTCGATGAACAGGCCGGTCTGGGCGTCGGCGGAGACCTGTTTACGGATCAGGCCATAGCTGGTGAAGGTCAGGGCCAGCAGGATCGAGATATAGGGCGGATGACCGAGGGCCAGGGTCTGGACCACCACGCCGATGGTCGTCAGGGCGATGGCGCTCCAGCCGAAGCCGTCCAGCCGCTCGCGGAACAGGATCGCGCCGGCGGCCATGTTCATCAGCGGATTGATGTAATAGCCGAGACTGCCCTCCAGCACCCGGCCGTGGGCGACCGCCCAGACATAGAGCGTCCAGTTGAGCCCGATCAGCAGCGCCGAGGCGGTGAGCAGGCCGAGGGTGCGCGGGGTCCGCAGCACCTGGGCGCACTGGCGGGCCTGACCGGCGAGCAGCGCGAGGAGGCCAGCCCACGGGACCGACCACAGGGCGCGGTGGGCGATGATCTCGAGCGGCTCCGGGCCGGACGCCGAGACCGCGCGCAGATAGATCGGGAGCAAGCCCCAGAGGGTGTAGCAGGCGACGCCGGCGATGACCGCCCCCCGCGCCGCGCCCCCACCCCTCGCAAAAGGGGCGGGGGGCGAAGGGCTCATGCGTGGGCGCGTTCCAGAAGGCCGCGCTCATGGAGCAGTTCGGCGATCTGCACGGCGTTGAGGGCCGCGCCTTTGCGCAGGTTGTCCGACACCACCCACAGGTTCAGGCCGTTCTCGACGGTCGGGTCCTTGCGGATGCGGCTGACGAACACGCCGAATTCGCCCTGGCTTTCCTTGGGCGTGATGTAGCCGGTCTCGTCCCGCTTATCGATCACCACCACGCCGGGGGCCGAGCGCAGGATGTCGCGCGCTTCGTCTTCGTCGATGGCGTTTTCGAACTCGATGTTGACCGCCTCGGAATGGCCGACGAACACCGGCACCCGCACGCAGGTGACGGTCAGCTTGATCGCGGGATCGAGGATCTTGTGGGTCTCGTTCCACATCTTGGCTTCTTCGTCGGTATAGCCGTCGTCGTTGAAGGCGCCGATGAAGGGGATGACGTTGAAGGCGATCTGCTTGGGGAACTTCTTCGGCTCGCTGGGGCCCAGCACGAACACCGCCTTGGTCTGGTTCCAAAGCTCGTCCATGCCTTCCTTGCCGGCCCCCGAGACCGACTGGTAGGTCGAGACCACCACCCGCTTGATCCTGGCGGCGTCGTGCAGCGGCTTCAGCGCCACCATCAACTGCATGGTCGAGCAATTGGGATTGGCGATGATGTTCTTGCGCCGCAGCAGGCTCAGCGATTCCGGGTTCACCTCGGGGATCAGCAGCGGCACGTCGGGGTCCATCCGCCAGGCGGAGGAATTGTCGATCACCACCGCACCGGTCTTGCCGATCGTCTCCGACCACTCGCGCGAGACCTTGCCGCCGGCGGACATCAAGACGAGGTCGACCTTGGAAAAGTCGAACTGGTCCAGGGCCTGGCAATAGAGGGCCTTGTCGCCGAAATTGACTTCCATGCCCATGGATTTGCGCGACGCCACGGCATAAATCTCATCCACGGGGAAGCGCAGCTCCTCCAGGATGACCATCATTTCGCGGCCCACATTGCCCGTGGCGCCGACGACGGCAACCCGGTAACCCATCGGGAAATCTCCTCTAAGCGATTGGACCCGCGCGAATACGCTGATCGGCGGGCGGAGGCAAGCCGCGGATGTGGAGGGCGATCAGCTCGGCTGCCGCGCCGTGGCGGTCTTCATGGCGTCAACGAGATCTTTGTAGATTTCGCGCTGTTCCGGCGAACAGGCGGTCTTCTTGCACATCCGTCTCAAGGCCTTTTCCAGCAAGGCCGGCGTTTCAGCTTGGACGAAGGGCAAGATCTGGCGGTTCACGGCCGGCAGCTTCGTCAGCACCGATTGACCGATCGGGCTGGAATAGAAGCGATCCATCGCCGCGATCTCCTCGTCGGTGAAACCGTTGGCGTAGATCACCGCCGAGGCCTCGATCAGCCGGGGTTGGAAATCGTGCATGGCGTCGATCACACTCTGCCGAATCTCCCGCATGGCTTCGCGCTGGTCCGCCGGCAGGCTCTCGTCGATTGTCGATAGGACGGCCGCGGTCGTCTGGTCGAGCACCCGCTCGGTGTGCATAACAGCCAGGAGATGGCGCGCCGCGGCCAGCTTGGCCGGACTGGGCGTCGGCTGGTTTTGCGCCTGGGCGCTTGAGGCGAGGGCGAACGCGGCCAGGGCCGCGGCGGCGAATCCAAACGGTTTCATGAAGCTCCCAAGGTTCGATCCAACGACCGGCCGGATCAAACGCCAGGGTAAGGCGACGATCAATCCCAGACGGATCGCGAGCAGCGTGGCGCCCAAAGATACGCTGTCACCACGCTCCCGCCAGGCTTCGCGCCGGTTCTCCCGGAGGGCGGCGCGGCCGCCTAAGCCGTCTCGACCGCCTTCTGGTGCGCGGCGGCCCGTTCCGCGTCCTCGGCGGCGACCTTGACGAAGGCGGGGCGGCTCGTGACCCGTTCGACATAGGCGGCGATGGTCGGTTCCTCGTTCGGGACGATGCCGAACATGCGGCCCCAGCCGAGGCCGCCGCCCCAGAGCACGTCGGCGGCGCTGAACCGGTCGCCCAGGATGTAGGGCCCCTTGGCAAGTTGGCCGATCACCGCGCCCAGCATGGTGTCCCAGTCGCCATAGGTCGACATCGGCAGCGGGGCCTGGTCGCGTTTCATGGCCTTGTCCACCAGGGCGGGCTCGTAGCAGGCCGCGTAGAAGGCCATCCAGCGCAGATAAGGTCCGCGGAGCGGGTCGCCGATCGCGGGGGCGAGGCCAGCCTTGGGGAACAGGTCGGCCAGATAGATGAAGATGGCGACCTGCTCGGTGACCAGGGCCTCGCCGTGCAGGATCGCCGGCACCTTGCCCATCGGATTGATGGCCAGGAAGCCGGGCTGGCGCTGTTCGCCGGCCTTCATGTTGAGCAGCCGCAGTTCGAACGGCGCGCCCAGCTCTTCGAGCAGGGTCAGGGCGCCCGAGGAACGCGACTGCGGCGAATGGAACAGGGTGACGCCTGGGTTGGCGGTCATGAGGGAACCTCCAGTGGGATGGCCGAGACGGCGTCGAGCGCCGGTAATACACCATGCGCGCCAGCCGGCTCTTGTCGATTCTCGCCACCCCGCGGGCGCGGGCGCGGCTAACAAACTTTGGTGATCGCGGCCACGAGGTCCCTCGTAACAAACGGGCGCTTACTTCGCCGTACGTCCAATCGGGGACGAGGATCGAGCACGAGGCCGACGCCACGGGCGGGCGGCGCGCTTCGAATCCCGTCGGTTCGCCACGACAGGCTTGCGTCGATCTTTTGCGCTTTGGCGTCGAGATCGAGGTGCTGGCTCCTCCGGAGCCGCGGGCGAAGATGGCGCGGTTGTCCGCCGGCTTGAACGCGATTTATGAACGCCGAGCCGCAACAATCTGAGGCTCCTGCGGTTGAGCCGCTTCAAAAGCCTGCTGAACTTACGCTTTTTCACCAACATGCCCGCCCCTCGCTCGTCAGCGGCGCGCAGCCGCGCTGTCCTCTCCAGGCTAGGCGGCATGGCGAGCGCGCGGGGAATGCATCCGCACTAGATGGTTACGAAAACCACGGTGGTTTGGATCAAAAGGTTATTAACCGGCGGAGGCCGGCTTGGCGGCGCCGATGCCAAGGCCGCCGCCCAGGGGAAGCCGCAGCGCGGCCACCGCCAGCACGCCGGCGAAACCGATCGCCGCGTCGAGGGTCCAGAAGGCGGCCGGGCTCATCTTCTCATAGAAGCCGCCGACCCAGCCCATGGTGATGTTGCTGAAGAACAGGCTGAGGAAGACGACGCCGAGCATGGCGCCGTTGACCTGGGCGGGCGCGCGGCGGGAGACCAGGGCCAGCAGGGTCGGCCAGTAATAGAGGAAGGCCACCCCCATGCCGAAGAACGAGACCAGCGGCCAGAGCACGCTCATCCGGCCGGAACCGGCAAGGGCCGATCCGGCGGCGGCCACCAGGGCCGAGGCGGCGCAGATCGCCGCGCCCAGGCCGAGCTTGCCGAGGTCGTCCGGTTCTCCGCCGCGCCGCGCCTGCCAGCGCCAGAGGGCGAACAGCGGCGGCACGAAAATGATGCTGGAAAAGCTGTCGACCGAGTTGAACCATGACACCGGCACGGGCCCCAGCGGCGTCGACAGGTCGACCTTCTGGCGGATCCAGATCAGGCCGATATCGCTGATCTGGTAGTAGGACGTGCTCTGGAAGATGGTGATGGCGATCACTCCGACCAGGAGGGCGATGGTCCGCCAGTCCCCGGCCGTGAGGGGAACCTTTGGCTCGTGGCCCTTTTGGCGCCGGACCGGCTCGGCGAAGTGTTTCAGCCCGGCCAGATAGGTCGCCAAGGCGGCGAGCATCAGGACGCCGGCCACGCCGAAACCCACGCTCCAGCCATAGATCTGGGCCAGGAGGCCGCAGGCCAGGGGGCCGGCCACCGCGCCGACATTGATGCCGATGCTGAAAATGGCGAAGGCGCGCGTGCGGCCGCCGTCGTCCTCGCGGCCATAGAGCGCGCCCACCTGGGCGGAGATATTCCCCTTCAGGCAGCCGCAGCCGACGATCAGCAACAGGAGCGCGATCAGGAAGCTGGCGTCGAAAGCCATGGCCAGGTGCCCGGCGCTCATCAGCACCGCCCCGATCGCCACGGTCCACCGCGCGCCCAGCACCCGGTCGGCCAGGAGCCCGCCCAGGATCGGCGTGAAATAGATCAGGCCCGAATAGAGCCCGTAGATCATCGAGGCCAGGGCCTGGGTCGAGAGCGGCCCGGTCACGCCCTGGATCGCGGCGCGGAACGCCGCGAACCCCGCCACGTGCTCCACGTGACCCGGCAGAAGCAGGGTCTCGGTCATATAGAGCACGACCAGGGCGCTCATGCCGTAGAAGGAGAACCGCTCCCAGGCTTCGGTGAAGGCCAGATAGGCGAGCCCGATCGGCTCGCCGAAGAATTTCCGTTCCGCCACTTCGGTCCCCGGGTTTCGCCGGATCGAGGCTAGGACGGATTTGGCTTTCGCGCGAGCCCGCCGGTCGGCGCCCTGGTCAGGGCGGCTATCGCCTGAGACAACTGGCCAGGCCGTCCTCGCGCACCGCGCCCATGGCGCCGCCGATATGGCGCGAGCGGCGGGCCACATAGGCCCCGGACGCGACCGGCTTCCATTTCAGCGGGCTGGGCAGGATGGCGACCAGGCGGGCGGCCTGCGACGGGGTCAATTCGTCGGCGTCTTCGTGGAAATAGCGATGGGCGGCGGCTTCGGCGCCATAGACGCCAGGCCCCAGTTCGGCGACGTTCAGATAGACCTCCATGATCCGCCGCTTGCCCCAGATCGCCTCGATCAGCACCGTGTACCAGGCCTCCAGGCCCTTGCGGACATAGGACCGGCCCGGCCACAGAAAGGCGTTCTTGGCGGTCTGCTGGCTGATGGTCGAACCGCCGCGGAGCTTGGAGCCGCCGCGTTCGGCGGTGCGTTCGTTCTGGCGCATGGCCTTTTCCATGGCCCGGATGTCGAAGCCGTGGTGCTGGCAGAAGCGCTGGTCCTCCGCCGCCACCGCCGCCTGGGCGAGAGCGGGCGAGATCTCGGACAGGGGTCGCCAGCGATAGTCCATGCCCTGGCCCTGGAACAGGCGCTCGACCATCAGGATGGTGATCGGCGGCGGCGCGAAGCGATAGAGCAGCGCACCCAATGGCGGGACGACGAGGGCGATGATCACCAGCGTGGCGATCACCCGTCCCAGGAACCGGACGAGCCCGCCGCGCACCGGGCGGACCGTCGGCGCCGCCCTCGATTTCACCGCCGTCACGGTCACGAACACCCCCCTTGCCTTGACCTTGCGGCGCGATGCTAACCAGATGAGCCGGGCCTGTCTCGCCCACAACCCACGGAGCCTCCCATGAAGGTCAGCGAAGCGGTCGAGCGCAGGGTTTCGGTGCGCGCGTTCCGTCCCGACCCGGTGCCCGGGACCATGGTGCGAGAGATCATCGAGGCCGCCGCGCGATCCCCGTCGGGCGGCAATCTGCAGCCCTGGCGAGTCTTCGCCCTGGCCGGCGAGCCGCTGGCGCGGCTTAAGGCCAAGGCCATGCAGAAACTGGCCGCCGGGCTGGAGACGCCGGAATACGACGTCTATCCGCCCGACCTATGGGATCCGTTCCGCACCCGCCGCTATCTGTGCGGGGAGGACATGTACGCGACCATCGACGTCCCGCGGGAGAACCGCGGGGCGCGGCTGGCTCACGTCGCTCGCAATGTCGAATTCTTCGGCGCGCCGGTGGGCCTGTTCTTCTTTCTCGACCGCAAGGTGGGGCCGCCGCAATGGTCGGATGTCGGCATGTACATGCAGACCGTGATGCTGCTGGCGATCGAGCGGGGCCTGGACACCTGCGCCCAGGAATTCTGGGCGCGCCTGCCGCGGACGGTCGGCGAATTCATCGGCCTGCCCGAGGATCACATGCTGTTCAGCGGCATGGCCATGGGCTTCCGCGACGAATCCGCCCCGATCAACAGCCTGCGCACCCGGCGCGAACCGTTCGAGGCGTTCGCGGAGATGCGGGGCTTCTAAAACCCCTCCAGCTCCAGCACCCCCGCTTGGCCTTCTTCATCGCCGAACGCTAGCCGCTTGCCGTCCGGGGAGACCGCCAAGGCGCTGATCGGCGCGCCCTTTTCGGCCTTGATCGGCTCCAGCCGGCGCGAGGTCAGGTCGCAGGCCCAGACCCTGCCATCGTCCAGACCGGCGGCCAGGATGGTCCGGTCGGGCGCGCCGGCGACACGGGCGACCAGGGCCGCTTTGTCGAAGCCGATCTCGGCGGCATCCTTGCCCATCGGCCCGTTCGCGCCGCCGAACGGCCAGACCACCGCCCCCGGCGCGCCGGAGGTGGCCAGAAGCGCGCCCTTGGCCAGGAAGACCAGGCTTTTGACCTTGGCCGGATAGCCGCCCATGCGCAGGTCCTTGGCGTCCGCCAACCGCCAGCCATGCAGTTGGTTTTCCTGCATCGACGACATCAGGAACTTGCCGTCGGGGCTGAAGGCGACGGCGATATGGCTGCCGGCCCATTTCAGATGCACCGGCCTCTGCTCGGCGATGCGGGCGTACCAGAGCGACGCCCCGCCATAGGTGGCGGCCGCCAGGCGCCGGCCCTTGGCGTCGAACGCCACGTCGGCGACCGACTTTTCGTGGGTGAAGACCCGCTCGAACGCGGCGTCCGCCGTATCGCGCACATGCAGGTCGCGCCCGGCGCTGAAAGCGATCAGGCCCGAGGCCGGGCTGGCCGCCAGCGAATCGATCCAGCGATTGCGGACCTCGGCGACCGGGCTGGCGCCGGCGGCCTGGGACCAGACCACCCGGCCGTCATCGCCGCCGGTGACCAGTCCCGCCCCGCCGGGATGGGCGGCCGCGCAGAGGATGGCGCCGTCATGGGCGTCGATGCGCGCGCCGCTCTCGAAGCGCACGCCGCCGTCGCCCAGGGTGAACACGGCCTGGCCGTCGCGATCGAACAGGGCGGCGGTGACATAGGCGTCGAGGGTGAAGCGGCTCATCGGGACCGCCGGATCGGCGCGGATAACGCTGTTTGCATTGTTGGACTTTACTTCAGGGGGGGCGATGTGATTTTGGTGAAGGTGATAGCAGGCCCGCGCGTGCGGGAGTCCAGGGAGACTGATGTATGGCGGCCAAGCTCGGTGGCAAAAGGGGCGGACGTTACGCTCTCGGTCAAAACGCCGACATCAATGTGACCCCGTTCGTGTACGTCATGCTGGTGCTTCTGATCATCTTCATGGTTTCCGCGCCGCCGTCCACCCTGGCCATCAAGATCGACCTGCCGCCGGCGATCCCGAACCCGGCCGACGCCCACCCGAAGAAGCCGACCTATATTTCGATCCGCGACAATGGCCAGATCCCGATCGTCGACAATCCGACCACGCTCGACACCCTGGCCCGCGACCTGGCGGCCAAGTTCGCCGTTCCCGATCCCCGCTCGCAGACGGTGCTGATCCGTGCAGACCG
>DATAYD010000114.1:0-16457 GCA_036272715.1 Caulobacteraceae bacterium | reverse complement strand
AGCGACTGAGGGGGCTCTTCTTCGTCCGCGCCGGCGCGGCGGCGGACCCCTTCACCACTTCGTGGTCCCCCTCCCCCGATGGGGGAGGATTTGGAGGTCAATGGAGGAAGGATCATGTGAAATTACGGGCGTCCGCCAGGTCGGCCAGCGTGTCCACGTCCATCCAGTGGCCGGTGAAATACTTGATCCGCACCGGATGGCGCGCGGCCAGGCGGGTGAACAGGGTCGGCAGGTCGGCGGTCTCGTAGAGCCCTTCGGCCTTCAGAGCCTCGATCTCCTCGACCAGCCATTCAGAACCGCGGCTGCTCAGCCGCGCCAGGCCCATCCATTCGCCGGCGGTCTGGGGCGACGGGATATCGGCGGCGGCCATCGAGACCAGATGCGCGGGCTGGTCGTCCAGATAATCGCCGGAGAACCGGTGATCGGCGGCCACCAGGTCGCGCGGGCCGGCCGCCGAGCCCGGTGTCCATGGCCGCGCGTCGACCGCCAGCACGATATCGGCGCCGCTGGCCAGGAGGCTGTCCAGGATGTAGCGGCGGAACAGCACGTCGCCGTAAGCCAGCACCAGTTCGCCCGACAGCGACGTGCTGGCCATGCCGAGCGAATAGACCTCGCCGGTCTCGCCATAGCGGTCATTGTCGACCAGCTTGGCCCCCCAGGCGCTGACCGCGTCCTTGCGATAGCCGCGCACCACCACGGTCTCGCGGACGCCGCTTTCGGTCAGGGTCGAGACCAGCCGTTGCAGCAGGGGTTGGCCCCGCACGTCGATCATGCATTTGGGCCGGTCCTTGGTCAGCTCGCCCAGTTCCCCGCGCGAGGCGGCCAGCACCACCGCCCGCTGGCGCTGCGGCGCGGGCAGGTAGCGGGCCTCGGCGGCTTCCAGCTCATCGTTGCCGACCAGGCGGAACACATCCTTCACCCCGGCCACGCGGCCCTCGACGTCCCGCAGCGATTCGTCCTGGTGGATGCGCCGGGCGATCTCGCGCATCGCGGTGATCGAAGCGCGCAGCATATGGTTGGCCCAGATCACGGTGGAGACGCCGGCTTGGCGGAACAGCTCGGTGGGCGTCGAATGATAGGTGGTCGGCACGATCACCACGGGCGCGCGGTCGCCCCAGCGGCGGCGGAATTCGAAGATCTGCTCGGCGTCGGGCTTCTTGGAATGGATCAGGATCGCGTCGGCGCCGGCCGCGTGATAGGCCTCGGCGCGCTTCAGGGCCTCGTCCATCGGCCAGCCGGAGATCAAGGCTTCGGTCCGGGCCACGATGATGAAATCATCGTCGACCTGGCTGTCCTTGCCGGCCTTCAGGCGCCCGCAGAACTCTTCGATGTCGGCCAGGGGCTGGGCCTCGCCGATGAAGGAATTGGCCTTCGGGAACAGCTTGTCCTCGATACAGACCCCGCCGACGCCGCGCTCGCCCAGCTTGCGCACGAAACGGCGGACGTTGTTGAAATTGCCGTGACCGGTGTCGCCGTCGACCAGGATCGGCAGATCGGTCGCGTCGACCATGTATTCCAGGATCTCCAGGACCTGGGTCCAGGACGCCTCGTTGGAATCGCGCAAGCCCAGGCTCGCTGAGATCGACAGGCCCGAGGCCCAGACCCCGCGGAACCCGGCCTCCTCGGCCAGCTTGGCCGACAGCCCGTTATGCGCCTCCATCAGGAACGACAGCGCGGGCGAAAAGATTTCCCGGCGCAGCGCCGTGGTCGCCTTCAGCGGAGCCAGCGGCGCCTGGGCGGGAATGTTCGAGCCGATCCGGCGCGCGAAACTATTCATGAGCCCCTTCACCAGCCTCGGCGCCCCGGGGCGTTTGCCTCGGACCCGGCGCACAGCTTATATCCTCGTGCATCAAAAATGTAATGAAGCAGACATCAAATTGTCATACGCGCGGGCCGATTACGTGGCGATTATTTTGGCGGCGGGCTATGGCCGGCGCCTCTCCGACGGCCATGACGGCCCCAAGGTCCTGCTCGAATTCGACGGCGTCTCGCTGCTGGAGCGGCGGCTGAAGACGCTCGAGGCGGCCGGGATCGGCGCCGCCGCGATCACCATCGGCCACGAGGGTGAGCGATTGCGGCGGGCGGTGGAGCGGATGCGCCCGGGAATTCCAGTGTCTTATATCGAGAACCCCCGCTACCGGGAGGGCAGCCTGCTGTCCCTGCTGGTGCAGAGAGCGGCGCTGGAATCCGGTCGGCCGGTGCTGGTGATGGACGGCGACGTGCTGCACGACGACCGGATGATCGAACGGTTGCTGGACGGCGAGGGCGAGGTCGTCCTGCTGGTCGATCCGGAGCTCGAGCCCGGCGACGAACCGGTCAAGGTCTGTTTCCGCGGCGACGCGATCGTCGACTTCCGCAAGAAGCCCGAGTTCGCCCACGACCGGCACGGCGAGTCGGTCGGCTTCTTCCGCTTCTCGCCGGCCATGGCCGCGCGCCTGGCGGCTCAGTGCCAGGCCCTGGCCGACGCCGGCGGCGGCATGCTCGAATACGAGGAGGCGATCCGCGACCTGATCCTGGAGGATCCGACGCGCTTCACCGCCCAGGACGTGGGCGACCTGCCTTGGACCGAGATCGATTTTCCCGAGGATGTGGTTCGCGCCCGCGAGATCATCCTGCCGCAACTCGCGGCCACGACCGGCTGACCGAGGCGCCCATGACCCCGACCGCGACGTTTCCGGCGACCGATGCGCTGCTCTCGCCCGACCAACTCGATCGATACGCCCGCCACGGCTGGTGCGCGGCGCCGGGTTTCTTCTCGGCCGAGGAGATGGCCGCGCTGGGAGACTGGACCGAGGAATTGCGCCGGCGGCCGGAACAGCCCGGCGTCGAGATGGTCTATGCCGAGCCCAGCCTGCGCGATCCCTCGGTGCGGCTGATCCAGCGGATCGAGAACTTCTGCCCGTTCCATCCCGGGTTCGACGCCCTGGTCCATGGCCGCATGAAGGCCGCGGTCGAGGCGTTGCTGGGCGCGCCGGCGGTGATGTTCAAGGACAAGGTCAATTTCAAGATGGCCGGCGGGGCGGGCTTCGAGCCGCACCAGGACAAGCAGGCCGGCTGGTCGCGCTACGCCCCGCTGTTCGTCACCGCCCTGGTCTGCATCGACCGCGCCACTTTGGAGAACGGCTGCCTGGAAATGGCCAACGCGCCGCGGTTCGCCGGCCTGATCGGCGAGGAATGGGCGCCGCTGACGGCCGAGCAGATGGCCAGCTTCGCCCTGATTCCCGTGCCGGCCGAGCCGGGCGACGTGCTGTTCTTCGACAGCTACGCCCCGCACGCCTCCAAGCCGAACCACACCGACGCCGACCGGCGCATCCTCTACATCACCTACAACGCCGCCGCCGAGGGCGACCACCGCGCCCAGTACTTCGCCGAAAAACGCGCCAACTTCCCCCCCGACGTCGAGCGCAAGCCGGGCGAGGCGTATAAGTTCAGGGTTTAGGGGATTGCGTCGTTCTTTCCTGCGTCCACGTCCCCTCTTTCACGTCATCGCCGCGCTTGTCGCACGGCTGTCCGGTTCGGCGGCGAGCTGAGCAAATATTCGTCACCACCGGGCTTGTCCCGGTGGCCTATAGACTCAACCGGTCAGAAGGCCGCTCCGGCGCGCGCCGTGAATACCTTACAAAAGGGAATTATATACGAAACTAGGGGTAAGGACTGATCCACGGCCGGCGCCAACCCCCTCCGCCCGCTACCTCGCCAACCCCCGCCGCGCCCGCAGCCGGCGGTAGCGGACGATGATCAGGATCGCCATGCACGACGTGGCCACGGCGGCGCCGAGGACCACGAAGCTCATCAGGCCGAACCAGATCAGGGGCGCGATCAGATACAGGCCGTCGTCCATGTCGAAACCCCAGCGGCCGGCATAAGCCTTTTCCCCCGATCCCTCGAGTTGCTGGTACCACTCGCCGACCACCCAGCAGACCAGCATGGACACGGCCGCGACCACCCCGGTCGGCGCGGCCCAGACGCCCATCCAGCCATGGCGCGCGCCGATCCCCGCCCCCGCGAACACCAGCGAATTGATCAGGGCGTCGGAATAATAGTCATAGAGATGACCGCCCCGGCTCTTCATGTCGCCGATCCGCGCCAACTCGCCGTCGGCCCGGTCGAGGAAGGCCGACGCCAGCCAGAGCACCCCGCCCCAGAGCGCGCCCGACGGCGTGCCCAGCGCCACCGCGGCGCAGGAAGCCAGGCCGGTGGCCACGCGCAGGGTGGTGATGTGGTTGGGCGTGACGCCGGTCCCGATCAGGGGCCGAACGCACACGCGCGCCATCTTGTGAGTCCAGGTGTCGGCCAAGCGCCTCGATATCCCCTTGCGCCGACCGCGCCGGCGACTCTGCCCCTGCTTAGGTTAGGGCGAGCCGCCGATTTCGCCAGGGGGCTAGAGATCGGCTTATTTCAACGTCTCGTCGAACAGCTTCAGCATCTCGCGCCAATGCCGCTCCGAGGCGGCCTCGTCATAGACCGGCATGTCCGGCGGCGCATAGCCGTGCTTGGCGCCTTCATAGATCTCGACCGTGTTCTCGACGCCGGCCGCGGTCAAGGCGTCGCGCAGGCTGTCGGCCTGTTCGGGCGGGAAGCCGGCGTCCTCGTCCGCGCCGCCGACATAGACCTTGGCCTTGATCCTGGGCGCCAGCAGGTGAGGGCTGTCCGGCGCGTCGGTGGCCAGGCGGCCGCCATGGAAGCCGGCGCTGGCGACGATCCGGTCCGGGAAATGGCCGGCGGCGTGCAAGGAAAGGCCGGCGCCCATGCAATAGCCGGTGCAGCCGACCTTATCGCCCTTCACCCGCGGCTGCTTGGATAGCCAGTCCAGGAAGGCGCCGGTGTCGCGGGTCGACTTTTCCGGATCGGTCGAGGCCATGAACTTGCCGAATATCACCCGGCGTGTCTCCTCGTCCTTCATCGCTTCCTTGACGTTGATCGGCGCGTAGGGCCCAGCGCGCCAGAACATGTCGGGCAGCAGCACGTAGTAGCCGTGGCTGGCCAGGCGCTCGCACATCTGGAACAGGGCCGGGCGGATCGCTGGCGCGTCCATGAAGAAGATCACGGCCGGCCAGGGACCATCGCCTTCGGGGGTGAACACGTAGGCGCGGGCGTCGCCCTCCGGCGTCGGGATCTTGACTTCGGTCTGGGTCATCGGATCGTTCCCTTTGGCTATTTCGCCAATTCCGACACTTCGGCCACTTCCTGCGCCGTCAGTTTCCAGCCGGCGGCCGCGGCATTGGCCGTGACCTGTTCCGGCCGCGTCGCCCCGGCGATCACCGATGACACCACGCCATGGCCGAGCAGCCAGCCGAAGGCCAACTCCAGGAGATCATGCCCGCGCTCTTCGGCGTATTTGGACAGGTTCTCCAGCCGGTCGAAATTCTCGTCGCTCAGCGCGGCGTGGCCCCGCGCGCCCCAGGCGGCCAGCCGGGTGTCTTGCCCTGGCGCCTCGCCGCGGCGGTACTTGCCGGTCAAAAGGCCCGAGGCCAGCGGGAAATAAGGCAGCATGCCGAGGCCGAACCGCTCGCAGGCGGGGCTCACCTCGGACTCCACCTTGCGTTCCAGAAGGCTGTAATTGTTCTGTGCCGAGACGAACCGGTTCAAGCGGCCGTTGCGGGAAATCCAGTCGGCGTCGGCGATCTGCCAGCCGCTGAAGTTGGAATTGCCGATGTAGCGGACCTTGCCCTGGGTCACCAGGTCGTCCAGCGCGCCCAGGGTCTCCTCGATCGGGGTGTCCGGATCCGGACGGTGTATCTGGTAGAGGTCGATATAGTCGGTGTTCAGCCGCTTCAGGCTGTCCTCGACCGCCCGCATCACATACCGGCGCGAGCCGCCCTGCTTGTCCGGCCCCTGGCCCATCGGGTAGCCGAATTTGGTGGCCAGCACGATCTCGTGGCGACGGCCCTTCAGCGCCTCGCCCAGCATGGTTTCGGACTTGGAGCCGCCATAGACGTCGGCGGTGTCGAAGAAGGTGACGCCCGCCTCCAGACAGGCGTCGACCACGGCGTTGGTCTCGTCCTGGCCGATGCGCATGCCGAAATTGTTGCACCCCAGACCGACTTCGCTGACCTTCAGTCCGCTCGATCCAAGACGGCGATAATCCATGGCGGCTTGTCCTCTCGCTGATCTAACGGGTCGCGTCGGCGCCGGTTTCAGCGCCGAAGATGGCGCGTCGGCTAGGCTTCTTCCTGGCGCTTCCGGAAGCCGGCGTCGCTGGCCCTCGGCGGCGTGTGGCGGCGCCCGCGATCGTCCCAGGCAATTACAGAAAATGGTGTTCCGGCTCAACCGCGAACTGCGCACCACGCCCGCCCGCCTCGCAACGGGGGCACCGCCCGCATTGGTTGAATGCACGAAAACGGAACAGGCGAACGGCAATGCCGGTGTTCGAGCCGGTTCCAATTCTCTTCCGCTGTCTGTAAACTAAACCGTGGATTCAGGGGCTGGCGGTTGGTGTTCGAGAATGCAACCAAAGGGATAGTGCGATGGGGCCTGGCCGTCGCGGTTGGGCTGGTCATCGGTATGTCCGCCGCGCCGGTCGAGGCTCGCCGTCTCGCGCTGGTGATCGGCAACGGCCAGTACGCCAATGCCGATCCCCTGGCCAATCCGGAGCGCGATGTCGACGCCGTGGCCGACCGGCTGCGCGCGCTGCATGTCGAGGTCGCCGAGTCCAAGGACGTCAGGGGCGACACCCTGCGCAGCCAGATCATCAGCTTCAAGCACGTGGTCGCCGATGGCGACACGGTGATCATCTACTATGCCGGCTACGGTATGGAGGTTCGCGGCCGCGATTACCTGTTGCCGGTCGACGCCGACATCCAGAACATCGGCGATGTCAGCGACTGGGGCTACGACCTCAGCGGCCTGTTCTTCACCGACAAGCACAATGTCGCGGTGATCATGATTTTCGACGCCTGCCGGGACAACAGCTTCCTGCGGCGGACCCGGTCGAACATGGCCGGGACCAGCGTGATCAATGTGCCGGCCGGCGACATGGTCATCTTCTCGGCGGGGGCGGGCGAGGTGGCGCTGGACGGCGATCCGGGCGCGGCGCCCAGCGCGGCCGCCCCCCAAAACAGCCTCTTCGCCAGCGCGCTGCTCAGCGCCCTGACCCAGCCGAACCTGGATGACCGGGACCTGTTCGTCGAGGTGCGCCGCCAGGTGCAGGCCCACAGCAACCAGCAGCAGAACCCCCAGATCATCGGCGCCCTGAACGCCAAGTTCGTGTTCAACGAAGGGGCCAGCTCCGCCCCGACCTCCTATGCCGCGGCGCCGCCGCCGGCTCCATCCGAGGCGCCTGTCGAGGTTGCGGCCGCGACCCAGGCGCCGTCCGAGTTCGCGAGCCCGGCGCCGCCTCCCGTCGCCATACCCACTTACGCGCCGCCGCCGCCATCACCGCCGCTCGCGCCGACGATGATCGCGCCACTGGCCGTCGCGCCCCCACCCGCCGTGGCTCCAGCGCCCGCGCCGCCGCTGATCGCAACCGCGCCCCCGCCGCCATCCGTCGCTTCACCGGCCATCGCTTCACTATCCGTCGCCGTGCCGGTCGCCGCCGCGCCGGTTCAGGCCATCGCCGCGCCGGCCCCGCCGCCCCAGGCCGAGCCCATGCAGGTCGCGTCGCTGAGCGGCCCCGCGCCGCCGGCGGCCGGCGGCTACGGCCCCTCGGTCGTTGAAACGGCGGTCCCGAGCCAGCCGGGCGTCTTCACGATCGCCTCGCTGGGTATGAACCGGATGCCCCGCCGCCCGGACTTGACCCCGGTCCCGCCGATCAACCTGCCGGCCAATTTCTGCAGCGCCCAGGAACGCAACGTCTTTCACGACGACGTCTACAAGCCCGCCTGGCGGATCGCCAACAACAACAACGACCTGGCGATCAAATATCTGGACGCGCTGAACGCCCTGCACCGGGAATATTCCGAGCTGCAGAGTGGATACGCCAATGCGATCACGCACGAATATAACGACTACGCGCCGATCGCCTCCGAGGCGTTCACCACCGGCAACAAATACACCAACCTGCATGAGGCCATCATGGCGATACCCGTGGGGACTTGTAAGTAGGCGTTATTCAAGGCCAAACTTGACCGCCAATCATTTCGGCTGGATTTCGCGCCTTGGGTTATCGACGCGGCGAAGTCTGGGCGCGCGGGGGAGATCATGCGTCTGGTGACGGGTCTGCTGGTGTTGGGGCTCGCCTGTTCAAGCGGGTCCGCGTTCGCGCAGGTGACAAAGCCGGCCCATTCGCCCGAGGATTTCGCCGAGGCGATGAAGAACGTTCCCTGTCCGGACGGCCAGGTCCGCGACGATGGCGGCGCCTGTCAGCCGGAAGTCGGGACCCGCGGCTTCAACCTGGGCGCCAAGAGCCATCCCCGGCCGGCCCCGAGCGTCGCCAAGGCCAAGGCGCGTCCCGGGCGGTCGCTGATGGACGATCTGGTGATCACCTTCCACAGCGGTTCGGCGGAGCTGACGCCGGAAGGCCAGGCCGAGGTCAAGAGCTTCGGCGAAGCGATGCTGATGCCCTGGCTGGCCAAGCGACGGTTCGAGATCGCCGGTCATACCGACGCCAGCGGCTCGAAAAAGAAAAACATCGCGCTGTCGCGGGCCCGCGCGGACTCGGTCCTGGACGCCCTGGTCGCGGTGGGTGTTGATCGCTCACGTCTCGAAGCGAAGGGCTATGGCTCCGAGCAACTGGCGGCGCCGAGCGCCCCGCGCGATCCCGCCAATCGCCGCGTCGAGGCGCGCAGCCTGAACTGATATAGGCCGCGCCGCGAGCCTTCCGTTGACGCTTGGTTGTCCTATAAATACGCCATGAGGTTGCGTTCGGTTTCGCTGATCTTGCTCTTGCTGGGCGCGCTGAGCCAGGCTCCGCAAGCGCTGGCGGGCTGCGTGATCGGCAAGGTGGCCGAGTTCCCGATCACCATGCGCGGTCTCCGTCCCACCATCACCGCCAAGGTCAACGGCGTCGAAGGCGTGTTCTTTATCGACACCGGATTCTTCTTCAGCGTCCTGGCTCCGGCCAGCGCGGCGAAGTTCGGTATGCGCGTTGGGCCGGCGCCGCCCAATCTCACGGTCTATGGCGTCGGCGGGCGCGATCAGGTCAAGCTGGCCACGGCCAACACCTTCAGCGTGGCCGGGATCGATTTTCACCGGATGGATTTCCTCGTCAATGAGCAGGGCCTGGACGAGGGCGTCGCCGGCTTGATCGGCCAGAACCTGCTGTCCCATGTCGATGTCGAATACGATCTGGCCAATGGCGTTATCCGGTTCTTCAAGCCCGAGAACTGCAAGGGCGCGGCCTTGGCCTACTGGTCGGGCGACAGACCCTTTTCCACGATCAACATCGTGCCCATCACGAGCCTCGCCACGGACATCGGGGCCAGGGCCAGCGTCAACGGAACCCCGATCCGGGTGGAATTCGACAGCGGTTCGCCTTTGTCGATACTGAACCTTTCCGCCGCCGAACGCGCTGGCGTCAAGCCGACGAGCGAAGGCGTGGTCGCGGCGGGCATCGGCAGCGGCGTCGGAAAACAGAGCTATTTCCGCGCCTGGGTCGGCCCGTTCGCCAGCTTCAAGATCGGTGATGAAGAAGTGAAGGGCACGCGGCTGAGGTTCGGCGACATGAAGTTCAACAACGACATCGACATGCTGCTCGGCGCCGACTTCTTCCTGTCGCACCGCCTCTATGTATCGAACAGCCAGCGCAAAATCTATTTCACCTATAACGGTGGGCCTGTCTTCAATCTGGATGGCAAACGAAACCCGAGCCAGGCCGCGGCCAGCCCGGCGGCCGATGCGGCGCCCTATGCCGATACGCCGACGGACGCCGTGGGCTTCGAGCGCCGGGCGGCGGCCTATGAGGCGAGGCGGGACTTTCCGAACGCCATCGCCGACCTGACTAAGGCGATCGCCCTCGACCCCGCCGCCGAGGACTATGTCCGCCGGCGGGCCGTCTGCCGACTGGAGAACCGCCAGCCGGTCCTGGCCATGGCGGACCTGGACGCGGCGCTGAGGCTCAAGGCGGACGATATGGGCGCTTTGCTGATGCGCGCGGAGCTGCGGGTTTCCGTTAAGGACCTGAACGGCGCCAAGGCGGACCTCGCGGCCGCCGACGAGCTCGCGGACAAGGACCCGGCGCAAAGGCTGGGCTTGGCCCGCGCCTACGGGGCCGCGAGCCTATGGGACCGGTCGATCGCCCAGCTCGATCTCTGGATCCCGGCCAATCCCAAGGATGACAGCCTGGCGCGGGCGCTGAATATGCGCTGTTGGGCCAGGGCAATGCTGGGACGAGACCTGGACAAGGCCCTGGCGGATTGCAACGCCGCCCTGCGCGAGCTGCCTGGCGATCCTCGCTTCCTGGACAGCCGGGCCTTGGTCCACCTGAAGCGCGGCGAGTTCGACCAGGGGATCTCCGACTATCAGGCCGTTCTGCGTCTGCAGCCCAACAATGCCTGGGCGCTCTATGGCCGCGGCTGGGGGCGGCTCAAGAAAGGCCAGAAGGAGGAAGGCGACGCCGACATCAAGGCCGCGACCGCGCTGTCGCCCAAGCTCGACGACCTGGCCAAGGCGCGCGGCCTGACTCTGTAAGCCGGCGCCGGGACGTCCGGAATGACGGCGGGAATCCGCGCGATCCCTCCTTGCGCGGCGTCCTACACCCCGCCGGGCGCGTCCGTGGGCGGCCTCGTCACCCCATCGGGTACAGGAGTTCCTTCGACACCGCGTCGATCCGCTTCAGCACGGCGTCGTCCAGCGTCAGGTCCGCCGCGGCCAGGATGTCATCGACCTGATCCTCATGGGTCGCGCCGACGATGGTCGAGGCGACGAAGTCGGGCTGCTTGCTCCAGGCCGTGGCCAGGGTCACCAGCGACAGGCCGGCCTCGACCGCGATCGCGGCGAAGCGTTCGGTGGAGGCCAGGGATTTCTCGTTGACGAACCGCTTGGCCATCGCCGCCTGCCGCCCGCCGAGCTGGAGATAGTTGGAGAACCGCGCGCCGTCGGGCATCCCCCCGCCCTGATATTTTCCCGACAGCACGCCGCCGGCCAGGGGCGAATAGGGGATCAGGCTGACCCCCTCCTGGCGGCAGACCTGGGCCAGCTCATCCTCGAAGCGGCGGTTGTTCAGGCTGTAATTGTTTTGGATGGTGTCGCAGCGGGCGAAGCCCTCGCGGGCGGACACGGCCAAGCTGTTCATCAGCCCCCAACTGGTCTCGTTGCTGCACCCGATGACGCGCACCTTGCCCTCGCGGACCAGATCGTCCAGCGCGCCCAGCGCCTCCTCATAGCGGGCGCCATGGTCGGGCCAGTGGGTCTGGTAAAGGTCGACATAGTCCGTCCCCAGACGCTTCAGGCTGGCCTCGACGGCGCGGACGATATTGTGCCGGTCCAGCGCGGTCATGCCCGAACGCTGCGAGCCCTTGAGCCAGCCGTGGCTGGGGCCGCAGACCTTGGTGGCCATGATGATCGCGTCGCGCTTCTTGGTCTTCATCCAGCGGCCGACGATCTCCTCGGTCAAACCCGCCCATTCCTCGCGCGGCGGCACTGGATAGTTCTCGGCCGTATCGTAGAAATTGATCCCCGCGTCGAACGACTTGTCGAGGATCCGGTGGGCCATGGCCTCGTCGGCCTGGTTGCCGAAGGTCATCGTGCCCATGCAGATCTTCGACACCGCGATCGCGCTTTTGCCCAGCCGTTTGGTCTGCATGCCGACGCCCCGAACCGATGTGACTTGAACCCTGGGGGCCAGGAAGACGCCGATGGCGAGCAGCCCAGGTCAGTCGCCAGATAGGCGGACGCCGAGGAATGCGCAACCGAAAGCGGTCAGGGCCGCGTGCGCGAGGCGGCGGATATATTGGAATTCAACAATATTCGTCATCCTTGAGCAGCCGGCGTGTCGAAGCATGGTCCCCCGCCCGGCTCAGCACCGGATGTCTCGGAACCGGCGGCGCGGCCTCACCGATAATGCGCGCCCGGCGCCGCGTCGGTCAGGTTGATCTTCCGGCCATCGGCCAGGATCAGATCGCCGCCCCTTTGGCCGGTCGCGCACGGTCCCTCCCAGATCTCGGTGATGGTCAGCTTGCGCTCGGTGTCGGGGGGCCCGATCAGGGCGCCGGTGGTCTTGGTGTCCATGGCGATCTGGTAGCGCGCGCCGAAATCGCCGCTGATGGTCCCGGTGCTGACCGTCTTGCCCCGGACGCCCATGTCGCAACTGATCTTGAACCCGATCGCGCCGTCCGGATCGCGGGTGAAGGACTGGCTCTGGCACAGGTCCCGGGATTTGTGCTGGCCCAGGAGGGTGAGCTTCGATTCGGAGATCGCGTCGCTGCAGGCCGTGGTCTCCGGCATGACGGCGTTCGAACCGGCCACGTTCACGGTCTGACGCCAGAGGCCGGCCTTGCGCCGTGGCATGTCCTGGATCGCCAGCGGGCGCGGCGCGCTACAGGCGGCGAGGCCGGCCGCGGCCGCGCCGGCGAGCGCTATCGTAATCAGAACGCGCATGATGGGCTCCTCCTTGGGCGGCGGAGCCTAGCGGACGCGGGTTAGCAAGCGGTGATCGATGCATCCCGCCCGATGAGCGCTCGCGGACGGCCAATCCGACCCGATCCGCCGCGTCCATCTTGGCTTTGCGGAAACCCGGAAACGACGACCTGACGCACTTGGTTTCACAACGCCCGCGCGTTGCCTCGTCGCACGCCGGCGCTATGGTGCCGGGTGAAACACTGATGGGACCACCTATGCCATACGAGCGTTCATTGAGCCGCGACCGATGACGGGACCCGGGGGCGCATCGCAGTTCTGGAGCCGGGGTTGGTTCTGGGCGCTGCTCGCATTGGTTTCCTTGGCGCCGTTCGTCTTCGCGCCGATGCCCATGATGCCGGACTATTTTTCGCACACCGCGCGGTATCACGTCATGAATCACGGCGCGGAGTCGCCGTTCCTGAGCCGTTATTTCTCGTTCCACTGGGCGTTGGTCGGCAATCTCGGCGTCGACCTCTTGATGGTGCCGCTTGGCCATCTGTTCCCAACCGAAACCGCCGCCTTGATCGCCGCCGCGCTGATTCCGCCGCTGACGATCGCCGGCATTTTCGCGGTCGCCAAGGCCGCGTGGGGGCGTGTCGAAGCGCCGACGCTACTCGCCCTGCCGTTCGTGTACACCTATTCGTTCCTGTTTGGGTTTGTGAACTACCACCTCGCATTGGCGCTTGCGCTGCTGGTGTTCGCGCTGTGGATTCGCGGCCGGGCTTGGCCGCTGGCCGTCCGCTGGGCGATTTACGCGCCACTGGCGATGGTCGTCTGGATAGCGCACGTCGCTGGATGGGCGGTGCTGGTGGTGGTGGCCGGATGCTGGGAACTCGGTTCAGTCCTGAAGAGCGGAGCGATAACGCCGCGCGCCTTATTGGCCGCCGGACTGAGAACCGCGCCGCTGGCGCTGCCGCTGGTGGCGATCGTCGTCTGGCGCGGCGCGGCGGGGGCGACGGCTCCGTCGACGTACAATTTCGTGCTCAAAGCGACCTGGCTTATCGTCGTGCTCAAATCAGAGGTTTGGTGGCTGGATATCGCGACGGTCGGATTGCTTGGTCTGGCGGCGGCCTGGCTGCTCGTTGCGCGCGGCGTGCGGCGAGACATGGCGATACTGTTCGCGGCGGGGGGGCTTGGGCTCTGTTTCGTGGCCTTGCCCTCAACGGTTTTTGGTTCGTTCTATGCCGACGAGCGGCTGCTGCCGGCATTCGCGATGATGCTTTTCCTGAGCGTCGCCGTCTCGGCTGGACGCGCCCGCACGGTGATCGCCCTGCTCGGATTGGCGCTGTTTGGCGTCCGGCTCACGGCGACGACGTATGGTTGGCGCCAGCGCGGTGAGGCCGCCGTCGCGGAGCTCAAGGCGCTCGACGCCGTGCCGCGTGGCAGTCGCATCGCGGTCATGGCGACGCCGAGCTATTGCGAAAGTTGGCAGCTTCACGGGCGCGAACAATTGCCGAGCCTGGCGATTATCCGTCGCGAGGCGTTCGTGAACACCGAATGGGACGTCTCCGGGGCGCAACTGATGCGGCCGGTCTATAATGAGGGGCGGGGCTTCAACGATTCAACCTCGAGCTTTCTCACCGGCCTCCACAAGTCGTGCCAAGGCCGCACCCTCCCGGTCATGCTGGCGGCGCTGCCACGAGACCGGTTTGACTTCATTTGGGTTTTCGACCGCGCCGTGCCGCCGACGCCCTGGCTGCGCCCGGTGTTCGCCGGCCCCCACGGCCGTCTTTACGCGATCGTCCACCCCCGGCCTGACTAATCAGCTCCAGTCCCGCCGCGTCGGTCCGCCTCGTTGACGGGAGCGACGCGGCGACCCCGGCCGCCTGCGAGTTCGACTGATCGGTTAGGGGCTAGGCCATCACCACCAGCACCACCCGGCGATTGGCCGCGCGGCCTTCACGGGTGGTGTTGGGCTCGGCCGGGGAATCCGGACCATAGGAGATGGTCGCGAGCCGGTTCAGGGCGATGCCCTGCTTGTTCAGGAACAGGCGGACCGCCTCGGCCCGTTCTTCGCCCAGGCGATAGTTCAGGTCCTTGGGACCGGTCGCGTCGGTGTGGCCCTGGATCTCCACATAGACGTTGTGGTTGTCATTCTTCAGCTTGTCGACGAAGGTCTGCAGCCGGGTCTGGTCTTCGGGCGACAGGTCGGCCTTGTCGATCCTGAATTTCACCGAGTCGTCCTGCAGCACCATCGTGTAGAGGAATTTGCCCTCGGCCAGCTTGCCGGCCGCCTCGGCGCGCTGCATCGCGTCACGCGTGGTCTGGTCCAGTTGCTCCAGCTTGGCGTCGTGGTCCGTCAGCCGCGCGTCCTGGGTGGTGACGCGGGAGTCCACCTTCCCAACCTGCTGATTGACATAGCCTTTGGTCGCACAGCCCCCAAGGCTGAGGGCTCCGGCCAACACCGTCGCCGCGATCAATGTCTTAGAATAGCTGCCCGTCATTTTGGTCTCCGTTCCCAGTTGGCGGCCTGCACGCAAGGCGCCGAACCGCGTCAAGCGCGGTACGGCTCCGTTTGGGACAACGCGCGAACCGTGATTTGGCGCCATCGATCAACCAAGAATCTCGCGACGCGGAATCTCGCAACGAAGAATCTGGGCCGCCGCGCGCCGGCGGGGTAACTTGAGCGCCGCCATCGCCTCTTCGCGTAAGGACGGTTCATGCCGGTGACGACCAACACCACCTCCGTCGAGCGGCTGAACCAGGCGAACGAGGGCAAGCTTCCGGGGCATCTGGGCCTGGAGGTCACCGAAGTTGAAGCCGGCCGCGTGGTCGGCCGTTTCGAGGTGCGGCCGGACCTTGTCGCCCACACCGGCTATCTGCTGGCCGGAACGGTGCTGGGCATCGCCGACATCCTCTGCGCCTACGGCGTCTCCACCGCCTGGCCGGAGGGCGCCAACGGGTTCACCACGGTCGAGGTCAAGTGCAACTTCATGGGCACGCTGACCCAGGGCTCCGGCGTGGTCACCGCCAAGCTGCTGCATGGCGGCCGCACCACCCAGGTCTGGGACGCCGAGTTCACCGACGAAGCCACGGGCCGGCTGCTGGCGGTGTTCCGCTGCACCCAGATCATCCTCTATCCGCGTTAGACGGACCTACTTCGCGGCGTCGAGCTTCGGCCTAAGTGTCGAAGCCGTGAAGGTTGTTTACCCGATGAGGGGCTGAAAGGCTGTAGCCGAACGCCGGCGCCAGGATGACGCGGACGACGACATGGGAAGACTTCGGCTCGCGCCCCAGCCCCGAAACCGGGAGGTCAGGCGCCGGCGCCCAGCGCCCACGAACCGCGCCAGCACCGCGGCGGGATCTTTCGCGATGCGAATGAACATAAGGACAGAATTCGCCGCTGCTGATGGCTGGGCGTGAGCTTGATTGGCTTCCAAGAACACGATAACGTGTAAGGGACTCTGTCCTGGTTCACCCAATAAAAACCATGATTGTCGCTTAAAAATTAAAGCTGTTCGTAGCGTAGATGTTAACCGCCGCGGGTGGATGATCCGGCGTGACGAAGTTGTCGGCTAGAGCCGTCGGCGCTTCGCCAATACGGCAAGCGCCCGGTGCTAACATCTCGAGTGTTGACTATGCAAACCTTGAAACAAATCGACGCCACTTCACTGGAGCCCTTCCAGCCCCAGGTTTACCCCGCGCCGCGTTCCGCGCCTTCCGTGGGACTGGCGGACGGTTCCGAGTCCGATATCCCCTCGCCGGCGCTGGCGCTGCAACAGCGGCTGCTGAACGAGTTGAACGCCGAGGCGGACATCGACGACGGCGTTCGCTGGTCGCCCCGCGCCACCATGCTTTTCTGCGGCGCCGGGTCCCTGGCCGCCTGGGGCGTCATCGCCCTCGCCATCGCGGCCTTCCATTGATCCAGTCAGTCGACGCCGACGCGATGGTGGTGTTGCGGCCGGTTGGCGATATCGATCAGATAGAGCCCGTAGGCGGTCTTCTCGAGCTGCCGGCCGCGC
>DATAYD010000113.1:0-16453 GCA_036272715.1 Caulobacteraceae bacterium | reverse complement strand
CGATGCGGTTGGGACCGCCGCCCAGGATGATGATCTTCCTGGCATCGGTAGGGTTGGATTCGCACACCACGGCGCCGCCCACCGGCGTCTCGTAGGTCGAATACATGTAGGGCGTCAGCGCCTGGAATTCCGCGGCGCAGGTGTCGATGCGCTTGTAGCAGGGATGGATGTCCAGCGCCTGACGGGCGGCGCGGACCGCAGCTTCCTTCTGGCCGGTCAGTCCGGCCAGACGCGCGTCGGAGAAGCCCATGGTCTTGAGCTGGCGCAAACCCTTGGCATCTTTCGGCAGACCGTTCGCGCGCACCCGCTCTTCCGTGCGAATGATGGTTTCGATCTCGCCCAGGAACCAGGGATCGTAGCCGGTGATGCGCTGGATTTCGGTCAGCGGAAAATTGTAGCGCATCGCCTGAGCGGTCAGGCGCAGGCGGTCCGGCGTGGCGCGGGCTAGCGCGGCGCGGATCTCCACCGGATCATTGTCCAGCGCAATCTCGTCAAAGCCGGTCAGGCCGGTCTCCAGCGAACGCAGCGCCTTTTGCAGGCTCTCGCCAAAGGTGCGGCCGATGGCCATGGCTCCGCCCACCGACTTCATGGCGGTGGTCAGGAGCGGCTCGGCGCCGGGGAATTTCTCGAAGGCGAAGCGCGGAATCTTGGTCACGACATAGTCGATGGTCGGCTCGAAGCTGGCCGGCGTGACCTTGGTGATGTCGTTCTTCAGTTCGTCCAGGGTGTAGCCGACCGCCAGGAGCGCGGCGACCTTGGCGATCGGAAAACCGGTGGCCTTGGAGGCCAGGGCCGAGGAGCGCGACACCCGCGGGTTCATCTCGATCACCACCATCCGTCCATCGGCCGGATTGACCGCGAACTGGACGTTGGAGCCGCCGGTCTCGACCCCGATCTCGCGCAGCACCGCGATCGAGGCCGACCGCATCCACTGGTATTCCTTGTCGGTCAGGGTCAGGGCCGGGGCGACGGTGATGGAGTCGCCGGTATGGACGCCCATCGGGTCGATATTCTCGATCGAGCAGATGATGATGCAGTTGTCCGCTTTGTCGCGGACCACCTCCATCTCGAACTCCTTCCAGCCGAGCACGCTCTCCTCGATCAGCACCTCGTGGGTGGGCGAGAGGTCGAGCCCGCGTTCGACGATCTCGCGGAACTCCTCGACATTGTAGGCGATGCCGCCGCCGGTGCCGGCCAGGGTGAAGGAGGGCCGGATGATCGCCGGCAAGCCGACGAAATCCAGGCCTTCGTGGGCCTCGTCCATCGAATGGGCGGCGTGGGAGCGGGGGCTTTCCAGCCCCAGATGGTCCATGGCGTCGCGGAATTTCTGCCGGTCCTCGGCCTTGTCGATCACCTCGGCCCGCGCGCCGATCATCTCGACCCCGTACTGGGCGAGGACGCCCGTGCGCTCCAGCGCCAGGGCGGTGTTCAGCGCGGTCTGGCCGCCCATGGTGGGCAGAAGGGCGTCCGGACGCTCCTTTTCGATGATCTTGGCCACCATCTCCGGCGTGATCGGCTCGATATAGGTCGCGTCGGCCACGTCCGGGTCGGTCATGATCGTGGCCGGATTGGAATTGACCAGGATGATCCGATAGCCCTCGCCGCGCAGGGCCTTGCAGGCCTGGACCCCGGAATAGTCGAATTCACAGGCCTGGCCGATGACGATGGGGCCGGCCCCGATGATCAGGATCGAGCCGATATCGGTGCGTTTGGGCATCTCATCTCGCGCGCAAGGGCGAGCCCGCGGCCTTGGCCGCGTCCCTCGCCGACAGATTGCAGGTTAAGGCGCTCGTTTAGAGGCGGAGTCGACCCGGCGCAAGGGCGGCGGGCGCGATGGCGCTGTCGGGCCTTACCGGGCACCCTCCATCAGCTTGGCGAAGCGCTCGAAGATGTAGAGCGAATCCGTCGGCCCCGGAGAGGCTTCGGGGTGGTGCTGGACCGAGAACACCGGCCGGTTCTTCAGCGCCAGGCCCGCATTGGTGCCGTCGAACAGCGAGACGTGGGTTTCCTGGACCGGCTCGGGCAGGCTGTCGCGATCGACGGTGAAGCCGTGGTTCATCGAGACGATCTCGACCTTGCCGGTGGTCAGGTCCTTGACCGGATGGTTCGCCCCGTGATGGCCCTGGTCCATCTTGCGGGTCCGCGCGCCCATGGCCAGGGCCAGCATCTGGTGGCCCAGGCAGATGCCGAACACCGGCTTGCCGCTGTCGATCAGCTTCTTGATTTCAGGCACGGCGTACTCGCCCGTCGCCGCCGGATCGCCCGGGCCGTTGGAGAGCACGACGCCGTCGGGATCGCGCGCCAGGATGTCCTCGGCGCTGGTGGTCGCCGGGACCACGGTCACATGGGCGCCGACGCTGTTCAGGGAGCGCAGGATATTCCTTTTGATTCCGTAGTCCACGACCACGACTTCATATTTGAGTTCGGGTGGCTTGGCGTAGCCCTGGGGCCACCGCCACAGGCTCTCGGTGAAGCTGAAGGGTTGCAGGCACGAGGCGTCCTTGGCTAGGTCCAGGCCCAAGATCCCGGGCCAGGCGCGGGCTTTCTCCACCAGGGCGTCCAGGTCGAACCGGCCGTCGGGATCGTGGGCGATGACGGCGTTGGGCATGCCGCGCTCCCGGATCGCCAGGGTCAGGGCGCGGGTGTCGACGCCGCTCAGGGCCACCACGCCGCGCCGTTTCAGCCAGGTGTCGAGATCGCTCTGCGCCCGCCAGTTGGCCGGCGGGGTCGGCGGGTCGCGGAAGATCGCGCCCCGCGCCGAGGTTTCCGCGCCCTGGCCGAACTGCTCGACGTCCTCCAGGTTCACCCCGACATTGCCGATGTGCGGGAAGGTGAAACAGACGATCTGGGCCATGTAGGAGGGGTCGGTCAGGATCTCCTGATAGCCACTCATGGCCGTGTTGAAACAGACCTCGCCGAGCGCCTCGCCGACCGCGCCGGCGCCGATCCCCTGCAGGATCACGCCGTCCGCCAGCGCCAGAACGCCCGTGGCGCCGGGCATGAGCTGGGTCGCCATGGATAGGCCTCCTTCAGGGGGACTGCGGAATGGGTGATCTTTGCAAAAAAGCGGGCCGGAGTCGCCCCCGCCCGCGCAAACGGCCGCGTGTCTAGGGCGCGCGGCGGGCGGGGTCAAGGCGGCGGTGTCGCTCCTGGGGCGACAAATCCTTGCCAAACGCCACCGTCATCCCGGTCTTGTACCGGGATCCATTCCGTGAACCCTCCGCGGCGCTACCGACGCCGAACGTTCATGGCATGGGTTCTGGCATTCCGCTTCGCTCCAGCCGGAATGATGAGGAAAGATGGGCCCTCCGTTGGCCTGAGTTCGGCGCCTTGAGTTCCTCAGTGTCATGACCTCGCGCCAAACCTCCGCTAGCGTGCCGACGAATTAGAGTGGAGGAGAGCGTTCCGATGGGCGGGAACCGGGGAAAGACACGACGTTTCGGCCTGGCGTTGATCGCGGCGGCCGTGTTCGGCTGGGGCCTCGCGCCCATGGGCCCGGCTGTCGCCGAACCGGCGGCGGCGCGCGCGCGGGCGATCCCGTTCACCCAGGCCGAGGTCACCAGCACGGACGGGCGCGTCTTCACCGTCACCTGGACGGCCCCGGCGCGGGCGGGCGAGGTCCGCGTGTTCGCGCGCGCCACGCCCGCCGCGTCCGGGGCGGAAGGCCGGCTGGTGGGGCAGGGCGGGGCGGACGGTCATGTCACCGTGAGCGGCCTGCCGGCGGCCGACCGCTGGTATTTCGAGCTGCGGCCGGCCCACGGCGCGTCGCTGGTCACGGCCGACCGAGGCCTGCACCTGCCGACCGCGCCCAACTTCCGTGATGTCGGCGGCTATCGCACCGCCGACGGGCGCTGGGTGCGGATGGGGCTGGCCTATCGGTCGGACCAACTGGATCGGCTGAGCGACGCCGACCTGGCCAAGCTCGCCCGGCTCGCGCCCGCCCTGGTGGTCGATCTGCGCACCGACGCCGAGCGCGCGCGCGGGCTGGACCGCACGCCGCCGGGCGCCGAGCACATGATCGCCGACGTCGCGGCCGATGCGCCGCCGTCGGGTTTGTCCAAGATCTCCTCGCCGGACGAGGCCGCCGCCTTCCTGGTGCGCGCCAACCGGCAGTTCGTCTCGCTGCCCAGCGCCAAGGACGCCTATAGCCGGCTGTTCGCGCGGCTTCAGGCCCCGTCGGGCGCGGCGGTCTATCACTGCTCGGCGGGCAAGGACCGCACCGGCTGGGCGACGGCGGTGCTGCTCACCGCCCTGGGCGTTCCGCGCCAGACCGTCATGGCCGACTATCTGGCCAGCAACGGCTATCTGGTCGAGAAGAACCGCGCCATGTTCTCGGCCATGCCCCCGGCGACCGCCGCCAATCTGGAACCGGTCTTCACCGTCCGCGCGGCCTATCTGAACGCGGCGTTCGAGGAGGTCGACCGGCGCTATGGTTCGTTTGACCGCTATCTGAAGGATGGCCTGGGCCTGGACGACGCCGCCCTGGCGCGCCTGCGCGCGCGATTCCTCATGGGTGCGCCGGAGTAGGCGCGGCGGCGGCGCCGCGCCGTGCGTGCTTCGACACGCCCCCGCGGGCGCTACTCATGACGAATTGCTTGGAATTCCAATAACCTACGTCATGCTGAGGAGACCGCGTAGCGGCCGTGTCGAAGCACGCACCTACCCGTCGATCGGCGCCTCGCGCCTGGCGAAGGTGAAGCGTTCGATGAAGGCCCACAGCGCCACGATTTCGCGGATGGCGGCCTCGTCGCCGCGTTCCTCCGCCGAGCGGCCGGTCTCGAGCGCCGTCTGGTAGATCGCCCGGGACCGCAGGATGGTCGGCACGAGCGGCAGGCGCATCATCTTCAGCGCGCGCAGCGCCCGCTGCACGGTCGGCGCCTCGATCCCGTCGCGCGGGACCGGCGCCTGGTTCATCACCGCCATCACCGGTTTCTTCAGGCGCTGGACGATGTTGGCGGTCCGCACCGCGGCGGCGAGGTCCAGCAGGGTCGGGCGCACGATCAGGAGCGAGAGGTCGGCCAGGACGATGGCGTGGCCCAGGTCCTCGATCGCGCCGGCGGCGGTGTCGATGATCATCGCGTCCTTCTGGGAACGGATCGCGGCGAACTTGGCGGCGTAGAGGTCCGCGCCCGAGGTGGCGATATATTCGGGGCCCTCGCGCTCGCGCGCCTGCAGCACTTCGACGGCGGATTGTTGCGGATCGATGTCCGCCACCAGGGTCTTCAGGCCGCGCAGATGGGCGGCCAGGGCCAGGTGCGTGGCCACCGTGGTCTTTCCCGAACCGCCCTTCAGGGCGATTACCGCGATGGTCCGCATCATGGCTCCCTGGATCCGGCGGCCAGACCTGAATTGACGGATGGCGCCGGCGACGTCCGCATCGTCCGACGCCGCCGGCGGACCCTATCTAAGGCGCATCTCGCTTTGGTGAAAAGCGATCCCGCGCGCCGCCGCGAAGAACCATGCCGGACGCCGCGAACAGTGGTGGCACGGGAGGCGAGCCTGTCTTATGATCAAAAAATGAGCGATGATCCCCGTCTTCGCGACCTGCGCGAAAAGCGATCGTTTCTAGGCGACTGTTTGCGGCCGCTCGAGAGCGGGCGGCTGGCCAGCGGCGAATCGGCCGCGAACAGGGCGCGTTCGCATTTCTTGCGCCGCGAGATCTCCGAACTGGATGCGCTGATCGCCCGCGGTGAGAGGCGGGGGCCGTAGAGTTCGCCGCCGGCCTAGGATCGCAAAGCTAGCAATCCACGCTATCATCCGCCCGTGCGCTTCGACGACCGTTTCATTGACGAGATCAAATCGCGGTTGCGGCTTTCCGACGTGATCGGGAAGACGGTGAAGCTGCGCCGGCAGGGCCGCGAATATGTCGGGCTGTCGCCGTTCAACAAGGAGAAGACCCCGTCCTTCTATGTCAATGATGAGAAAGGCTTTTATCACGACTTTTCAAGCGGCAAGAACGGCGACCTGATTTCGTTTCTGCAGGAGACCGAGCGGCTCTCCTTCACCGAGGCGATCGAGCGGCTGGCCCAGGAGGCGGGCGTGCCGCTGCCCGCGCCCGACCCGCGCGCGGCCGAGGTGGAGCGCGAGCGGCAGGGCCTGTCGGACTGGCTGGAGGTCGCGGCCAAATGGTTCGAATCGGCCCTGCGCCGGCCCGAGGGCGCGGAGGCCAGGGCCTATCTGGCCCGGCGCGGCCTGCCCGAGAGCGAATGGCCGCGGTTCCGGATGGGCTTCTCGCCGGCCAACCGCACGGCGCTGAAGGACTATCTGATCGCCAAGGGCGGCCAGCCGCGCGAACTGGTCGAGGCCGGCCTCCTGATCGCGCCGGAGGACGGCGGCGCGCCCTATGACCGGTTCCGCGACCGGATCATCTTCCCGATCGCCGACGCGCGGGGCCGGGTGGTCTCGTTCGGCGGCCGGGCCATGGACCCCCAGGCGCGGGCCAAGTACCTGAACGGGCCGGAGACCGCGCTCTTCCACAAGGGCTCGACGCTCTACGGCCTGGCCGAGGCGCGCAAGCTCATGGCCGCCGCCGCCGAGGGTTCGGCCCTGGTGGTGGTCGAGGGCTATATGGACGCCATCGCCTGCCAGCGCGCCGGGGTGGCGGCGGTCGCGCCCCTGGGCACCGCCCTGACCGAGGAGCAGATGGAGGCGCTGTGGCGGCTGCATCCGGAGCCGACCCTGTGCTTCGACGGCGACGCGGCGGGCCAGCGGGCGGCGTCGCGCGTCGTGGACCGGGCGCTGCCGCTCTTGAAAGCCGGCCGGTCGTTCCAGTTCGCCATCGTGACGGGCGGCAAGGACCCGGACGATGTGCTGCGTGAGCAGGGGGCCTTGGCGCTGAAGGCGCAACTGGCCCAGACCCGTCCGTTTGTCGAGGTGCTGTTCACCCGCGAGCGCGATCTCGAAACCCTGGACACGCCCGAACGCCGGGCGGCCCTGAAGGCCCGCCTGCGAGCGGCGGCCGGCGCCATCGCCGACAAGGACCTGTCCTCGGCCTATCGCGACGATCTGCTGAGTCGTTTGGACACATTATTGGGTCGCGACACATCGTCGCCCAAGGGGCGCACGGCGGGGGGGCGGGCCAGGCCCTGGCGCCGCGATCCACGCCGGCCGGACTACGAGGATGCTCCGCTCACGGCGGAAGGCCGCGCGGCGGGCCTGAACCTGCGCCGCGCCCTGGATCCGGTCGCCGCGGCGCTGGCCCAGGGCGCCCTTTATGATCCTCCGCGCCTCGACCCCCATATGGAGGCGTTCGAGGAGCATGGATTCGTCGATCCGGCCCTGAAGGATTTGGCGAGTGAAATCATTCGCCTGCGGCTGGAAGCCGATATCCTTGACACGGAGGTTCTGGCACGCCATCTGGCAGGACGAGGATTCGGCGCGTTGCTAGGTGAGATCGACAGGGCGGCCCAGAAATCGGGCGCTCCCTTCCTGGAATCGGACACCCCCCCAGCCGTCGCCAGGTCCCAGTGGTCGCGTGCTTTCGAGCTTCTCACTCGGATGTCCGCGCTCGATACGGCTATAGAGACCGCCAAGAGGGATCTTGACGGTCGATCCGGCATGGAAGCGATCGAGCGTATGAAGATCGAGCGAGACGCCCTGCGCAAGGCGATCGGGACGGGAACGGTATGGGCGGACGGGACGTCTTAATGATTAGGAGAGCATTCTCTATGATCAACGGACTGGCCGAACGCTTGCATGACATTTGAGCCGAGCGCGCGGGTTCCAGAGCCCGCCGCGCCGGCGTCGGAGATTTAAATGAGCAACACGGCTGAAGCCACCGAAGTCGAAACCCCGTCCGACGGTCCGCTGCTGGACCTGACCGACGCGGGCGTCAAAAAGTTCATCAAGCAGGCCAAGGCCCGCGGCTACGTCACGATGGACGAGCTGAACAAGGTGCTGCCGTCCGAGGAAGTCACCTCCGAAGCGATCGAAGACACCCTCGCCATGCTGAGCGAGATGGGCGTCAACGTGGTCGAGGCCGAGGAAGACGGCGAAGCCGCCGAGGGCGCCGGCGAGGTCGCGGTGCGCGAGGAATCGGCGGTCGCTGAAACCGCCGCCAAGGAAAGCGCCTATGACCGCACCGACGATCCGGTGCGGATGTACCTGCGCGAAATGGGCTCGGTCGAACTGTTGTCGCGCGAGGGCGAGATCGCCATCGCCAAGCGGATCGAGGCCGGCCGCGACACGATGATCCGCGGCCTGTGCGAAAGCGCCCTGACCTTCGAAGCCATCATGGTGTGGCGCGAGGAACTGGGCGGCGGCCGGATCCTGCTGCGCGAGGTGATCGACCTCGAACAGACCTATGGCGGCGTCAACCCCGCGATCGCCCCGCCGGCCGAGGCGGCCGAGGCAGAACCCGAAGCCGAGGGCGCGGAAGCCCGGGCCGAAGGCGAGGGCGGCGACGACGAGGACGATTTCGATGACGGCGCGGGCCCCACGGTCAGCGCCATGGAGGCCGAACTGCGCGAAGGCGTGATGGCCACCCTGGACGCCATCGCCAGCGAGTTCGAGGCTTTCCGCGCCCTGCAGGAAAAACTGGTCCGCCGCCGCCTGAAGGGCGAGGACCTGCCGGAGGCTGATCGGCGCGCCTACGAAAACGCCACGACGACGATCGTCCATCACCTGAAGACGCTGAAACTGAACAACAACCGCATCGAGGCCCTGGTCGACCAGCTCTATGCGATCAATCGGCGCCTGATCGGTCTGGAAGGCCGTCTGTTGCGTCTGGCTGACAGCTTCGGCATCTCGCGCGGCGAGTTCGTGCGCGCCTATTTCGGTTCCGAGCTCGACCCGAATTGGCTGGAGACGGTCAAGGCCCTGGGCGTGCGCTGGACCAAGTTCGCCGAGAACGACAATGGCCAGATCGTCGACATCCGCAGCGAGATCGGCGTCCTGGCCACCGAGACCGGCCTGCCGATCGACGACTATCGCCGCATCGTCCAGACCGTGCAGAAGGGCGAGCGCGAGGCCCGTCAGGCCAAGAAGGAGATGGTCGAGGCCAACCTGCGCCTGGTCATCTCGATCGCCAAGAAATACACCAACCGCGGCCTGCAGTTCCTGGACCTGATCCAGGAGGGCAATATCGGCCTGATGAAGGCGGTCGATAAGTTCGAATACCGCCGCGGCTACAAGTTCTCGACCTACGCCACCTGGTGGATTCGCCAGGCGATCACGCGCTCGATCGCCGACCAGGCCCGCACCATCCGCATCCCGGTGCACATGATCGAGACGATCAACAAGATCGTCCGCACGTCCCGCCAGATGCTGCATGAGATCGGCCGCGAGCCGACGCCGGAAGAGTTGGCTGAAAAGCTGGCCATGCCGCTGGAAAAGGTCCGCAAGGTCCTGAAGATCGCCAAGGAGCCCATCAGCCTCGAAACCCCGATCGGGGACGAGGAAGACAGCCACCTGGGCGACTTCATCGAGGACAAGAACGCGGTCCTGCCGATCGACGCGGCCATCCAGTCCAATCTGCGCGAAACCACGACCCGCGTGCTCGCCTCGCTGACCCCGCGGGAAGAACGCGTGCTGCGCATGCGTTTCGGCATCGGCATGAACACCGACCACACCCTCGAAGAGGTCGGCCAGCAGTTCAGCGTCACCCGCGAACGGATCCGTCAGATCGAGGCCAAGGCCCTGCGCAAGCTGAAACACCCGAGCCGGTCGCGGAAGCTGCGGAGCTTCCTGGATAGTTGACAACGGGCGAACGAACATGGAACATCGCGGCATGGCTGGCGATGGCTTCACCGTTCGGATCGACGACGACCTCGCCGAGGAGTTGAAGGCGGTCAGAGGTCGGCGCGTGGTCGTGACTCGCATTTTTCACGGACACGAGCGACGTTAGGCTGAACGATCCAGGGAGGTACGGGTTGGGGGCGCGAGTGCGTGCTTCGACACGCGCCGTCCCGCCTACCGCCCCAAAGCCGCATGGACGATGGCCTGGAACATCGGCAACGCCGCCTGGGCCGCCAGCCGTTGTCCCGTGGCCAACTGGGCGGCCGAACCGGGTTCAAGCGGCATGGAATTCTGGACCAGGTAGATCATCACCATGTTCTCGGCCGGGTCGGCGCGCCACCAGGTGCCGAAGGCGCCGGGCCAGCCGAAGGCGCCATTGGAGCCGACACCCATCCAGGCCTGCTTTTCCGCATCCGTGATCACCGAGACGCCGAGGCCGAAGCCCTGGCCGCCCCAGAACGGGATGCCCATGAACGGGATATCGCGCTGGGCGTCGGTCAGGCGGTTCCGGGTCATCAGCTCGACCGTCTCGGCCTTCAGCAGCCGCACTCCGTCGACCTCGCCCTTGTTCAGCAGCATGCGGGCGAATTTCAGATAGTCGTCGGCGGTCGAGACCAGGCCGCCGCCGCCGCCGGTGAAGGCCGGGGGCGCGTCATAGGGGGCGAAGGGTATGGGCTTAAGGCCGCCGGCTTCCTCGTCGAAGCGGTAGACCACCGCGGCGCGGGCGCGCTTTTCAGGCGGCATGTAGAAATCGGTGTCGGCCATGCCCAGCGGCCCGAAGATCCGCTCCATCAGGAAGTCGCGGAACGTCGCGCCGGCGATGCGCCCGACGATGAAGCCCAGGACATCGGTGGCGTGACTGTAGTGGAACCGCTCGCCCGGCGGATAGCTGAGCGGCAGGCCGGCCAGGGCCTTCATCCAGGCGTCGGGGGCGTGGCCGCTGTTCAGCACGTCGCCCAGGGCGTCCTGGTGCGCATAGGCGATCGGGCCGACCGAGGTGAAGCCGTAGGCCAGGCCCGCGCGGTGAGTCATCAGGTCGTCGATGGTGATCTCGCGCGGCGCGGGATAGGTGTCGTCGAGCGGGCCCGCGGCGTCGCGCAGCACCCTCATGCCGCCGAACTCCGGCGCCCATCGGGTGATCGGATCGTCCAGCTTGAGTTTGCCTTCCTCCATCAGCATCAGGGCCGCGACCGAGGTCACCGGCTTGGTCATGGAGGCGATGCGGAAGAGGGTGTCGCGCTGCATCGGCAGCCGGTTTTCGATGTCGCGCAGGCCGACGCAGGTGACGTCGGCGATCTGGCCATTGCGCCACAGCAGCGTCACCGCGCCCGACAATAGGCCGGACTCGACAATGCCCCGCAGGCTCGGGCCGATCTTGGCCAGTTCGTCCTTGGAAAAACCGCCGAGGTCTCCGCCCGCATCGTCCACGCCGTCATCTCCCGACTTGCGGTCCCTTCGCGGGGCCTTGTTCCTGATCGCAGATAACCAAGTTTCGCGGGCCGAGTCACGAACGGACAGGGCAATCAGAACCCTTCCCCCCGATGGCGCTACCGGATTCAGAGATCTGCAAAAACAGCGTCGACCCCAGCTCCTCCCCGTTTCGGGGAGGGGGATCACGAAGTGGTGGAGGGGCCTCGCCGTCGCTGTGTCGCCGCCGAAAAGCCCCTTCCGTCGCTTCGCGACAGCTTCCCCAAAGGGCCCCAGAAGGGGAGCAGCTAGAACCAAGCGAATTCCAAGGAGATGCGTGAACGCCGTAGCATGAGCGGGAGGGCGCTCACCGCACCGCGGCGACTTCGCGTCACCGCCAGCCGTAGTTGAAGCTGATCGAAATCCGGTCGCGCTTGGCGCCATTGGGCAGGGCCTCGTGGCGCAGCCAGCTTTCCCACATCAAGACGTCGCCGGGCTCGGGGGCCAGGTAGACGAAGGCGCGGTCGGCCTCCTCGGCGTCGGCGCGGCGGGGCGGGGCCGCCATCATCATCGGCAGCCGGGGATCTTCCAGCCGCAGCGCGCTCGCGCCCGGCGGCATGGCCACATAGCAGGTCCCGGACAGGACGCTGTGGGTATGGATGTGGCCGGAATGGCCGGCGCCCGGCTTCAGGATATTGACCCAGAGCGCGTCCAGTTTCAGCCGCCCGCCGCCGAGATCGAGCGCCAGCGCGTCGGCAAAGGCCGCGGCATTGCGGTCCAGCCGCCGTTTCAGCGCCCCGAACACGCTGGCGCGGGTCGGCAGGTCGTTCAGCGAGGCGTAGGAGGTGTAGCCGCCATAGCCGTTGCGGCGGCACCAGGCCCGTCCGGCCTCGTCCTCGGCGGCCAGCATCCGGCAGGCCTCTTCCAGTTCGGCGTTGAAGCTGGCGAAATCACGGTCGTCCCGCAGCGAGGCTTGATAGATCCGGGTCGCGAACAGGGTGCGCAGGCTGGCCATGGGGCGCAACTAGACCATTCAATTCGCGGTTCAAAGGGACGGGGCGCCAAAAAGGGCGGCTGGATCCAGAGGTTTACAGGCAAACCCGGCGGCGCCTTGGATTTGGCGCCGATTTTTGTAAACCAACCCGGCTATGACGGACGTAAGAAGGGCTTTGGCGCGCGGCGAGGCGGGGGGCCGAGATTGACGAACCGACGTAATTTCAGCGCCGGCGTGGCCGCCGCCTATGGCGGCCTGCTCGCGGCCTGTTCGCCGCTGAGCGCGCTCAACACCCTGTCGCCGCGCGATCCGGCGAACCGCAAGGGCGGCGACATCGCCTTCGGCCCGCTGCCCCGGCAAAAGCTGGACATCTATGTCCCCAAGCGGCCGGCGGGCGCCGGGCCGGCGCCGGTGCTGGTGTTCTTCTATGGCGGATCGTGGAATTCCGGCCGCCGCCAGGACTATGCTTTTGCCGGCCGGGCGCTGGCCTCGCGCGGGTTCGTGACCATCGTGCCGGACTACCGGCTCTATCCGGAGGTCCGCTACCCGGAGTTTCTGCGCGACGGGGCCTCGGCGATCCGCTGGGCGCGCGATCACGCGGCCGAATATGGCGGGGACCCGACGCGCATCGTCCTGGCCGGCCATTCGGCGGGCGCCTATAACGCGGCCATGCTGGCTCTGGACCCGGAATTCGTGACCGCGGCCGGCGTCGATCCCGGCGTCATCAAGGCCTTCGCCGGCCTGTCGGGCCCCTATTATTTCCTGCCCCTGGACGATCCGGCGACCATCGCGACGTTCGGGGGCTATCCCGACCTGCCGGCGACCCAGCCGTCCAAATATGTCACGGCCTCCAGCCCGGCGGGCTTCTTCGGCCACGGCGGCGCCGACACCCTGGTCCGGCCCAGTAATTCCGAAGGCCTCGGCCGTAAGCTCGACCGCGCGGGCGTGCCCCAGGAGGTCAAGATCTATCCAGGCCTCAGTCATGCGGACGTGGTCGTCGCCCTGTCGCGCCTGTTCCGTGGCAAGGCGACGGTGCTGGACGACATGTCCGCCTTCCTGCACGCCCATGCGGGGGCCTAGGCTCGCCGTCCGCCCGACCCTACGCGCCGGCCTGCTGGCGATGGTCCTGGCGGCCTGCGCGCCCGTCGGCGGCAAGGGCGGCGCGCCGGCGCTCGATCAGGACAAGCTGGAGGCCGCGGTCGGCCACGCCATCGGCGGAGGCGGGACCTGCGTCGTCCTGAACGACGTGGCCAGCGGGCGGATCCTCTACCAGTACGGCAACGCCAATGTCTGCATGCGCGGCCTGCCGCCCTGTGCGACCTTCGACATCGCCAACGACCTGATCGGCTTGGACCTGGGCGCGGTCACGCCGGCGACGGTGTTCAAGTGGGACGGGACGCCTCAGCCCGTGAAGGCCTGGGAGGCCGACGCGGACCTGGCCAAGGCGTTCAGGAACTCGATCGGCTGGTGGCAAGGGCGGCTGGCGATCGCCGTGGGCCATGACCGCTATGTCGAGCAACTCAAGGCCCTGGACTATGGGACCCGCGATCCGGCCGGCCCGGTCCAATCGTTCTGGATGGGCTCGCGGTTCGGCGGGGGCTTGTGGATCTCCACGCGCGAGCAGGCGGATTTCCTGAGGCGGTTCTACGCGGGCCGACTGCCGGTGAAGCCGGAAGCGGCGGCCCTGGTGCGCCAACTGATGGTCGACGAGATCCGCACCGACGCCAAGGGCGGCCAGTTCGTGGTCAGCGGCCGGGCCGGGGACTGCGCCACCGTCTCGGACAATTCGCGCAGCGTCGGCTGGTGGGTCGGCCGGCTGAAGACGCCGACGCGCGACCTGGCGTTCGCGGTGTCGTTCGAGGGTGATGATGCTCCGCCCGGGGCGGAAGTGCGCAATCGGGTCAAGGACGTGTTCGCCGATGCGGGCCTCTGGCCGGCCGAACGCTGAGCCGGCCGCGCGGTCTTCCAGCGCGCGGCCGCCCATGCTAACCCGCCCGTCATCCCAGCGCCTCACCGCGCGGTCGGGGAGGGCCCGTAGCTCAATTGGTTAGAGCCGACCGCTCATAACGGTCTGGTTGCTGGTTCGAGTCCAGCCGGGCCTACCAAACTTTTCCACGATAAATCAGATAATTATCTCAGGAAAATTTACACGGAGAATGCTATCCGACTGCTCACCCAATGACTCACCCAATGAAATGAAAGAACTCCCCCGAATCCGACCGTTCCCAACTTGATGATCCCAGGTAGGGCCGATCCTCGGATTCGCCCTACCGGAGGTGTCCGAATAGCGTAATGCGCGCGTCGCGGCCGGCGAGCCTGAGTTCCAGCTGTCAGAGGGGGCGATGGGGTCAAAGCAGGAGGGCGAGGACGACTGGGACGACGGCCCTGACTTTTCACTCCGCCCGTCGGAAGAGCTGCTCGATGGGCACAAACCCTCTTTAAGGCCCGTTCCGGTCGTGAGGTCAGCCGGGGAGAGGCGCGTGAAAACCTCATAAAGCTGACGAGATTCTTCGACACCCTCTTGAGCTGGAATGCGGAAGCTGGGCGTCTCAAGGTCTCTGGCGAGCCCGTTCACACCGCCGATCACCATACCCCGCCGGACGGTGCGGATAGGTCTGCTAAGGCCGATGCAAAACCCAGAGTGCGACGGCGGCGACGATCGACCTCGGCTCAAGTTCGAAAATGAGCCAACACCTCCCCTTCGCCAACGCATATCGAACCATGTGCCAAGTTCTAACGCCAAGGCTCAGGTTGCTTCTTGAAGAAATGGCGCGGCGAAGGGCGGCGTGAAAGCTGCCGACCTATGAATCTCCATATGGTCCAAATAATCCATACATGAAAACCACAGGTTCAAATCCTGTCACGCGTCGTGATTCAGATGTCGGGGCTGATGGTAGACGCGGAGTTGGCGGTCGCCCCGATCCTGCAGGACCGGATGGGTTTCGGCTGGAGCATGCTGGAGGCTGGAGAAGCGAGTCATTTGAATCCGTCGATTTCGAACGAAGGCCGGCGCCGGACGGACCGAATTTAGCCTGACGGTTCCCCGACCGCCGGGCCATTTATATGCCAATCGCCGCTCTCAAAGCGGAGATTGGCATATGCTCCATGCCTTCCGCCGCCGTGGACGCTAGTCGATCTTTGGTTGGCCGGCTTCCGCCGCCTTGCGGGCGTGAGGCATGAGGAGATCGGCCAGATCCGTTGTCACCACGTCAAGCGCTGGCGGCGCTGGTTCGAGATCGGCGGTGAAGGCCCGCCACTGGGTTTGTTTCGCGGCGTCAGCAGCGAAGGCTGGCGTCAGCGCGTCCGGCGGGTCGATGGGCACCGGCGTGCCGCGGCGGGCGAAGGTGGCGGCGATCGCCTGGGCCAGGCGGTCGGGATCGAAGACATGGGTCTTGGCGAGCGCCCAGATGTCGTAGAAGTCCTTCATGCGGCTGTTGGCGCGCCCGAGCGCCACCATCGCCTGGAACTTCTCCGCCACGACGGTCTCCCGCGCGTAGGCCCGGATGCGAGGCTGAGGCTGGTCCAAGAGGGCCGGATAGTCGATCAGCTCCGCGCCAGGCTCGATCGCGTCGCCGAAGCCGACATCGATGGTGATCGGGATCTGCGCCCCCGCCAGGGTCGCGCGGGTGCACAGACGCACGCCGCCGTAGGCCATGTCCTCCCGAATGGGCTCGGCCCGCAGGGCAGCGACATCGAAGACCAAGCCGTCATCATGCGGCTCGGCCAGAACCGTGCGGAACACCGCGACCACGGCGTCCGGGTTCGGGTCACCATACCCTAGCAGATCGAGGTCGCGCGTTCCTCGCAGGGGGGCTTCGAACCACGTCATGACCAGCATGGCACCCTTCAGGATGAAGCGGTTCGCCACTTGGGATCGTCCCAGCCGGTAGAGCAGGCGCTCCAGCGCGTAGCGCGTGAGGATGAGGTCGAACGGCTGATTGTGGGCGCGCGCGTAGTTGAGGAGCCGGGCGCGCACCGAGGCGGCGACGTCTGTCGGATGCTTGTCGCGTGGCGACTTAGGCATCGGCGGTCATCGCTTCCAGGTAGGGCCTGATCTTGGTCCAGACGCCGCGGCGTTCGGCCATATTGGCGATGTCGCCAGGCGTGGCTTGACGACGGCGCAGCGCCTCGCGCAGGCTCTCGATGGCTAGGTTCCGGCCGACGAGCCTTTCCTGACGGAAAGCGTCAATGATTGACCGCGCGGGGCTGAAAATCTTCACCTCGACGCTTTCGATGGTCGGTCGCTCAATATCCTCGTTCAACAGGTTCGGCGACATGCGGACAAAGCGCATGGCGGGCTGGTCGATCGTCGGCATC
>DATAYD010000112.1:0-13742 GCA_036272715.1 Caulobacteraceae bacterium | reverse complement strand
ACCCCCACCCAACCCTCCCCCATCGAGGGGGAGGGCTCTTGAGTCGAGCAACCCACTAGAGCGCCTCCGCATGGGCGCGCGCCAGGGCCAGGTCCTCGGGGCTGTTGACCTCGATCGGCGCGGAGTCGGCCACGGCGGCCCAGATCGACAGGCCGAGTTCCAGCGCGCGTAACTGCTCCAGCTTCTCGCGGCGCTCCAACGGCGATGGCTGGGCGGCCGTGAACCGCTCCAGCGCCGCGCGCCGATAGCCATAGATGCCGAGGTGATGCCAGACCGGCCCGTCGCCATGGAGGGTCGAGCGGGTGAAATAGAGCGCGCGGCCGGCCGCCGGGTCGTCGCCGAAAGACAGGATCGCCTTGACCACGTCCGGATTCCGGGTTTCGTCAGGGTCGGACGTCTCGACCACGATGGTGGAGATGTCACAGGCCGGCTGATTTTCGAGCAGGCCGGCGCACAGCCTGACCAGGGACGGCTCAGCGAACGGAATATCCCCCTGGAGGTTGATCACCGCGTCGTGGCGGCGATCCGGGTCCAGGGCGTTCAGGGCGGCTAGGATCCGGTCCGAGCCCGACGGCAGGGCCGGGTCGGTCAGGATCGCTCGGCCACCGGCCTTTTCGACCGCGTCCACGATGACCTGGTCCCCCGCGGCCACGGCCGCCGGGCCGATCCCAGCCGCCTCGGCTTGTCGCAGCACCCGTACGATCAGGGGCTCCCCGCCGATGTCGGCCAGGGGTTTGTCCGGCAGGCGCGTCGCGGCCATGCGCGCGGGAATGAGGACGATCGGGTTCATGCGAATTCCCTCGGCCTTGGCCGGGCGGCGCTCCGCTCGGCCGACGCCATTTGGCCGGTTGCGCGAGGGCCGGTAGCGTGTCAGAGACGCGAGCGCAAGGATGGGCGCGGGGAATCCCTATCTCCACAGGGTGCGCTGGCGTAGAGGGCTGACGACCGGAATGAGCGATTTGACCTTCAATAAAGTCGCCGGCGCGGTGCTGGCGACCGGTCTGGCCATCTTTGGCCTGCGCGAACTGAGCAATGAGCTCTTCCAGGACCACCCGGCCGCGAAGATGGGCTATGCGATCACGCCCGCGGCCGAGGCCGGCGGCGGCGAGGCCGCGCCGGTCGAGCTGCCGATCGATTGGGGCACGGAGCTGCCCAAGGCCGACATCAACGCGGGCAAGGAAGTGGCGACCAAGTGCCAGTCCTGCCACAATCTCGACCAGGGCGGCCCGAACATGACCGGCCCGAATCTCTATGGCGTTCTGGGCCGCAAGCCGGGCACCCATCCGGGTTTCGCCTATTCGTCCGGCATGACCGATTTCGGCAACAGCCACCCGGTCTGGGACTTCGCCCACATCAACGACTTCATCACCGGGCCGCAGAAATATATCGACGGCACCAAGATGACCTTCGTCGGGCTGAAGCAGCGCCAGGACCGGATCAATGTGATCGCCTATCTGCACACGCTGGGCTCGAACCTGCCGATCCCGGCGCCCGCTCCCCCCGCCCCGGCGGCCAAGTCGGGCGCGCCCGCCGCGTCAGGCGCTCCGGCGGCTTCAGGCGCTCCGGCCGCCGCGTCAGCAGCGGCCTCGGCCGCGCCGGCGGCGAAGTAACAGGGCGGAATAGCGCCGCTCAGGCCCCGTACCGCGCCTTCAGCACCGCATAGAGCGCGCGGATGGCCTGGGCTTCGGCGCCGGCGGGATGGCCGGGGCGGCTTCTGGGGTTCCAGGCGAAGATGTCGAGGTGCATCCAGGCGCCGGTCTTGGGCGCGAAGCGTTTCAGGAACAGGGCCGCGGTCACCGATCCGGCCTGGGCCCAGCCGTCCGGATCGTTCTTGAGATCGCCGATGTCGCTGTCCAGCGCGTCGTCATAGCCGGACCAGAGCGGCATCCGCCACAGCGGGTCGCCGACATCCTCGGCGGCGCGCGCGACCTCGCCCGCCAGGACGTCGTCGTCAGTATAGAAGGGGATCACCTCCGGCCCCAGCGCCGCCCGCGCCGCGCCGGTCAGGGTGGCCAGGTCGATGGTCAGGGCCGGCGCCAGCTCTTCGGCCCGGGTCAGGGCGTCGGCCAGGATCAGCCGGCCCTCGGCGTCGGTGTTGCCGATCTCGATGAACAGGCCCTTGCGCGAGGCGATCACGTCGCCCGGCCGCATGGCGTCGCCGGAAATCGCGTTCTCCACCGTCGGCAGCAGCACGACCAGCCGCACCGGCAGCTTGGCCGCCATCACCATGCGGGCTAATGCCAGGGCGTGGGCGGCGCCGCCCATGTCCTTCTTCATCAGGCGCATGCCGGCCGAGGGCTTGATGTCCAGGCCGCCGGTGTCGAACACCACGCCCTTGCCGACCAGGGCGACCAGCGGCCCCTCTGCCACGCCGGTCCAACTGATCTCGATCATGCGGGAGGCGCGGGACGGGTCGGCCGCCCGGCCGACGGCGTGGATGGCGGGGTAATTGGCGCCGAGCAGGGCGTCACCCACGACCACCTGGATCTCGGCGCCGAAGTCCTCCGCCACCGTTCGCGCCGCCTGCTCCAGATGGGCCGGGCCCATGTCGTTGGGCGGGGTGTTGACCAGGTCCCGAGCCAGGGCGCAGGCCCGCGCCAAGGCGATCGGCTCGGCCACGTCGAGATCATCGACGACCAGGCGCGCGCGCGGTTCGGCGGGCTTTTGCCGATAGCGGCTGAAACCATAGGCGCCGAGCGCCCAGGCCAGGGCGATCCGCGCCGGGTCGAGGCCGGTCGGCATGGCGGCCAGGCGGTAATCGCCGGCCGGCAACCGTGTCGGCGGGGCGCGGAACACCATGCCGGTCGGCGCGGGCGCCTCGCCAAGGCCGAACAGGGCAAGGTCGCTCTGGCCTTCGTCGCCGGGGACCACCAGGACCTGCCCCGCCTTGGCCTTGAACTGGGCGGCCTTGGCGTAGCGGGCCACGGCGGGGGACTGGCCGGCCAGGAAATCGGCGAGTTCGGCTTCGGTCAGCGCCCACAGCGGGGTCGGTTCGCCCTCAGCCTTGGCGATCAGGACGTCGGACATGACAAGCCTCCTTCGAAGGGCGCCGGCGATTTATGCTTAACGCTTCGTTGACGCGGACCGGCGATGCTCTGCTCCGAACCTCGGAGCATCGCCTGATGTGTCGCAAGCTCGCCCTCGCCGCAACCGTCCTGATCGGCGCCGGTGTCTCCCTCGCCGGCGCCCAGGCGGCTGGCGCGGCCGCGACCTCGGCTTCGGCCGCGCAACCGATGACGATGTCTTCGACCGCCCCGCAGCCCGCCGCCGCCGCGCCGGCCCCCGCTCCGCGCCGCAAGGCGACCCCCGACGAACGCGCCGCCGCCGACAGGCTGGAGCCGCTGGCGCGGTCGGCCTTCTGGGCTCGCGAAGTCGATGTCGACCCGACGGACCAGGTCGCCGGGGTGCGGCTGGCCTCCGCCCTGCGCGCGCTTGGCCAGTACGCCGAGGCGGCCAATAGCGCCCAGCGCGTCCTGGTCATGGCCCCCGACAATATCGACGCCCTGATGGAAAATGCGCGGGCCTATGTGGCCGAGGGCCAGGGTTTCTACGCGATCGCCCCGGCCGAACGGGTGCGAAAGCTGACGCCCAAGGATTGGCGGCCCCTCTCCCTGCTCGGCATAGCCTATGCCCAGGTGCGGCGCGGCGACGACGCCATGACCGCCTGGGGCCAGGCGCTGGCGCTTTCGCCGGAAAACCCGGCGGTGCTGTCCAACATGGCCATGGAGCTGGCCGCCCAGGGCGACGCGGCCCAGGCCGAGACCCTGCTGCGTCGGGCCGCCGCCCAGCCGAGCGCCAGCCTGCAGGTGCGCCAGGACCTGACCTTCGTGCTCGGCATGGAAGGCAAGCTGACCGAGGCCGAGCACAGGCTGCGGGTGGACCTGCCGCCCGACCAGGCCGATGCGGATCTGGCCTATCTGAAGGCGGTATCCCAAGGCGAGGCGTCAAGGCAGGAGGCGTCAAAACAGGGCGGGGGGCCAAAACAAGGCGAGGGGTTTGCGCCAGCCGCCATGGCGGTCACCCCGCCCGATCCCGCCTCCGCCCGCTCCTGGGCCTCGGTCAAGGGCTCCGGCGGTTAGGCTTTAGACCGGCTTGTCGGCTCTACTTGTGCGCCAGGGTATCCTGGACCCGGATGATCGCCGGCCCGAGGATCACGACGAACAGCACGGGCAGGAAGAACAGGATCATCGGCACGGTCAGCTTGGCCGGCAGGGCCGCGGCCTTCTTCTCCGCCGCGGACAGCCGCAATTCGCGGTTTTCCTTGGACATGACCCGCAGCGCCGAGCCGAGCGGGGTGCCGTAGCGCTCGGCCTGGATCATCGCCATGGACACCGACTTGATCCCCGGGTGGTTGGTCCGTTTGGCCAGGCCTTCATAGGCTAGCCGCCGATCGGGCAGATAGGAAAGCTCGGCGACCAGCAGGGACAGCTCCTCGGCCAGATCGATCGAGGACGCGCCGATCTCCTGGCTGACCTTGGCCAGGGCGGCCTCGATCGACATGCCGGATTCCACGCAGATGAGCAGAAGGTCAAGCGAGTCGGGAAAGCCGGCGACGATCGATTCGCGCCGCTTGGCGGCCTTGTTGGTGATATAGACATTGGGCGCGTAGAAGCCGGCCGCCAGGCCGAACACGCAGCCGCAAAGCCGGGTCGCGACCGGCAGGTGGAAGCCATTGACACCGAACAGGTAGATGGCGACGGCCAAAGCGAACACGAACGGCGTGATGAACCGGAAGAAGTAGAAGGTGGTCACCGGGCGGGGCCCCCGGTAGCCGGCCTGGGCCAGGCTGTCGACCACCTTGGGGTCTTCCAGCAACCGCGACAACTGCAGCCGCTCGACGATGGTCTTGTAGACGCCCGTGTCGTTGTGGCGGATGCTGCTGCTGGCCGCGCCTCTCTGCGCCAAGGCCTCGCGCGATCGGCGGCGCAGCTCCTCGCGCCGGTTCGCCACCGACTTCATCCGGCCTTCCAGGTTGGTCTGGCCCATGATCGGCCGCGCGAGGCCGACCAGGGTGGCGAAGATCAGGACGGCGACGGCGGCCGTGGCGATATTGGCCGGGTCGGTCAGGGCGTTGACGATGTTCATCCCACACCGCCCCTAGAATTTGAAGTTGATCATGCGATGCATGACGAAAATGCCCGTGGACATCCAAAGAACGCCGCCGAGCAGCAGCAGATGCCCGCGCGGGTCGGTGTACATCAGCGACATATAGGCCGGCGAGGTGACCTGGATCAGCGCGACCACCCCTGGCGGCAAGGAGCCGATGATCATCGCGGAGGCGGTGGCTTCCGATGACAGCGCCTTGACCTTCTCGCGCATCAGCTTGCGGGCGCGCAACACGGCGGAAAGGTTGCCCAAGGCCTCGGCGAGATTACCGCCGGTCTTCTGCTGGATAGCCAGCACGATGGTGAAGAAGCGCAGCTCCGAGGTGGGCATGCGCATGTACATCTTCTCCAGCCCCTGCTCCATGGTCATGCCCATGCCGACATTCTCGACCAGGCCCTGAAACTCAGGGCCCAGCGGAGCCGGGCTCTCGCGCGCGATGATTCTCAGGCAGTCATTGACCGGCAAGCCGGACTTGATGCCGCGGACGATGACGTCGATGGCGTCGGAAAAGGCCGCGGTGAATTTCTTGGTGCGCTGCTTGGCCATGAAGCCGACCACCCATCGCGGCAGGCCCAGGCCCGCGACGAAGCCGACGCTGGCGGCGGTCCATAGGGCCTGGCGCATGACCAGCAAGACGACCGCTGTCAAAAGCGCGAAAACCCCGCTGACGATCCAGAATTGCTGGACCGTGACCTTCAAGCCGGCCTGCTGCAGCCGCGCCTCGATCGTCACCGCGGCCTTGCGCTGGCTGCGCTCCTGGTCTTTCAGCGATTTCAGGATCGCCTTGCGCCGTTGCGCCGGTTCGTTGATCGCGGCCTTCGCCCGGCTCGACCTCTCCGCCTTGACGATGGTCTGGGCGCGCTTGACCGATCGCCCGCCGCCCGAGCCGCCGCCGGCGAACACCAGGCCAAGACCGGCGAAGGCCACGAACCCCAGGACCGCGATCAGGATGACGATCGGATCCATCGCCTACTCCGCCGCGTCCAGGGCTTCGGCCAGCTCGCGCTCCAGGCCGTAATAGCGCGCGCGGTCCCAGAAGCGCGGCCGGGCGATGCCGGTCGAGCGGTGCCGGCCGACCACGCCGCCGTGCTCGTCTTCGCCCGTGATCTCATAGAGGAAGAGATCCTGGGTGATGATCACCTCGCCTTCCAGGCCGACCACCTCGGTGATGTGGGTGATGCGCCGCGAGCCGTCGCGCAGGCGGGCCGCCTGGATGATCACATCGACCGAGCCTACGATCATTTCACGGATGGTCTTGGAGGGCAGGCCGTAGCCGCCCATCGTGATCATCGATTCCATCCGGCTGATCGCCTCGCGCGGCGAGTTGGCGTGCAGCGTACCCATCGAACCGTCGTGGCCGGTGTTCATGGCCTGCAGCAGGTCGAAGGCTTCGGGTCCGCGCACTTCGCCGACGATGATCCGCTCGGGGCGCATCCGCAGGCAGTTCTTCACCAGGTCGCGCATGGTGATCTGGCCCGAGCCTTCCAGATTGGGCGGCCGGGTCTCCAGACGCACCACGTGCGGCTGCTGTAATTGCAGTTCGGCGGCGTCCTCGAAGGTGATCACCCGCTCGGTCGGATCGATGAAGGCGGTCAGGGTGTTCAGCAAGGTGGTCTTGCCCGAACCGGTGCCGCCGGAGATGACCACATTGCATCGCGAGGCGCCGATCACGCCCAGCACGCGCGCGCCTTCGGGACTGATCGAGTTGTACTCGACCAGGTTGCGCATGGTCAGCTTGTCTTTTTTGAATTTCCGGATGGTCAGGGTCGGTCCGTCGAGCGCCAGGGGCGAGGCGATGACGTTGACCCGCGATCCGTCGGGCAGGCGCGCGTCGCAGATCGGCGAGCTCTCGTCGACCCGGCGGCCGACCTGACTGACGATCCGTTGGCAGATGTTCATCAATTGGGAATTGTCGCGGAACCGGACATTGGTCAGTTGGACCTTGCCGCTGACCTCGATGAACACCCGGCTGGCGCCGTTGACCATGATGTCGGCGATGTCGTCGCGGGCCAGCAGCGGCTCCAGCGGTCCATAGCCCAGGACGTCGTTGATGATGTCCTGGACCAGGTGCTCCTGCTCCACCACCGACATCGAGACGTTCTTGATCGCCACCAGTTCGGCGACGATGTCGCGGATTTCCTCGCCGGCGGTCTTCACGTCGAGCTGGGCCAGTTGGGCCAGGTCGATGGTGTTGATCAGGGCGTTGAAGATGGTGGTCTTGGTGGCGTGATAATAGTCACTCTGCTCACGGACAATATCGGACGGCCCGGAACTCTGAGCGGCCCGCATCTGTTCGAAGGCGGCGGTTATCTTGGGGCCGCCGCTCGCCGCCGCCTTCTGGGAGGCGTGCGCGCCGGACAGGCGGTCGGTGGCCGACAGAGCGCCCCCGCCGGATGGGGCGGCGGGCTTCGGGCCGGCCGGCGGCGGCGTCAGGGCTTGCTTGGCGGTGGCGGGCTCCAGACGCTGAGGCCGCATGGCGGGCGCGTTCGCGCCGGCCGCCGCCAGCGGCGCGGCCGGAGGCTTGGAATCGCCGTCAGCGGTGCGTTTACCGAACATGCGGAATTACTTGCGTTTGAACAGGCCGGCGAGCATCGACTTCTTCGGCGCCGGCGGCGGCTCGCGGCGAGCCAGGACCTGGGCCAACTGCTGAAGGCCGACCGCGGCCTTGGAACGATCGCCCAGTTCCTCGATCATCTGGCCATTGTTCGCCGCCTGACCGAACAGCTTGGCGTCGAAGGGCATGATCAGGGCCGGCTCCAGCGCCAGGGCGTCGCAGAAATCCTTGATCGGGATTTCGGGCCGGCCGGGCAAGCCGACCTGGTTCAGCACCAGCCACGGCGGCGCGTCATTGGACCGGGTCTGGCGCATCAGGTCGACGATGTTCTTGGCGTTGCGCAGCGAGGCGAGATCCGGCGAGGCGGTGATCACCACATCGTCCGCGGTCAGCAGTACTTTGCGCATCCAGTTGGACCACAGATGGGGCAGGTCGAGCACGATATAGGGCGCGGTCGTGCGGATCTTGCCGGCGACCTCCTCGAAGGCCTCCGAAGAGATCTCATAATCGTCGTCCAGGGTCGCGGGAGCCGCGAACAGGCTGAGCCGTTCGGTGCAGCGGGCCATCATCCGGTCCAACAGGACCGGGTCCAATCGGTCGGGCTGGCCCAGCGCGTCGGCCACCCCTTGCAACGGGTCCTGGTTGAAGTCGAGGCCCGCGGTGCCGAACGGCAGGTCGAAGTCGACGATCACCGTATTGGTCATCATCCGCTCGGACAGGGTGTAGGCCAGATTGTGGGCGATGGTGGACGAGCCCACCCCGCCGCGGGCGCCGCAAAAAGCGATCTGGCGGCCGATGAAGGGCGCGGACGGGTCGGTATAGAGCGTGGTGATCGCGCGGATCAACTGCAGGGTCTGGATCGGCGGGACCAGGTATTCGCTGACGCCGCGCCGCATCAGTTCGCGATAGAGGGCGATGTCGTTGTGGCCGCCGATCACCACCACCTTGGTGCCGGGATCGCAGACCTCGGCCAGCCGGTCGAGCAACTGGATCAGGATCGGCCCCTGATCCCGGCATTCGGCGATGACCAGCGATGGCGTTGGCTGGTTCTGGTACTGTTCGACGGCGGCGGCCAGCCCGCCCAGGGCCACCACGGTTGTGGCCCTGGCCATGCGGCGGTCGGCGGCGGCGGCCTCGGCGGCCTCGGCGGTCTCCCCCGCCTCGCAGAAGATGTGGATGCCGATCCGCGGCACGGCGGCGTCGCCGAGCGCGGCTTCATGGCTGGTCGCCAGATCGATGATCGGGCCAGCGGCCGGTTGAACGGCCTCGAACGGCGCCTCGGACGCGGGCGCGTAGCTGGGCGCGGGCTCGGCCTGGGGCGCCGACAGCGGTTCCTCATCGGGATAGGCGAGGCTGGCCGCCGGCTCGGACGACCAGGCGTCTTCCGCGTCGTAACGTTCGGCCTGGACGCGATAGGGATTGACGATCGCCGGGATGGGCTCTTCGTCGAAGGCGCCGTGCGGCGCTTCATGATCCGCGCGCGGGGCGTCTTCGGCATCCAGGTCTTGGAATTCGGTCTCGTCTTCATCCCGAGGCGCCAGCGCCTGGCGGTGGAAGGCCGTCTGAGGCGCCTCGACGGGATCATCCGCCCAGGACCCGATGCGCGTGGACGTGAATTCGTCCTCGGCTTCGAATCCGTTGTCGGCGTCTCCTGGCTCGGGTCGTGGCTTCAGCACGGGACGGGTTCCTATTGCAGCACGGAGGAGACCGCGCCATTGGCTTGCGGATCCTTGGCGGAAGACATCAGTTCGCCCTTGCGATAATGGCCGACAATGGTTTCCCGACGGTTCGCATCCGACGGATCCATGGGATGAGGCCCGGCCAGGTCAGCCGGATTGGCGAGCATGGCCGCGAAATTGGCGGTGACGGCGCAGCCAAAATTGCTGTTGGGTTGGTTGGCGTAGGTCTTGGTGAAGTCCTTCCAATCACGCCCGCAGGCGGGGCCGTGAGCTTCATAGTGGGTGAAGCCAACCACGATCGGCGAAACACCGGAGGCGTTGGCGGGCGGCGAGTAACTCACCAGGCGGATTTCATCCTCGATCAGGCCGAGCTTGAGCAGGGCGCCCTGCACGGCGCTCGAACCGCGATAAGCCTCGGCGCCGCCGCTCGCGGGCGTCTGGACGGTCACCGGGCCATCGCCGGAATCACGCCAGCGATCGACCAGGGCCCGAACCGCGGCGTCCTGCGCGGGCGACAAACCCTTGGCGTGCGGGGCCAGCAGGATCTCGTCGGGGCTGTGGGTCAGCGCCACCGTGAACTGTGTGGTCGGGCTGCGCGCTGGATCATTGGCCGCCGTCTTGTCCTTGTGCGTCGAGGCGCAACCGGCGAGCACGGCCGCCAGAGAGACCATAAGCAACTGTCGGGTCATATTCGCCCTCATTCGATGATGTAGCCCACCGGCCCCTGATAGCCGTGGGCGTTCGCCGTCGCGTCCGCCGCCGGCGGCGCGTGGTAGGTCTTGTTGATGCGGCCCAGGAGGTCGGTCTCGGCGTCGTTGGCGACCTGGAAGCCGTCGGCGGGCGTCTGCAGGTTCGATGGGTTTGTCGGATTGACCAGGTACGGCGTGACGATCACCACCAGTTCGGTTTCACCCTCCTGATAGTCGCGGGAGCGGAACAGGGCGCCCAATACCGGCAGGGACTGCAGGCCGGGAACCGAGTCGATGTCCTGTTTGGTCTCCTCCTGGAGCAGCCCGGCGATCATCATGCCGCCGCCCGAAGGCAGTTCGACCGAGGTCTCGGCGCGTCGGACGGTCAGGCTGGGAATCGTCAGGCTGGCGGTGCTCGAGCCCGCCGCCAGGGTCAAGGCCCCCTGCTGCGACAGCTCCGAAACCTCGGTGGAGATCTTCAGCGAAATCCGGCCGCTGGACAGCACCACGGGCGTAAAGCCAAGGCCGACGCCGAACGGCTTGAACTCGATGCTGACCTTGCCGGTATTGTCCTCTCCGGTCGGTACGGGAAATTCGCCGCCGGCCAGGAACTTGGCGGATTCGCCGGACACCGCGGTCAGGTTCGGCTCGGCCAGTACGCGCACCAGGCCGACGCTTTCGAACGCCTGGATATTCGACGTGGCCTTGTTGAGGCGGGAACTGCCTGCGGTCGTCTGGGTCGTGGCGGCGGTGGCGTTTCCCGGTGTGTAGTTATAGTAAACGGTCCCCGATGGTGGAACCGTCACGATCTTGCCGTTCGGGAGTTGGGTCGTGACAGGCGCCGTGCTGGATGGGTTGGTGTAACTGCCGGTGAACTGCGGGACCTTGCCGGCGGTTGTGACCACCGGGCAGGTTCCCGCCACCCCCCCGCCGCACGGCGCCTGCAACTCCGGCTGCTGCGTCGTGTCGAGGGAGTAGCCGCTCGTCAGGCCGCCCAGCAGGGAGCCGTTGACGCCATAGGTCGCCGCCGCGCCCAACAGAAACTGGGGGCTGCCGAGTTGGCCGGCCAGCGCCGAAAGATCGAAGCCGAGCTGTTTGATCACCGAGCGCTGCATCTCGACGATGCGCACCTTCAGCATCACCTGTTCCTTGCCGGCGATGCTCAGCATGTTGACCACCTGTTCGGGCTTGGCCGTGAACTGCTGAGCGATCTGAACGGCCCTGTCGGCGTCGCTCAGATTGCGAACCTGGCCACTGAGGATCAGGCTGTTGTTGATGCCCTCCACATGGATCCGCGAACCCGGAACGATCCGGTCGATCGTGTCGGAGACCGCCGTATAGTCCACATCCACCCGGACGTTCAGCGACAGGATCCGGCGGCCCGCCGCATCGAAGAACACCGCATCCGTCTGCCCGGTGGCGATGCCCATGATGTAAATCCGCCGGGGCGAGCGCAGCACCGCGTCCGCGACCCTGGGATCGGTGACCAGCACGTCCCGGGCGTCGGCCGGCAGTTCGACGATGGCCGACTTGCCCTTCGGGATCGCGATGACCTGGGCCGCCGAGCCCTGGTCCGATACGTTGACCCGCACCACTCCTGACGATGTCGTCGCGGTCTGGCCGAGCGCGCCAGGCGCCGCGGCCGCGAGACCGATCGCGGCGCCCAGCGCGGCGAGGCATTTCCCGGCGAGGAATCTCGGAGCGGAACGTTTCATGGCGAGACTGTCACCTCGGTCGGCTTGCCGTCGCGATAGATCCGCACGACGCCGCCCACGCTGTTGTCGGCCAGGGCTGTCTGAGGGGGCCCGTTGGCGTCGGAATAGGCCCTGAGAGCCAGGATGATCTCGCCTTGAGCCTTGGCGCGGACCAGGACGTCGGCATAGGCGGCGGGCACTTCGAGCGTGGCCACCGCCCCGATCAGGGAGGGCGTGTTTCGGGGCGCCTTGGTGGTCTGGTCGATCGCGAGCACGCGGACATTGCGCAGCAGGACCTGGGCGACCTGACCGATCCGTCCCGAACCGCCGGAATCCTGCTGGTGGCTCTGCATCACATCGACCCGATCGCCGGGCAGGATGAAACCGCCCGCGGCCGTGGAGGCGTTCACCGGCACCGCGACGCCGCGCATGCCGGGGCGCAGGACCACGGCCATGAAGCCGCCTTCACCGCCCCGCACCAGCTTGACGCTGGTGATCGGCTCATTGGCCAGGAGCGGCTCGCGCACGATCGCGCCATAGAGCGCGTCCATCGGGCCTTTGACGACGGCGCTGGCGGCGACACGCGTGACGCTGGAGGCCACCGCGGCCGTCGTCCCGGCCGCCGGCGCCGCTTGGGGCGCCTGGCCATCGGTGATGAAGGCGGGATTGACCGCTTCGGCCGGCCAGGCCTGCCAGGCCAGATCGCCGAGGGCCAGGACCGTGCCGATCGGCAGGTCGCGGTGGGCGACCAGCACTTGGGCCATGGGCTTGGCGACCGGCGCGGCGGCGACGATCACGGGTTTGACGGGGTGGGCGAACAGCTTGCCCACGATCAGCGCCGCGATCAGCGCGAACAGCGCGGCGACGGCGACGATGAGGATCGATCGGGTGGCGCCCATAGGCTGGCGATTCTCCCACGTCCGGCTGAATCGCTTCCTTCGGACGAACACGAATGGGGCGCGCCGATTCGTGGCGCATGCCGACCATGCTCAGCCCATGGTTAACGGGGCGCTAAACGAGCGATACCGAAAGATTAAAAACCTCCGTGGAGGGCGTGGGCCAGGGAGGTCTGGGGAAACGCCGCCAAGGCGCCGGTGGCGATGGCCACGCCGTAAGGAACCTCCGCGCCGGGCGTGGCCAGGCGGGCCAGCCAAGGGGGCGCGGCGGTCAGGTAGATCCGGGCCCAGGACGACCGGACATTCATCAGGGCGACGGCCAGAACCCCGCCGATCAGGGCGGTGGAGATCAGGAACACCGGCATGGCCGCCAGACCCAGCCACAAGCTGGCCGCGGCCAGGAGCTTGGCGTCGCCGCCACCAACCCACCCCACCGCGAACATGGCCATTCCCGCCAGCAGGGCGGCGGCGAACACCACGACGTCCATTCCGATCTCGCCGATCGGCCGGCCCATCGCCAGGGCGGCGGGGAAGAACATCAGGATCAACAGGACCGAGATGCGGTTGGGAATGGTGAAGCTGGTCACGTCGGTCAGGGCCGCCATGATCACCAGGATCGGAAAGGCGGCCAAAAGCACGGTTTGCAACACTATCATCTCGACCTCGGCGACCGACGGCGGATTGGCAAGATCGACCTCAGCGATGAAATAATCGTTTCATGGACGACGTGATCCGATGCGCGCCAAGAAAAAGCCGCGGCGCCTTGGGCGCCGCGGCTCTCTCGTCTTGGTGTTCGCCTTCCCGCCGCCGAAGCGACCGTCAGGCGACCGCCGCTTAGCCGTTGGCCGTGGCGACCGAGGTGCTGACCTTCTGGAACGAGGCGGTGACGTTGGTGCCGAGCGTGGTGACGGTGCCGATGATGGCGACGGCGATCAAAGCGACGATCAGGCCGTATTCGATGGCCGTGGCGCCGGATTCGTCTTTGACAAAGCGCGTAACGAACTTGGACATTGCTTATCTCCTGTTTCAGCAAGCAGTGGGTTAGAGGATCAAGCCCACCCGGCCTGCTCGCCCCCGAAAACACGATCAATATGCACCGCCTGACTTAATGGCCAGTAAACAGG
>DATAYD010000111.1:0-1719 GCA_036272715.1 Caulobacteraceae bacterium | reverse complement strand
CTCTCTTTGATGAGGCGTCGTCGGCGATAGCTGTGGAGGTCACACCGGCAACTGGACACTCGGCCCCTGGGCGGAGAGCGGACGCGTCTGACGTCTCCGGGGTCGTTGATCGCCCGCAGCGCCGCCGCGCCTGAGGGTCCGGTTTCGGCGCGGGCCTGAGTTTCCGCAATTGGCGCCAAGCGGACGAAGGAGCGCGTCCCGATCATAGTGCTGTAGCGAAGATGTAGTTCTCGTTTTCGTCGACCGCGGCGCGCCAAATTTTGTCAGCCGACCACCGAATGCGCGGATCAGTAGTTCAGCAAATCCTACTCCGCCGGCGCGACCGCGATGAACAGGGGTGGCCGCCGGCGGCGGGAACGGCTGCGCAGCAATGCGCGCACCAAGCGGGGCTCGCCCACCGGCACATCGTGGTAGGCGTTCGCCAGGATTGGATGGTCTTTGAAGCTCAAGACGGCCTGCGGAAAGAGCGCAATCGTGTCGCAAACCGTCTCCGCCGGCCAGTCCGGTTGGGGCCGCCCGGCCAGCCGGGCGATCAGAGCGCCGACGAGATCGCGGCCGGACCCCAACCTGAGATGCCCGATCGGCGTGGCGCGCGCATTCAGTTCCAGCAGAAAAGCACGCCCGGTGCTCGCCTCGATGATGAAGTCGAAGCCGACCAGACCAGAGAGTCCCAGCGCCCGGACCAGGCTCGCGCCGGCCTCCAGCATTTGGGGGTCGACAGCCTGGCGTACGACGGCCGCCGGTCCAGTCTCGCCGCTGCCGGCGACCACTTCGACCGCTACCCCGCTGAGCGTCTCGCCTTCCCAGGCCGCGATGGCGCAATTGGCCGGTCGGCCCAGAATGAAGGTCTGCACCGTGACCTGACGAGACGGCAGGTGCAGCCACGGCGTCAGCCAGAACGCGTCGCCATCGAGGAGAAGCCGGCGCAGGGCGTGGAATAGGTTGAACGGGCGGGAGAGAGCCGCGAACGCCCGCTCGGCCTCCGCCACGCTGTGGACGACGCGCACGCCCATTCCGCCCCAGGACCCGTCCGTCTTGATCACCCAGGGCAGGGGATGGGCGGGGGCCCAGTCGCGGAGATCCGCGCGGGATCGCACAACGGCGGTTGCCGGGACATTCACGCCCAGGCTCGCGGCCAACGCGGTCACCGCCAGGCGCGAGAGCGCCGGGCGGTAGCCGTCGGGACGTCCCAGGGATCGCTCGATCAGGGCGCGTAGCTCCGTGTCGGCGGTGCGGGCGTGCAGCCGCTGAAGATGCCCGACCGCGCGTTCGTCGCAGGCGACGATCAGGTCCGGCCGCGCCTTGGCGATCGCTTCCGCCAAAGACACCAGTGGCCGGGTGGCTCGATAGCGGAACCGCCGCGTGACCGCCGAAGTCAGATGCAGCAAATGCTTGGTCGGCGCCAGGGCGGTCACGACGCAGGGCGTTCCGGCGAGGGCCGCGGCCAACTTGGGCACCGAGGCCCAGGCGCAGGTCGAGGCCAGAAGGACGGTCGGGCCGCGCGTGCGCGCGGCGTCGGCCTCTGTCCGGGCTGCGGCGCCGCCCGCCTCTTCAGTCTCGGCGTCGCGCCGCGCCGCCGCACCTGCCCGATCGTGTCGCCCCATCGGCGCGGTCGCCCCCCAACGGCGCTCGCCGTAAGCTACGCCGTGTGTCGACCATGCCGTCAAATAGACCCTTTATCAACATCAAGATCGCTATAAATCCGAACGGAATCGTCCG
>DATAYD010000110.1:0-10965 GCA_036272715.1 Caulobacteraceae bacterium | reverse complement strand
CTACCTGGCGCTGACCTATATTTGCTATATTCCGACGGCGATGATCATCGGTCATGACAACGTCATCATGATGATCGATCCGAATATGGCTTTCGTCGTGATGAACGCGATCGGATATTTCAGCAGCGCCTTCGCGATGTTCTTCCTGGTGGCCTATACGCGATCTCTATTCCCACAGGAATTCTCTATTGGAATTTATTACCTGCTCCAGGCGGTGTTTTTGGGTGTGGTCGCCGTCCTGGCGGGCGTCTTTATTTTAGGTAATACAGTCCTGGTGTCCTATATATTCCGGGACGCCACTTTATTCTTCGCCTTGGTGCTGATCTATATCGTCTGCATCGTCTTCTGGGCCACGGTTCGCGGACGAGACGGCGCCAGCGTGTTCCTGATGGGGATCAGCGTCTTCGGATTGTCCCTGGCCGTGGAGATCCTCTACCAGAGCAATCTCCTCCCGAGCGGCGAGATCGTTGGCGTCGATCTGGTGCCGATGGGCCTGTTCGTCTTCTCGTTCTCCCACATGATCATCCTGGCGGAGCGATGGTCGATCGCGATCGACACCGCTGAATCCACCGCGTCGGACATGCGTCACCTGATGGAAGTCAGCTCCTCGGTCGCGACGGAGATCCAACTGGGCTCGCTGCTGCAGAACATCGTCGAAGCCACGAGCCGATTCCTGAACGCCGATCGCAGTTCGCTGTTTCTGCACGATCCCAAGAGCGGAGAGCTGCGCTCGATGGTGGCCGAGGGGGTCGAAGCCGATCAGATCCGAATCAGCGCGGAGGAGGGCATAGCCGGCTACGCCTTCGGGCGCGACGAGGTGGTGATCGTCGACGACGCCTATTCGGATCCGCGGTTCAATCGGGATGTCGACGAGCGGACCGGCTACGTGACCAAGACCATGCTGACCATGCCGATCGTGGCCCGGGATGGTCGCCGGCTGGGCGTGATGCAGGCGCTGAACCGCAAGGACCGGCGCGGGTTCGAGGCCTCGGACATAGCCCGTATGCGGGCCTTCGCCGCCCAGGCCGCGGTGGCCATCGACAACGCCACCCTGCTGTCCGAGATCGTGGCGGCGCGGAACTATAATGAAAGCATCCTGGGCTCGATGGCCGGCGGGGTGATCACCCTGGACTCCGATGGGCGGATCCAGAAGCTGAACGCCGCCGCCGCGCGCATCCTGGAAATCGAGCCGGAACCGTTGCTGGGCCATACGCCGGCGGAAGTTCTGGCGGTTTCCAATGGCTGGGTGATGAAGGAACTGGAAGGCGTGCGCCTGGATGGCGAGCCTCGGACCCTGCTGGATGTCGACGTGGTCACCGGCATGGGGCGGACCATCTCCGCCAATATCTCGATCGTGCCGCTGATCGCCGAGGCGGCCCAGGTCGGCCTCCTGATCCTGATCGAGGACATCAGCCAGGAGAAACGGCTGGAAGGCGCCATGCGCCGCTTCATGACCCAGCGGGTCGTCGACCAGGTGCTGCAGCGCCAGGACGATCTGCTGTTCGGCTCATCCTGTGTCGCCAGCGTCCTGTTCGCCGACATCCGCAACTTCACCTCGATGGCCGAGAGCCTCCAACCGCGCGAGACCGTGGACATGCTCAACGAGGTGTTCACCGACCTCGTCGAAGCCGTCTCGTCCAATGATGGCGTGCTCGACAAGTTCATCGGCGATGCGGTCATGGCCGTTTATGGCGCGCCGCTGTCCAGCGGCCGAGATCCCGAGAACGCGGTCGAAAGCGCGATCGCCATGATGCGGATGCTGGCGGCGCTGAACCAGCGCCGCGCCGATCGCGGCCAGTTCCCCCTGCGGCTCGGCATCGGCGTCGCCACCGGCGAACTGATCGCCGGCACCATCGGCTCGCCCCGGCGGATGGACTACACGGTCATCGGCGACAGCGTGAACCTGGCGTCGCGCCTCCAGGGGGCCACCAAGCACTACCAGGTCGGGGTGATCGTCTGCGAAGCCACCGCCCAGGCCAATCACGGCGCTCAGATCCTCCGCCAACTCGACACCGTCGGCGTGCGTGGCCGCAACCGGCCGGAAAAAATCTACCAAGTGCTGAGCTATCACGACGAAGACAGCTTCCCTAACATGCACGAGGTGCTGGCCGCCTATGACCATGGCATGGCCCGCCAGCAGGCCCAGGACTGGGCCGCCGCCGCTGACGCCTTCGCCCACGCCCTTCATCTCAACCCCGACGACAAGCCCTCCGAACTGATGCTCGAGCGGACGCGCGCCGCGCTGAGGACGCCGGAGAGCCAGGGCTGGGGCCAGCCATGGCATGCGCCCGAGGTCGGCTGAATGGACGATATGGTTAATTCTTATATAATCTGTATGCGGATCGATGTGTGTGTTCCGTGCAACAGGCGCCGTGGCTTGCTGGCCTGGTAACAGAACTGTCTTCAAATCTTTGCCGAACTGTCACAGAGCCTGGCTAAGCGAGGTCCCGTCCTGATCGGTCCGGTCGGGGGCTACAAGGGATCGAACCATGCAGAAGAAAACGTCGCTGCTCGGCAGCGCGGCCTTTGGCGTGCTTGTCGCTGTTGGCTTGAGCGCGACAGCGCCGGCCGCCGACGCGGCCGTCAAGAAACACCACAAGGCGCATCACGCGGTTTCCGCCGCGCCGAAGAGCGGCGCCGCCGAAGAACTCCACGCCTTGTCCGAGCAGGTCCAGGCGCTGACCGCCAAGTTGCAAGAGCAGGAGCAAGCCACCCAGGCCGCTCAGGCGCAGGCCCAACAGGCGCAGTCCACCGCCGCCGAAGCCCAGGCCAGCGCCCACGCCGCGCAGGAACAGACCCGCGCCGAGATCGACACCATCCCCGGCGCCGTGAAAACCGAGATCGCGGCTGAAAAGCCCAAGGACGGCAAGGCTCACTATAAGGGCGTGACCCTGACGGTCGGCGGGTTCGCCGCGGCCGAAGGCGTCTATCGCTCGAGGAACGAGATCGCGGACATCGGCTCCAGCTTCACCAAGATCCCGTTCGACAACAACGCGGTCGGCCACACCTCGGAACTCCGCGGCACCGCGCGCCAGAGCCGGCTCTCGCTGCTGGCCGAAGGCGACATCGACCAGAACACGCACGCCGCCTTCTATACGGAGCTCGACTTCCTGGCCGCCGCCCAGACCGGCAACTCGAACGAGAGCAACTCGTACAGCCCGCGGATCCGCAACGTCTACGGAACCCTCGACTGGAATGACATGGGGTGGGGCGGCGGCCTGCACCTCCTCGCCGGCCAGAACTGGTCGCTGCTGACCATGAACGCCAAGGGCATCACGCCCCGCAACGAACTGACGCCCGCCACCATCGACGCACAGTACGTCGTCGGCTTCGCCTGGGCCCGCCAACCGCAGGCTCGGATCACCGCCGACTTCGACAACAAGCAGATCTGGGCCGCGGTCTCGGTTGAAAACCCGCAGACCACCTTCGCCAGCGCGGCGACCGGCACCACCGGCACCTCGATCCCCAACCTGACTGTCACCAACAACGGCGCGCCCACCTCGCAGTTCGACAGCACCAACACCCTGTCGCTGAACCATGTGCCGGACGTGATCGGCAAGCTGGCCTTCGAGCCCGAGCTGTTCGGCGCCCGTCCGCTGCACTTGGAAGTTTTCGGCATCTATCGGCAGTTCTATGACCGTGTGAACGTCACGGCGGCCAACGTGCTCAATCTGCCCCTTGGCGCCAGCAATCGGGAAACCGATGGGGGCGGCGTCGGCGGCGGCTTCACCTATACGGTGGTCCCGAAACTGCTCGACCTCCAAGGCTCGATCATGACCGGCAAGGGCCTGGGCCGCTACGGCTCCGGCCAGCTTCCCGACACCGTGGTCGGCCCGAACGGCGAACTGAAGGCGATCCCGGAAACCATGTTCCTGGGCGGCGTCACGGTCCACGCCACGCCGGCGCTCGATCTTTATGTGTACGGCGGCGAAGAGCACCAGAACCGGGTCGCCACCACGATCGGGGCCGGCCACTATGGCTACGGCAGCCCGTTCGCCAACCTGTCCAACTGTAGCGTCGAAGGCGCCTCCTGCTCCCCCGACATCCAGTTGATGACCCAGCTCGCGGGCGGCTTCTGGGACAAGATCTACCAAGGAAGCTACGGTCAGGTCCGTGTGGGCGTCCAGTATTCCTATACTGAACTGACCGCCTTCTCCGGCGCGATCGGCGGCCAGCCGAAGACCAACGACAGCATGGTCTTCACCAGCTTCCGCTACTATCCGTTCTGATCGGAACGACTATCCAAGACGTCCAAGGGCCCGCGTACCGCGCGGGCCCTTTTTCGTGCGTGCATCGCCGCGTTCGCGCCTCAAACCAACGGCTTCACGCATTCCAGCAGCCGCTCCAGGAATGTGTTGAAGTGGGTGACGATGACGATGTGGCCGCCGCCCTCGATCAGGATCAGCGCCTTTTCGGGCGCCTCGACCTCGGCGACATAGTCCTCCACCAAGGCGGTGGGTGTCTGGATGTCGTCGACGCCCTGGATATAGATCATCGGAACCTCGAATCGGGTTCCCAGGCGGCGGATGTCATAGGTCATCAGCGGCTCATAGAGCGCGTTCACGGAGAAGAAGCCGGCGGCGAGGGTGGCCCAGGCGTCTCTCAGGCTGAAGCCGGGGGCCGACAGCAGGGCCGCCGGCAGTTGGCGCATCGTCACGCGATCCAGCGCCGAGCCGTTCCTGAACAGAATGCGGCGCTCCGCCAGCAAAGCCTTGCGGCTGGGGTACGGCGGGGACCCGATCGCCTCGAGCGCGGCGAGCGCCTTGCCGCGTGACCGGGCCTGCAGCCGGGCCTTCAGCGCCTCATAGCCCACTTGCTCGCCGCGCTTCATGTCCACCACCTGACCGGTCCCGACATAGGCGCTGAACAGGTCCGGTCGAAGCCGGACCATCTCGGTTCCCAGGATCGAGCCCCAGGACAGGCCCAGAAGGATGATCTTGTCCTTGGCGAGGTCGGCCCTGAGCTGCTCGACCAGTTCGATCCCGTCCTGGACCATGCGCGCGATCGACATCTCACCCGCGCCCGCCTTGCCATGCCGGCCATAGGTCTTGCCCGCGCCGCGCTGGTCCCACTGGACGACGGTGAAATGCGCCTCCAGCGGCCTGAACCGAGCATAGGTCAAGCCGGTCATGGCGCTGCCCGGGCCGCCGTGCAGAACCAGCAGAACGGGGTTCGCGATATCGTCGCCGCGGATGCTGATCCACTGCTCGATCCCACCGATCGCGGCGAAGCGGGAGGTCTCCACGCCCGTCGGCGATCGGATGGCGATGGCGACTCGATTGGCCCCTTGCCGGTAGCCGCGATAAGCCGCGAGGAAGAGAATGGCGAACGTGGCCAGGGCCAGAAGGCCGTAAAAAAAGTTCGCCAGCATGGAAAATTCTGTCTCGTGCAACGGTTCTCCGCTCATCATCGCACACCGTCGCGGCGTGGTCAGCGGGCGACCCGTAAGGTCAATGGACTCATAACCTTAGTCGGTGAATCGCAGCCGTGGCGGGCGCCTTCGGCAAGGCGAAACCTATGCGCAACCCGGCATGAATCCATATTGCGATGCAGCACAGGCTTGCGAATCGAACACAATGGCGCCACAAAGTCTGGTAGTAAGAGGGACTTCGGCCTGACGTGGATGGCCGACCAAACGTCTTCGCGGCCGCAATGGGCGTCGCCAAGCGTCGAAAGTCGGGGGGCGGGACCGCCCTCGCCGAATAGGACACGACAGTTTTGATCATGGATAAAAACGCGCGCGCGACGGCGTGCGCGCTGGCCGGCGGACTCATGTTAGGTTCGGGGATCGGTCTCGTGTTGGGCGGCGCTTACTGGATGGGCGAAAACGCTCGGGCCAGGGTCGCTCACATGCGAGCGGTCCGCCTGGCCGACGCCGCCGCGCAGGGCTTTTCCGAGCACGCGCTCCAGGCCGAGATGCTGGCCATGGGTCCGGCCGCGACCGCTCTGGCTCAGCGTCAGGACCCGTTTCCGAGCCAGAGCCTGCGCGGACGTGTAAGCGCCCCGGTGATCACCCAATCCGATGATGGCCGCGCCTCCGCGGCGTCGCCCCAGTTTTCCATTCTGTCCGCCAGCCTGACCCACGCCCGTGGTCCAGCCGCGCAGCCTTTCCGCTTCGCGGACGGCGGCGCGTTGGAGTCGACCCGCGATCTCGCCTGCCTCACCGACGCGGTCTATTACGAAGCGCGGGGCGAAGGCTCCGCCGGCCAGGCCGCCGTCGCTCAGGTGGTGTTGAACCGGGTCCGTCATCCGGCCTTCCCGAAGTCGGTCTGCGGCGTGGTGTTCCAGCGCGCCGAGAGCGGCTATGGCTGTCAGTTCAGCTTCGTCTGCGACGGCTCCATGCATCACCAGCGCGAGCCGGACGCGTGGCGCCGCGCCGAGGAAGTCGCCGCGCGCGCCCTGGACGGAACCGTGATGGCCGCGATCGGCAATGCGACCCATTTCCATGTCGCCGGCGTGAATCCCGGTTGGGGGCCGCGTCTGCTCCGCGTCGCCCAGGTCGGCCTGCATGTCTTTTACCGGTTCGGCGGCCAGGCCGGCGGCCCGGGCGCCTTCAATGGCGCGGCCCAGCGTTCGGCGCCGGGGGTGAACGACAATCCGAACCTGCCGACCGCGGACGGCGCGCCGGCCGGCCAGTTCATCCTGGCCAGCGCGACCACGCCTGTTCCCGCGTCCACGCCGCCAGCCGCCGCACAAGCGCCGGCGACCCCGTCGCAGGCCAAAACGGCGGTTCCGGCCGCCGCCACGCCCACGCCCGCGGCCAAAACCTCCGCACCCGAACCGTCACACTCGGCCACGATCTCCTGACCGGTCGGCCGCGCCCGCGCTCGCCGGTGAAAAACTGCTTGCGCGGAAGCCGTTTTCCGGGCCAGGAGCCGCGCGAAGGAGGCCGCGCATGACCCTGGCGATCGACATCGAACGCGAGAAACTTTCTCGCGACCTGCTCGGCGAAAACTATAACGAGCTCGACGAGGCCGAACGCGACGTCATCGATGAGATGGCGCGCGAAGAGCCGACCGTCGAAAATGTCTCGGAAACCTTGGACGAGCAGGCCGGCTTCTGGGATCGGATGGCCGACCGCGTCGCGGCGGTGGGGGGCTCCTGGAGCTTCATCTTCGGTTTCAGCGCGGTCATGGCGATCTGGATCTTGCTCAATGTGGTGCTGCTCAAGCCGTTCCACATCGAGTTCGACCCCTATCCATTCATCTTTCTCAATCTGGTCCTATCCACGCTGGCGGCGATCCAGGCGCCGGTGATCATGATGAGCCAGAACCGCCAGGCCAAGAAGGATCGCGCCGCCGCCGAGCACGACTACAGCGTCAACCTTCGCGCCGAACTCGAGATCATGAGCCTGCATGACAAAGTCGACGCCATCCGCGAACATCGTCTGCACGACCTGCTGGTCGCCCAGGGCAAAACGCTGGAGCAACTGACCGCTCAGGTCTCCGCGCTGCACGAAAAGCTGGCGGCGGGGTAGGGCCTTCAGGCCCGCGCCGCCGGGTCATGCCTGAATTCGAGGGAACAATGTCATATCCGCCATGGCGCAGGCGGTGCAGGATGAACCGTCGAATTCGGACGGCGGCGGCGATGCTCGAACTCAGACCCAATTGCGAATGCTGCGACACGGACCTGCCGCCTGACGCGCGTGATGCGATGATCTGCAGCTTCGAATGCACGTTCTGCCGCGATTGCGCCCAGAGCCGGCTCGGCGGCCGATGCCCGAACTGTGGGGGTGAGTTCCAGGCGCGCCCCCTTCGCCCGGCCACGATGCTGAAAAAATATCCAGCTTCGATTACGCGCGTGTTCAAGCCGCGGGGGTAGCGCTAAAGCGCGTCCAGGCCGATGTCCAGAACCGGCGCGGAGTGGGTCAGGGCACCGACCGAGATCGCGTCGACGCCGGTCTCGGCGATCGCCCGCACCGTGTCCAGGTTCACCCCGCCCGAGGCTTCCAGCGTGACCGCTCCGCCGACCCTGGCCACGGCGGCTCTGAGGTCGGCCAGCGAGAAGTTGTCGAGCATGATCACATCGGGCCGGAAGGGCAGGGCCTCGTCGAGCTGGGCCAGGGTGTCGACCTCGACCTCGATCTTCATCAGGTGGCCGGCGGCGGCGCGGGCGCGCTCCAGCGCCGCGGCGACCCCGCCACAGGCGGCGATGTGGTTGTCCTTGATCAGGATGGCGTCGTCGAGGCCATAGCGGTGGTTGACCGTTCCCCCGCACCGCACCGCGTATTTCTCCAGCGCGCGCAGGCCCGGGGTCGTCTTGCGGGTGCAGACGATCCGCGCGGCGGTCCCCTCGACGGCGCGGACATAGGTCCGGGTCAGGGTCGCGACCCCGCACAGGCGTCCCAGGAGATTGAGCGCCACGCGTTCGGCCGAAAGGATCGAGCCGGCGTCGCCTTCGACGCGCGCCAGCACCGAACCCTTTTCCACATCGGAACCGTCCGGCGCGACGACATCGAACCGCGCCCGCGGATCCAGGAGGCCGATCGCTAGGCGGGCGCAGTCCAGGCCCGCGACGCGGCCCGGCGCGCGGGCGGCGAAGACGGCGCCGAGGCTCACGCCCTTCGGCAGGCAGGCGGCGGCGGTGACGTCGCCGGCGCGGCCCAGGTCCTCGGCCAGCGCCGCGCGCACGACGGGCTCGATCAGCAGATCCGGCAGGGGCGCGATCATTCGGCGGCTTGCCGGGCGGAGGCGGCGGCCAGGTCGGCCCACCGGACCATGCTGCGCTGGCCGATCACGGCGGTGGCCGGAAAGTCGGCGCGAAAATGGGCGCCGCGGCTCTCCTCGCGCTCCAGCGCCATGGCGGCGATCAGGCGACCGGCGATCAGCGGCAGGGCCGCGCCATGGTCGCGCTCCAGCCGGTCGATCAGGGCCAAGAGGCGGTTCAGGCCGCCCGCGTCCCGCACCACCCCCGCATCGCGGCTCATGCCGGCCCGCAAGGCCCGCAGCGCCGCATCGGGGAGTTCCGGCGGAACCGCGGCGGGCAGCGCGGCGGTGTCGGGCTCCATGGCCTCGCTGGCCGCGCGGCCAGCCCGCGCGCCGAACACGGCGGCCTCGAGCAGCGAATTCGAGGCCAGGCGGTTGGCGCCGTGCACGCCGCTGGACGCGCATTCGCCGGCGGCGAACAACCCATCCAGGGACGTGCGGCCGTCCGCGTCGGCGACGATCCCGCCCATATGATAGTGAGCCGCCGGCGCGATCGGGATCGGCTGGATGCGCGGGTCGAGGCCCGCGGCCATGCAGGCGGCGAAGACGGCCGGGAAGGCGTCGGGGAAATGGCGGCCGACCGAGCGACGTCCGTCCAGGAAGGCGCCGCGGCCTTGGGCGAGCTGCTGGTGGATGGCGCGCGCCACGATGTCGCGCGGAGCCAGGTCGCCGAGCGGGTGACGGCCAGCCATGAACGCCTGGCCGTCGGCGTCGACCAGCACCGCGCCTTCCCCGCGCAGCGCCTCGGTGGCCAAGGGCGCGGGATCGGCGTCGACGGAAATGGCGGTCGGGTGGAACTGGACGAATTCCGGATCGGCGATCCGCGCCCCGGCCAGGGCGGCCAGGGCCAGCCCTTCGCCGCGCGCCTCGCGGGGGTTGGTGGTCACGGCGTAGAGGCCACCCAGCCCGCCCGTGGCCAGGATGGTCGCCGGCGCGAGGATGCGCAGCAGTCGCCCTTCATGCTCGGCCAGGACGCCCCGGACGCGCCCTTGCGCATCCTTCAGCAGCGCCTTGACCCGGCAGTCGGTACGGAACGTTACATGTTCGGCGGCCATGGCGGCCGCCGCGATCGCGATCATGATGGCCTTGCCGGCCTGGTCGCCGCCGACCCGCGCCACCCGGGCGTGGCTGTGCGCGGCCTCCAGGCTCTGGACAAAGCCGCCATGGGCGTCGCGGTCGAAGGGCGCGCCCAGGGCCGCGAGCCGCCGCACGGCGTCCGGTCCCTCGCGCGTCAGAATGTCCGCCATGGCCGGATCGACCAGTCCGGCGCCCGCCGCGATGGTGTCGGCCGCGTGCGCGGCGGGATCATCGCCTGGCGACAGGGCCGCGGCGACGCCGCCTTGCGCCCAGGCGGACGAGCAGCCCCGCAAGAGCGGCGCGGCGCTCAGCACCAGCGCCTTGCGCGGCGTGCAGGCCAGGGCCGCGCTCAACCCGGCCAGGCCCGCGCCGACGATCAGGACGCCGTCGTGACGCACCGGCTGTTCGGTTCGCTTAAGCGTCATGGCGTCCCCTTCACCCCGATCATGATCACGATCAGGCATAGGGCCAGCGCGACCAGCCACAGCCCGACGCTGGCCAGCCATTGCACGAGGTTCAGAGGCGTCGCCGGCGCCCGCGCCACTGGCGCGCGCAGGGCGCCAAAGGTGCTGAGCCCGACGAACAAGCCGAAGATGTAGCTGCGGCTCCAGACGGCCCAGGCGACGGCGGCGAGGCCGACCAGCGCCAGCGACCCACGCTCGAGCCACGGATGAATGCGGGCCAGGGCCGGCCCGAGCGCCTTGGAGCCGTCCAGCGGCGAGGCCGGAGCCAGATTGATCAGGTTGATCATGCCGATGAAGAAGACGCCGCCCAACCAGAAGCGCTGACCGGTCTGGTGGAACAGCCAGGCGAAAGGGATCGCGGCCAGAAGGCCGGCGATGGGTCCCGCGAGGGCGATCAGCACGCCCTTGAAGTCGGTGTCGGGTGCGCGGCGCATGGTGGCCGCGCCGCCCAGGAACGGGATGAAATGAATCCGCCCCGGTCCGCAGCCGAGCGCGTTGATCAAGGCCAGATGGCCCAACTCGTGGACCAGCACCCCGAACACGCCCGCTAGCGCCCAGACCCAGCCCATCCGCCAGCCAATCCACGCCGCCAGGAGCAGCGAGGACACGATGGCGCCGAGCAGGGACGAGGCCGGCGACGGCGGCCGCTCGGCGGCGCGCCCAGGCAGTTCAGCGTCCGATACGGTCACGGTCAGGTTCCTAGCGCCATTGCATGGAGG
>DATAYD010000109.1:0-7284 GCA_036272715.1 Caulobacteraceae bacterium | reverse complement strand
TCAGGGCGCGGTCCTCGCCCTGGGCTTCGCCGGTGCCCATCATCGCCTTGCCCATCTCGGTCATCACTGTGCGCACATCGGCGAAGTCGAGATTGATCAGGCCCGGCAGCACCATCAGGTCGGTGATCGAACGCACGCCGGAATGCAGCACCTGGTCGGCCATGCCGAAGGCTTCGGCGAAGGTGGTCCGTTCATTGGCGACGCGGAACAGATTCTGGTTCGGAATGACGATCAGAGTGTCGACATAGCGCTGCAGCTCGGCGATGCCGGCGTCGGCCAGGCGCATCCGGTGGCGGCCTTCGAAGGTGAAAGGCTTGGTCACCACGCCGACGGTCAGGATGCCGCGCTCCCGCGCGCATTTCGCGATGATCGGCGCGGCGCCCGTGCCGGTGCCCCCGCCCATGCCGGCGGTGATGAACACCATGTGGGCGCCGTCGAGGTGCTCGCCAATCTCAAGCCCGGATTCCTCCGCGGCCGACATGCCGATCTCGGGATGGGCGCCGGCGCCGAGGCCCTGCGTCACCTGAACGCCGAGCTGGATGCGCCGGTCGGTCTTGGAGAAGGCCAATTGCTGGGCGTCGGTGTTCGCGACCACGAACTCGACCCCCTCGAGCCCGGCCTCGATCATGTTGTTAACGGCGTTGCCGCCGGCGCCGCCGATGCCGAACACCACAATACGCGGCTTCAGTTCAGTCGTCCGCGGCGCGGAAAGATGTATAGCCATAGGACCCCTGCGTCGTTCGTCCGTTCAGCACAGAGACTGGCGTGCGGTGGGCCAGCTCCGCGACGGTAGACGTTAACTGAACGCCCACCATCGTTAATCGGTGGTTAACTGCATAATATGAGTCGGAGGCCCGTCGAGCCCGATCCTGTGGAAAATTCTTGATTCACAAAGCTTTTTAAAAGCCGCCGGTGAACGGGGGTGCGACGCGGCGTCACGGGTTTGGTTAACGAAGGCAGCGCCTTAACAGCGCTTTCATAATCCGCGTCCGGCCAGATAACGGCGTCGTTTGGCGCAGATTCGTCGGCGGGTTCAGACCGTCTCTCGCAATTGGCGAGAAACGCGGGATACTAGCGCTAAACTTGACAATGCTGTGGACAAAGTCGGCTCACAGAATAATCTTATTGTAAACTTCCGTTACCTTTCTTCTTTATAAAATCATAAATTGGATTATTGTTTTCATAGCCTGGTCAAATGGGGGGATCGGCCATGGATTCGCGCCTTCGGATCGGATTGGCGGCGGCGGTTTCGATCGGGGCCAGCCTGGTTTTGCTGCCCGCGGCGTTCGCGCAATATGACGCGGCGCCCAGGGTCGACCTGACCAGCGAACGCTCCACGCCAGCGCCCGTCACCCTGCCCAGGAGCGTGGTCGAGGCCGCGGGCGCCTATGAAGCCTACCAGCGCAAGGCGGCCGCCATCCGCGCCGACTTCCACGACGGCGAAGCCATCAACCGCGCCATGACCGTCGGCGAGACCTATCAACCCGCGCAGATGCAGGAGGGCCTGATCGCCTACGCCGCCATGATCGCGCTGGAAGACCCCGCCTTCGTCAACGGAGTCCGGGCGACGACGGGCGGCCCCGAAGGCGCCGAGCGGGAAGCCGACGCCCTGCTGTCCTATCCGGCCAGCGTCACGGCCATCCCCGGTTCTGGTGAAGCGGTGGCGCTCGCCGGCGCGGTGCTACGCGAAGAAGGCTCCCAGCTCCTGGCCGCGGGCCAGGCGGTGAAACAATCGGCCTATGACGTGCAGCGCGAAGGCTGGTCGCGCCAGACAGCGCCGGATTCCGCCGGCCGGCTGGCCCGGGCGAAATCACTGTCGGCCTCGACCGTCATCCCGGCGCCGGAAGAGGTTTCGGCCTTGTTGCAGACGGCGGCCGCCTTCCAGGGCCGCCGCGCCACGGGCGAGCCCACCCTGACCCCGACCCTGGAGCGCGGACTGACCCTGGCGGCCCTGGCCGTGCTCGGCCAGGCCGACGACGAGCGCCGCCTTTCGGTGCTGTGGGCGCGGCCGGAGACGGCGAGCTGCATGAAGATGGCCAAGCTCAATCTCTATCAGTGCCTGGCGGTCGCCGGCCCGCACTATGAGGACATCTTCTGCCTCGGCCAGCATGCGATGATGGACACCGGCCAATGCATCGCCAGCTTCGGCGGCCAGGCTCAAATCAGCCAAGGGCTTTCGACCGCCCGGGCCGATCGCGGCGCTATCGAGATCCCGGTGGCGGACAACGACCCGCGGCGCTGAAGGTTTTGGCTGAAATTCGTCGCCCCGAGCCGTGTGCGGGCTTCGACACGGCCGCTTCGCGCCCTCCTCAGCCTGACGAATGATTTGGAATTCCAAGAAATTTCGTCAGGCTGAGTAGCGGCCGCAGGTCGCGTGTCGAAGCCCGCACCGCGCCGCGGCGGAGCAATTCCAAGCCGTTTCTTACAGGTTGTCCCTGAGCCAATTGGCGATCCGGCCGATCGGGGTGGCGCGGTCGTCGCGGGTGGGCGTCGGTTTGACGCCGGCGAGGGCGCGCAGGGACACCACTTCGCGGGGACCGAAGGCGGCGCGCTGAAGCACCCCGGCGGCGGCGCAGAAGGCCGGACCGGACGCGGCGTCCGCCAGGTGCGGGGCGCGGCGGGGGCGGCCCAGCCGGACCGGCCGGTCGAACACCCGCACGGCCACTTCGCGCACGCCGGCAAGCTGGCTGGCCCCGCCCGTCAGGACGATCCCCGCGCCCGGCTCCAACGGCGCGCCGCTGGCCTTCAACCGTTCGCGCAGCAGTTCGAGGGTCTCCTCGACCCGGGGCGCGATAATGCCCTTGAGCAGCGAGCGCGGCGCGATCACCGGGCCGGCGCCGGGGTCATCGCCACGCGGCGGCGCCTCGATCATCTCGCGGTCCTCGTTGGCCGAGGCGATGGCCGAGCCGTGCAGGGTCTTGATCCGCTCCGCGCCGGCGATCGAAGTGGAAAGGCCCCGGGCGATATCGGCGGTCACATGGGCGCCCCCGACCGCCAGGCTGTCCACATGGATCAGCGCGCCATTGGCGAACACGGCCACCGAGGTCGAGCCCCCGCCCATGTCGACGCAGACACAGCCGAGGTCCATCTCGTCGTCCTCGAGCGCGGCCAGGGCGGCGGAGAACGGCGCGGCGACCACGCCATGGAACTCCAGGTGCGCGCGTTCGACGCAGAAGCTCAGGGTCTGGAACACGGTCTCGCTGATCGAGACCACCACCAGCTCCAGCCCCAACACCCGGCCGAACATCGAGCGCGGGTCGCGGATGCCGCGCTGGGCGTCGACCGACCAGCCGATCGGCAAGAGGTGGATCGGCCGGCGGCCCGGCATGCGGACCTGGGCCAGGGCGGCGGCGATCGCGCGGCTCAGGTCGTGATCGTCGATCGGCCGCGCGCCGAGCGAGACCTGGGCGGTCACCCGATTGCTGGCCAACTGGCCGCCCGATGTCGTCACCGAAACGCCGTGGACGCCGGCGCCCGCGACCGCCTCGGCCCGCTCCACGGCCTGGGCGATGGCGTCCGCGGCGTCTTCCATATTGACGATCGCGCCGCCGCGCACGCCGCGCGACTGGGCCTGGCCGACCCCGATCGTCGTCAAGGTGCGCAGATCGCGATTGATCGCATCCGGCTTCATGATGAAGCAGGCGACCTTGGAGGCGCCCAGATCGAGCGCCGCCACCACGGGCTGGCGCCCGCTCAAGGTCTTCAAGCCGTCCCGGGCGTCCCGCCGGTCTTCAAGTCGCGACATGCTGTCGAGCCCCCTGGATAAGATGTTCACGCCCCGCCCGCCGCCGGTTGCCCCGGCGGCGCGGCGTCGCGCGGCCGGACCGCCACCAGCTCGGGATCACGCAGGTCGATGCGCGCGAAGCCCAGCTCCAAAATCCGCGACTTCTGGTCGAGCTGGTCAAGCTGGATCAGCGCCGAATCCTCCCCCACCGCTGGTAGCTGGATCAGGCCGCCGTCCTTCATGCGCAGGTCCCAGCGGCGACCGTCGACCCGCACCAGGGCCTCGAGCCGCTGCATCAGGCGCGGATGCAACTGAACGGTCGGCAGGATGGCCGCCGCGCCTTCATTGGCTCCCTCCCCGACCACCAGCGGCAGTTCGGAGAACCGGCCGGGATCGGCCTCGGGGATGGCGTCGCCCTTGGAATCGACCACCTGGACGCGGCCGTCATGCTGCCAGACCGCCAGGGCGTCACGCTGGTCGACCACCACCACGATCGCGTCGGGCAGGAGACGGACCACCCGCGCCTGTTTGACCCAGCCGACCTGTTCGACCCGCGCGCGCAGGGTGTTCAGGTCCAGGCCCAGGATCGGTTCGTCGCGATAGACGCCGACGGCCTTGATGATGTCGTCCCGGGCCATCGGGCTCGCGCCCTGGACCGTCAGGGTCTTCACCTTGAAGCCCACGGCCGCGAACTGGCGGTCCAGCCCAGTCCCGACGCCCACGCCGACGCCGCGCAGATGATTGCCGGACAGCAGAGCGATCAAAAGGCCAAGACAGACCACCCCCGCGGCGATCAGGGCGGCGACGTGCGGCGGCAAGCCGCCCTTGCGCGCCGCGTTCAGCTTGGCCGGGGTATAGCCGCCCGATTTCGGCTTGCGGGATTTGGCGCCCTGGCCAGAGGTCCGGGGCTTTGACGGACTAGCCGGGCCTCCCCGCGCCAACGCGGCCATGGGCGTCCTCCACGATCCAGCATACGAGTTCATCAAACCCGATACCGAGGTGAGCCGCCTGCTCGGGAACGAGCGAAGTGGGCGTCATGCCGGGCTGGGTGTTGACCTCTAAAAGGACCAGAAGGTCGTTAACGTCGTCATAACGGAAGTCCGATCGGGTAACGCCTCGGCAACCTAAAGCGGCGTGCGCGGCCTCGGCCATGGCCAGGGCGCGGGCGGTCGCATCGGCCGAAATCCTGGCTGGCAGCACGTGCGAGGAACCGCCGTCGCCGTATTTGGCGTCGTAGTCGTAGAAGCCGGTGGCGGGCGAGATCTCGGTGACGGCCAAGCCGCGCCCGTCCATCACCGCGACCGATAATTCCAGCCCCGCGATATAGGGCTCGATCATGACCTGGTCGCCGAAGGTCCAGGACGGGGCCAGGAGTTCCTGGGGCGGGCTGTTGGCGCCCTCGAACACCAGGAAGACCCCGACCGAGGAGCCCTGGGCGTTCGGCTTGACGATATAAGGCAGCGCCATGACATGGGCCCGCGCGGCCTCGAACCGGTCGAACAGGCCGCCGCCCGGGACGCGCACGCCGGCCGCGGCGATCACCGCCTTGGCCTTGGCCTTGTCCATGGCCAGGGCCGAGGCCAGGACGCCGCAATGGGTGTAGGGCAAGGCCAGGGTCTCGAGCACGCCCTGGACGCAGCCGTCCTCGCCCCATTCGCCGTGCAGGGCGTTGAACACCACATCGGGCTTCAGGGCGGTCAGCACCTGGGCTAGGTCGCGGCCGGCGTCGACGCGGGTGACCTTGGCGCCGGAGCGTTCAAGGGCGCCGGCGCAGGCCTCGCCGGAAACCAGGGAGACATCGCGCTCTGGCGAAAGGCCGCCCAGGAGGACGGCGACGTGCTGGCCGGAAAGTCGATCGGGCATGGAACCTCGCCTATTTGCCGGCCGCGCGGAAATCGATGTCGCTCTCGGCGGCGGCGTAGATCATCACCGCCCAGGCCGCGACATTCTGATCCAGGCCCTTGGGATCGAGCTTGTCCAAGGTGTCGTCCGCCGAGTGGTGGATGTCGAAATAACGGGTGGCGTCGGTGTGGATGATGAGCTGGGGCACGCCCAACATGCCCAGCCCGGCGACGTCGGCGCCGCTGATCGTCGCGGGCGCCGGGTTGATATAGATTTTCAGCGGCGCGAGCACGCCGGCCATGGCTTGCATCGCAGGATCGGAGAGCGCCCCCTTGGGCAACTGGACGCTCCAGGCCGGATCACCGCCCTCGTCGCTCTCGCCGGCCAGCACGATCTTGGCGACCTCGTCCTTGTGGGTTCGGGCATAGGCTTCGCCGCTGCCGCCCATCTCCTCGGAGCCGAACATCACCATCCGCACGGTGCGGCGGGGGTGACGTGGCAGGTCGTTGATCAGCTTGGCCGCGGCGGTGGTGATCGAGAGGCCCGCGCCGTCGTCGATGGCGCCGGTGCCCGGATCCCAACTGTCGAGATGGCCTCCGACCACGATCACCTCGTCGGGCTTTTCGCGCCCCACGGCCTCGCCGACCACGTTCCAGGCCGGCGCGTCGGGCACGGTGTGGGAGTCCAGGCCAAGGCGGATTCGGATCGGCTGGCCGCGCGTGGCCATCCGGTCGAGCAGTTCGGCGTCGGCGACCGACAGCGCGGCGGCTGGAATCCTTGGGGCGTCATCGGCGTAATGCAGCGCGCCGGTGTGCGGCATACGGTTTTCGCTGGTGGACAGGGATCGGTGCAGATAGGCGATCGCGCCGCGCCTGGCCGCTTCCGAGGGACCGGCCGTGCGCACCGCGTTGATGGCGCCATAGCCCGCGCCGTCCTGGGTGCGGGTCATGGGCTGGGTGACCACGGCGATCTTGCCGGCCAGCGAGCCGGTCGGCGCGGCCAAGAGGTCGGCATAGGTGTGGAACAGCACGATCTCGGCCTCGATCCCGTCCTTGGGCGTCGGGACCGAACCGCCGAGGTCGAGGATGGCCAGGCGCTGCGGGAACGGCGAAACCACCTCGGCGGACTCCGGCCCCCGCACCCAGGCGGTGACGGTGAAGGGCTCGACATGGACGTTCTGGAAGCCGAGCGCGGTCAGCTTGGCCACGCCCCAGGCCATCGCGCGCTTCTGGGCCGGCGAACCCGCGGGACGTGGGCCGATCTCGGTGGTCAGGGATTCCACCACCGGATAGGCCGCCGACCCGGCCAGCGCCTTGTCGCGCAGGGCCGCGGCAACGACGGCGATCGGCTGGGCCTGTGTTTGGGCTTGGGCCGCGGTCGCCAGGGAAACAAGGGCGGCGCTGGCGGCCAGGATACGGCGCATGATTCTCTCCGTGACAGCAGGTGCGGACTTTGCCCGAGGGCGAGGCGGGGCGCCATGGGCGGCTATTCGTCCATCAACGCATCCAGACGGCGCTTCGAAATATGGCGAGCCTTCATTATCGCGGACGCCGACCCCCGGGTGCGTCCTCACATGGGGGATTTGGTGTCAAGGCGGTGTTTCAGGGGTTCATGACGATCTCCTGGCGTTGCTGGGATTCAGGTTCTGAGCCTTTGCGAAGGCACGGCGGCGATGCCGATCCGGGCCAACCTCACATCCGGTCGCCGCCTGGTATGCG
>DATAYD010000108.1:0-6497 GCA_036272715.1 Caulobacteraceae bacterium | reverse complement strand
GACCAACCCTTCGGCGGTCAGGCGGGCGATCACGCCTGTGACATTGCCGTTGGAGACCAGCAGATAGCGGGACAGTTCGCCCAGTTGCAGCCCCTTGGGGCTGCGCTCCAGCGCCGCCAGCACGTCGAAGCGTGGCAAGGTGGTGTCGAACTCGGTGGTCAGGCGCGCGCGGACGGTCTTTTCGATCAGGGTCGAGCAGCCCAAGAGGCGCAACCACAGCCGCAAGGTCAGCTTGTGGTCGGGCGTCGCGTCGGCGGGATCGGAAACGGCGTGGGCGTCGATCATCTTAACCCGTTTCGCCGCCGGACACGGAAAGCGCAATCCCATTGATCGCTCCCCAGGCCGGCGACCTGGTCAAGGCCATGCGCGCCTGACCTCCAGCGCAAGGCCAAGCCGAAGAAGCGCATCGGAGGGAATGCGCCGGAGATGCTTCCCCTCAGAGGCAGGTCGCGAAGCGACCGAGCGGGCCGTCGCCCTCCGCGGTGATCGCGACCTTAATTCGTGAAGGTTTTTTATCGACGGCTGACAATCCGTTTCGATACGATAGGCTTCAGAATTCGCCACTGCTCCGAGAGTTCATCGGGCGAATTCTGCCTCATATTTTACCTATACATGAGAATAAGATCTATAATGTATTATTTACCACTCAATTTCCGGCGAAACATAAAGTATCAAATCTCATATTCAGAAATATCTTTTCGCCTGTTGGGGGAGTGTTATTGCGGATCTAAACTGGCACGGTTAGAGAAAATTCGACAATACCTGGGCCGAACGGGCCATTTGGTATGAGGACCTGGGAGATCGAGATGAAAGTTCAGTCTGTTGTAAGCGTTGGTAAGACGTTCGGCGGCATGGTGATGATGGGTATGGCCTTCCTGGCGGTTGCCCACTCGGCGAGCGCCGCGACTTTTCTCGTCAACGATCCAACCCCGGATGTCGTGGGCCCGTACGATACGGCCCAGTGGTCTCAGATCGACAACAACGTGGTGGGGACCAAGCACTATACCAACGAGGCGGCGAAGGGATCGGTTGACGATCACTTCGACTTCCAACTGGTCGATTCAGTCGAATTGGCGACGGGGCAGCTACAAAACACCGAGAGCTCGAGCGCGGGTTCGCTGCTGAAGAACGCCACTTGGAACCTGTGGACTTCCGATAGCAGTTACGACTTGGTGACTAAGATTGATTCGTTCACGTTCTCGAACGACACGGGTGGGCAGCAAGCTTCATTCGCGAATTTGAACTTGACGCCAGGTTATTATGTCTTCGAACTGACCGGCAATGACACCGCCTATATTAACAAGCCCCGCGGCCTTGTTTACGAGGGCCAATTCACTGTCACGCCCGTGCCCGAGCCGGCGACATGGGCGGTGATGTTGGTCGGCTTCGGCGGCATGGGCGCGGCGATGCGATCGCGCCGGAAGCAGGCCGCTGTCGCCGCCTGATCCGATCGAACAATCGAAACGCTGAAAGGCCGCCTTCGGGCGGCCTTTCTCATTTCCGGCGGCCCGCGAATGCCCTGTTCCTCGCGAACGGGGAAAGGCCGGATTCCCACAATGCCAACCTTAGAAAACCAAGACCCCGTCCTCCGCCGGCTCAGTGAACAGCCGCTCGACATCCGCCACACGCCGCGCCCTCGCTAACGCCTGGTTGATATAGCCCTTGTCCGTGATCTCGCCGCTGTGCGGGTCCGGGGCGCCATCCAGGATGAGGGCGCGGCCGACCTTGCCGCCGGCGCCCATGGCCTGGGCGTTCAGGCGCTCCAGCCCGGCGCGAACGGCGGCGACCACCTCGGCCTCGCCGCCGAGCTTGGCGCAGAACGGCGCGTTCAGGAACAGCAGCAGCCCCACCGTCCCCCGCCCTTCGCCGCAGACCACGGCGTCCGAGACCGCCCCGCCGATCGCCGAGATCGCCGAAAGCCGTAGCGTCCCCGCCGCGATGAAGGTGCCGGATGACAGCTTGAAGTTCTCGACCAGCCGCCCGTCGAACACCATGCCCAGTTCCGGCCGCTCCGGATCCAGCATCCGCGCCGCGTCGCCGAGCTGGTAATAGCCCTCGTCGTCGAACGGCGAGGCCAGTTCGGGCGGGGCGTTGTAATAGCCGGGCGAGATCTGCGGGCCGGCCACGCGAATCTCGTACTTCTCGCCCTCCGGGGCCAGTTTAACCGAGGTCCCCGGCAACGGCAGGCCGATCATGCCGGCGCGCAGATTGGGCCAGTGGACGTTGCAGGCCGTCGGCCCGGTCTCGGTGGCGCCATAGCCGCTGCCGAAACTGATGGCCTCGCCCACGGTGCGCAGCGCCACGGCCTGGATGCGGTCGCAGATGCTCTGGGCCAGCCCCGCCCCGCCATATTGCAGCAGCCGGACCCGCGCGAAGAAGGTCCGCGCCAAGTCTTCGTCGCGCTCCAGCTCGTGGGCCAGGAGGCCGAAACCGGCCGGGACCATGTTGTGATAGGTGGTCGAAACCTCCTTCAGGTTCCGCACCGTCTCGCCGAACCGCGCCGGCGTCGGCTGGCCGTGGTCGATATAGAGCGTCCCGCCCCGGTGCAGGCCCATGTGCAAGATGGCGTTGCCGCCCAGGCTGTGGCTCCAGGGCGCGCCGTGCACCATCAGGGGCGGTTCGGGGTCGTTGAAACAGGCCTCGATCTGGGCCGAGTTGAGCGCCAGGTTGCGCTGCAGCCCGATCACCGCCTTGGGCCGGCCGGTCGAGCCGGAGGTGAGCAGCAGCTTGGCGATGTCGTCGGGCTTGGCCAGGTCGGGAACCGCCTCGCCCGCGATCATCAAGGCCTGGAGGGGAACATCGCCCCTCCGCTCATGGCGGCCGGCGATGACGATGCGACGCGCCAGCACGTCGCGCCCGAGCGCCTCGGCGAAGACCGCGGCGTCGTCGACGAAGACCGCGGCCGGCCGGACCAGATCGACTGCGTGGGCCAGCCGGCCAGGCTCGGCGCCCTGCTGGCCATATTGCGGCGACACCGGCGCCACGGCTGCGCCGATCCGCATGGCCGCATAGGCGACCAGGGCATGGTCGATGCCGTTGCCGGCCAGGATCAGCAGCGGCCGACCGGGGCCAAGGCCCAGGCCTTGCAGGGCGCCGGCCAGGCGCGACACGCGCTCGCGCGCCTCGCTGTAGGAGATCCGCCGCCAGCCCAGGCCCGAGCGCTCGGCCAGCCAGGTCCGTTGCGGGTCCCGCGTCGCCCAATGGTCCAGCGCGGCGTTGGTGGTCTGGAACGCGGCCGAATAGGGCGTCGGATTGGAGAGGATGATCGAACCGTCGGCCCGAGGCTCGACCTCCACCCGGCGCTCCCGATAGCGCGGATCGCGGATGGGGGGATCGACGGCGGCGTTCATGAACCAACTAACTCCAGCAAAAAGCCTCTCCCCCTCGATGGGGGAGAGGTTGGAGTGGGGGTGAACGCATTGTCGGTGAAGTAAAGATCGCGGGAGACGCCTTACGCGTTCTTCGCCCCAACTTCATGCGCTCCCCCCAACCCTGCCCTTCCCCCATCGAGGGGGAAGGGTTCCTTCTGATTCCACCTATCACGCGCCCAGCGTCTCCTGGAACCGCACCGGCTCGCCCGCGCCCTCCAACACCACCTCGTCATCGCGCATCACCACGCGGCCGCGGATGATGGTCGCCATCGGCCAGCCCTCGGCCTCGAAGCCGTCGAACGCGGTCCAGCCGGCGCGGGCGGCCATATCCTCGTGGCGGATCGTGCGGCGGGCCTTCAGGTCGACGATGGTCAGGTCCGCGTCATAGCCTTCGGCCAGCCGGCCCTTGCCGGCGATGCCGAACACGCGATTGGCGCCGGCCGAAGTCAGGTCGACGAACCGCTCAAGCGTCAACTTTCCGTTCGCCACGTGGGTCAGCATGACCGGGACCAGGGTCTGCACCCCGGGCATGCCCGACGGCGAAGCCGGATAAGGCTTGGCTTTCTCTTCGCGGGTGTGCGGGGCGTGGTCGGAGCCCAGCACATCGGCCACGCCGGTGGTGATTCCGCGCCACAGGCCGGGCTGGTGGGAGGCGTCGCGGATCGGCGGGTTCATCTGGGCGAAGCCCTTCAGCCGCTTGTAGGCTTCCGGCCCGACCAGGGTCAGGTGCTGGGGCGTCAGCTCGACGGTGGCCACGTCCTTGTTGCGGGCGAGGAAATCGATCTCCTGCGTCGTGGTCACGTGCAACACGTGGATCCGCTTGCCCTGCTGGCGCGCCAGCCGCACCAGCCGCTCGGTGGACTGGATCGCCGACTGAGCATCGCGCACCTCCGGATGGCTGGTCCAGTCGCCGGGACGGGCCAGCGGCCGCCGCTCGGCCAGTCGGTATTCGTCTTCGGAGTGGAAGGTGGCGCGGCGGTTGACGCTCTTCAGCACCGCTTCCACACCCTCGTCGTCGGCGATCAAGAGGGTGCCGGTCGAGGCGCCCATGAACACCTTGACCCCGCAGCAGCCCGGCAACCGCTCCAGTTCGCCCAGATGCGCCGCGTTCTCGTGCGTGCCGCCGACATAGAAGGCGTGGTCGCAGTGCATCCGCCCCCGCGCCCGGGCCAGCTTGTCGGCCAAGGCTTCGGGATTGGTGGTGTTCGGGTCGGTATTGGGCATTTCGAACACCGCGACCACACCGCCCAGCACCGCGCCGCGCGCGCCGGTCTCCAGGTCTTCCTTCCATTCCAGCCCCGGTTCGCGGAAATGCACCTGGGTGTCGATCACGCCCGGCAGCACGGTCAGGCCCTTGGCGTCATAAATCTCGCCGGCCGAGGCCTGGCCCAGGTCGCCGATCGCGGCGATCTTGCCGGCCCGCACGCCCACATCGGCCAGGCCCCGTCCGGCATGGTTGACCACCTCGCCGCCGCGCACGATCAGGTCATAGGTCTCGGGCATCAGGCGGATTTCCATTGAGGCTGGAGCGCGCGGCGAGGGGAATGTCCAGTCATTCGAATCCGATCCTGTTTCATCTTTTTGGTTACGGCCGCGTCTGGACGAGCAGTTGCCGGGCCGCCTCGACCACCCAGCTCACCGGCAGGTCGAACATATGGCAGATCACCTGGTTCAGGTATGGGTCGATGCGCAGGATCGCCTCGAAATCCCTCGGCCCCCGCAGCGCCAGGGCGGCCGGGCCCCAGGGGGCGTAGCGGCGATCGTCCGAAGGCCCGAACAGGCCCAGGGTCGGCGCGCCGGCCGCCGCCGCCAGGTGCATGGCGCCTGAATCGTTGCCGATGAACAGGCGCGCCCGCTTCAGGCAGGCATAGCTGGTCAGAAGATCGAGCTGGCCCGGCGCGCCGATGGTGCGCCCGCGCGACACCGCCAGTTTCAGGGTCTGGCCGGCCTCGCGGTCCGCCTCGTCGCCCAGGATCAGCAGCCGCCCGTCCGGCATGGGTCCGTCAGGGCCCAGCAGCCGCGTCGCCACCTCGGCGTAGCGCTCCGCCGGCCAGGTCTTGCCGACCCAGTTGGCGCCCGGCGCGACCGCCAGGATCGGCCCGCCCACCCCCAGATAGGCGTCGGCCGCGGCCTCGGTCGCCTCGTCCGTGAACAGGAAGGGCGCCGGCGGGTCGGCCTCCATATGCAGCAGGCGCGCCGCCTCGATCACCTTGTGCACCGGCTCTTCGCCCGGCGCGCGGCGATAGACGGCCCGCCGGCGCCGGCGCAGGAATCCGGACAGCGCCGATCCGCGCAGATCAACGATCAGCCCCCACGACCGGCCCGAGGTCCGCCGCCACAGATCGATCCAGTGGCCAGCGAATTTCTTTTTTTGAAGGACGATAATCTCATCGACCCGGGGCATCTGGGCGAACAGCGGCGCCGAGACCGCGCCGGCGGCGATCGTGAAACGCGCATGGGGAATCTCATCATAGAGGCGCTTCAAGAGCCCCGACGACAGAACAGCGTCCCCGATCCGCGATGCGGTGATGAACAGAATTGGAAAGGGCTTCTCGGCCATTCGTCCATCTATAGGGGTTGAGGGGCTGGCGCTCCAGCCAGCCCGGCGCCACATCAGGGCGCATGAATGTCAAGATCTGTCACGCCCCGTTGAAAAGTCGCGCGGTGCTTCGCGCCGGCGGCCCGGATTGGCGGGGTTTCCTGCAAGGCTTGCTGACCCAGGATGTCGAGACCCTGGCGCCCGGCGAGGCGCGATTCGCCGCGCTGCTGACGCCGCAGGGCAAGCTGCTGTTCGACCTGTTCGTGATCGGCCGGGACGATGGCTGCCTGATCGACGTCGCCGCCGCGCGCCGCGACGCCCTGCTCCAGCGCCTGACAATCTACCGCTTGCGGGCCAAGGTGGAGATCGCGGCGGTCGACCTTCAGGTTTCCGCGCTTTGGCCGGGACCGGCCGAAGGCTGGGGTCTCGACCCCCGCCTGCCGGCGCTCGGCTATCGCGGCTATGGCGCGGCCGCGCCGACGGACGCCGAGACCGTGGACGAGGCCGCGTATGATCGCCATCGCCTGGCGCTCGGCGTTCCCGATCCCGACCACGACTGCCCGGCCGAGACCACCTATCCGATCGAG
>DATAYD010000107.1:0-18940 GCA_036272715.1 Caulobacteraceae bacterium | reverse complement strand
GCATCGATCACCGGCCGCGCGTCATAGGCGGTGATGTCGACGTGCTCGACGATCTTGGAGAGCAGTTCGGCCTTGGTGTTGGCGGGAGCGTTCATCGTCAGGTTTCCCATAGGGTGAGCGCCCGTCACGATCAAAGCCTCGGCCGGACGGAGCGACGAACCGAGAGCCGTTCCGTTCATGGAGTAGCGCGCAAACGACGGTGTCAACGATCAGCGCACGCTGGCCGTCCTCACTCTCGCTCCCGCGCCCTCCAAAACGGTTGGAGAGGAATGCTGAAGCCTACCTTCTGCGCCGCTTCTTGCTCCGCGCGCGCGACAATTTCACGACGGCGCCGGTCTCGGCTCGCGGCGTCGGGATCGAGCGCGGCGCGAGGCCGTACATCGAAGCCATCGGCGCGTCGGTCATCTCCGCCGCATCCATGTCGCCATAGCCGTTGAAACGGGTCGTCATAGCCACGCCATAGGCCCCCAGCATCCCGATCTCGATGAAGTCGCCTTCGTCGATGTCCTCGGGCAGCCAGAACGGCCCCGGCATGTGATCGATAGAGTCGCAGGTCGGTCCGTAGAAGCGGAATGGCTTCAGCACGGCCTCGGAGGGCTCGCCCCCGCGCACCAGCTTCACCGGAAAGGGCCATTTGGAATGGGTCGCGTCGAACAGCGAGCCATAGGAGCCGTCGTTCAGATAGAGGGCGTCGCCCTTTCTGAGCTCGACCTTGGCCAGCACCGAGGACGACTCGGCGACCAGCGCGCGGCCGGGTTCGCACCACAGCTCGGTGGTCTCGTGCACCATCATCTCGGCGAAGCCGCGATCGATGGAGTCGATATAATCTTCCAGCGAGGGCGGGACCATGCCGGGATAGACCGACGGAAAGCCGCCGCCGACATCCACGACATCGGCGAACACGCCGGCGCGCACCAGGGCCCGGGAGGCCTGGGACATCGCGGCCTGGTAGGCTGTGGGTCGCATGCACTGGCTGCCGACGTGGAAGCTCACGCCCATCAGATCCTGGGTCGCCCGGCGGGCGGCCAGGAGCAGCGGGGGCGCCTCGGCCAGGTCGACGCCGAACTTGCCGGCCAGCGGATAGGACGAGCCTTCCGCCGACACCGCCAGACGCACGATCAGGTTCAGGTCCTTGGCCTGACCCGTGGCGTCCACGATCTTGGCCAGTTCCTCATGGGTGTCGAACGAGAAGGTCCGGACCCCATGGTCGAAATAGGCCGCCGAGATCGCACGGCGCGACTTGACCGGGTGCATGAACGCCATGCGCGCGCCCGGGGCGTGCTCGGCCACCAGCTCGATCTCTGGCAGGGACGCGACGTCGAAGGCGTGAACGCCGTTCTCCACCAGGGCTTTGATGACCCACGGCGAAGGGTTGGCCTTCACGGCGTAATGAACGTCGCCTTTGAAGTTCTTCTGGAACCAGTGCGCCGCTAGGGCCACGGCGCCCGGCCGCACGAGTGCGACAGGACGTTCCGGCGACCGCTCACGGACCAGGTCCAGGGGCGAATGGTACGTGTGCAATTCACGTAACCCCCTGTAGATTGTTGAACCCAGGCCGGCGTTAGCAGCGCAGAGTAGGACACGGGGTCCGCCGGAGGCGTGCACATAGGGAATACCGGCGGCTATGTAAAGTCCTTTGGTTCCCGGCCCTTGCCCTTATCATCAAAGTTTCGCATCCCTGCGGCATCACCCTTTGACCGTCCAGCGACCAACATCACCGAAGAGAAGCGCCCAGGCATGTCCGCAGAGGTCGTGATCGCGGTTCGCGACGCCGCCAAGACCTATGGCGCGCGCAGGGCGTTGGACGGCGTTTCGTTCAGCGTCGAGCGCGGCGAGATGGTCGCGCTCATCGGTCCGTCCGGCTCCGGCAAGTCGACCCTTCTGCGCGCCCTTACCGGCTTGGCCAGGATCGATGGGGGCGCCGGCATGGTGGAAGCGTTCGGGCGTCCGGTGCAGTCCGGCGGACGGATCACCGACCAAGTGCGCCAGGTCCGCGCTCGGATCGGCATGGTGTTCCAGCAGTTCAACCTGGTCGGCCGGCTCGATCTGTTCACCAATGTGGCCTTGGGCATGCTCGGCCGGCTCGGCTTCTGGCGCGGCCTGTTCGGGCGATGGCCGGCCGCGGAAAAGAGCGGCGTGATGAGCGCCTTGGCCCGGGTGGGCGTCGCCGAATACGCCGGCCAGCGGGCGGGCACGCTCTCGGGTGGCCAGCAGCAGCGCGCCGCCATCGCCAGAGCCCTGGTCCAGCAGGCCGAGCTGATCCTGGCCGACGAGCCGGTGGCCTCGCTCGACCCGGTCTCCGCGCGGCGGGTGATGGAACTCTTGAAGGCCCTGAACGAGGATCAGGCGATCACCGTGGTGGTCAGCCTGCACCAGGTGGACTACGCCATGCGCTATTGCCGTCGGGTGGTGGCGCTGAAGGCTGGGCGGATCGCCTATGATGGTCCGGCCAGCGGTCTGACGCACGCCGAACTGATCGACATCTACGGCCCGGAGATCGAGGAGATCTTCTGGGAGGGGGACGCCAAATGATCCGCAAGACCCTGGCCATGTCCTTGACCGCCGCCGTGCTGACCGTCTGCGGCTGCGGACCGACACAGTCGACCAAGAGCCTGGCCACGACGCCCGACGTGCTGAATTTCTCGATCCTCTCGGCCGAGAACCAGCAGTCGATGGGGCCGCTCTGGCAGCCTCTGATCGACGATCTGCAGAAACAGACCGGGCTGAAGGTGAAGCCCTTCTTCGCCTCGAACTACACCGCGCTGGTCGAAGCCATGCGGTTCAACCAGGTCCAGGTCGGCTGGTTCTCCGCCGTGCCGGCGATCGACGCTATCGACCGGGCCAATGCCCATGTTCTCGGGCGGATCATCTCCAATGACGGCAGCGGCGGCTACGAATCGGTGCTGATCGTCCGCAAGGGGTCCGGCATCACGCTCGACGACGTACTGAAATGCGGCAAACGCTATGATTTCGGCATGGGCGATCCACGCTCGACCTCCGGGACCTTGGCGCCCGCGTACTATCTGTTCACGCCCAGGGGCATCACACCCGCGGAGTGTTTCAAGACCGTCCGCTCGGCCAGTCACCAGGCCAATCTGGGCGCCGTGGCCAATGGCGTGGTCGATGTCGCCTCGAACAATACCGAGGGCCTGCTGTTCGCGTCGCGCGAAGCCACGGGCAAGGACATCGTCACCAAGGTGCAGACCATCTGGACCTCGCCGCCGTTGCCGGAGTCGGCCATCCTGGCGCGGGGGGATCTCGACCCGGCGGTGACCAAGAAACTGCGGGATTTCTTCATCCATTACGGCAAGGCGCCGGGCGCGGAAGGCGACCGCGAGCGCAAGGTCATGGCCGGCCTGACCTATCAGGGCTTCGCCCCCGCCGATGACGGCTATCTGGATTCCGTTCGCGCCATGATCGACTCCAACGCCCTGGCCGATGCGCGCAAGAGCGGCGATCCGGCCAGGATCGCCGCCGCCCAGAAGGTCTTCGACGTCGTCCAGGCGCGGCTGGGCCCCAACGCACCCTCCGCCACGACCATCAAGCCGTGAGCGATCCGCGCGGCCCGGCGAACCCGGGGGCCGGCTTGACTCCGCCCACCCGGCCGGCCGGCCAGCGTCTGGTCGATTTCCTGGTCTGGGGCGGGGTCTTCCTGCTGCTCGCGACCGCGTTCGGCCCGATCGATATGAGCCATCTACCGCGCCTGTTCTCCAATTCGCGGAACATGCGCCAGTTCGGCCTGGAGTTCGCCCATCCGGATTTCCAGTATTGGAAGCTCTACATCGCCCAGATGTGGTTGACGGTTCAGATGGCGCTCTGGGGCACCCTTTTGGCCGTGCTGATCGCCATTCCCTTCGGCCTGGCCTGCGCGCGCAATCTCTCGCCGCTTTGGCTGCAGCAGCCGATGCGGCTTTTGATGAACATCCTGCGCTCCATCCCCGACCTTGTGGTGGGGGAGCTGTTCATCGTCGCGGTCGGGCTTGGGCCGTTCGCGGGCGTGATGGCGCTGGCCATCAATACCGGCGGGGTCCTGGCCAAGCTGTTTTCCGAGGCGGTGGAGGCGATCGAGCCCGCCCCGGTCGAGGGCGTGCGGGCCACCGGCGCGGCGCCCTTGCAGGCGATCGTCTGGGGCGTCATCCCGCAGGTGGCGCCGCTCTGGACCAGCTATGCGCTCTACCGGTTCGAGTCCAACGCCCGCTCCGCCACGGTTCTGGGCCTGATCGGCGCCGGCGGCATCGGCCAGGTGCTGTTCGACTCGCTGAACGGCTACGCCTACAGCCAGACCGGCGCGATCGTGGTGGTGATCGTGGTGGCGGTCTCGCTGATCGACCTGTTGTCGCAAGCGATGCGAGGGCGGTTGATATAGAGCATTCGGCCCAGTTGGTCGCCCAAGCCATCAACTCGCGCGCGGGCGATCAACACGGCGGGTGGCTCACACTCCGCGAAGAGCGACCGCAACACGGCGAGCGCCGCGCTCAAGGTCAAACGTCGATCCGCCCGGATTTTCTTGACGAGACGGCGCGCGTCGACGACGCGGATCTGTTCCAGGAGCATCAAGCCGGACGTGCCGCCGAATGTCGTGGCTACACGGAAAGGGGCCGGCGGCTTCCGCTGGTGAGGGGCGCCATCAGCATCACCGGCAGGTTTTCGTTGATCTCCGGCGGCGAAACCACGATGCATGGACGCGTCTTCTGGATTTCGCTGCCCATCGTGGGATCGAGATTGACCAGCCATACCTCGCCCCGCCGGGGCTTCACCACGTCCAGCCTGCGTCGCTGGCGAGTTCATGGTCCGGCCACTCCAACCCGCCCTCCCCGGCTTCGGCCCAACCCTCGCGAGGGTGGCGCTGGGCGGGCGAGAGCATGACCCGGCCGTCTTGAAGGTCCAGGTCAAGCCCATCGCCGATCGACACATGGAGGTGAGCCAGGACGGGCTTGGGCAACAGGATGGCCGCGGAGTTGCCCACTCGCCGGATAACCGCTTGCATGTCGGGTCTTTCTGGTTGTCGCAAAATTACAACGTCAACGACCCCTGATCGACCCCCGAACTCAAACCTGAGCCGGCCGTCGCCGCAGGCGCGCCAGCCGCCGGAGCCGACGCCAGAAGCGGGTCTTTTCCGGTTCAGGATAGGGCTGCAGGTTGCGCACGAACTCCTCGGCGCAGGCGCGCCAGGAGAACCGTTCGGCGAATTCGCGCACCACGCCCCGGTCGAGATCGAGGCAGGCGAGGCAGGCCTCGCGCAGGCCGCTGTCCAGGGTCGCCGCCAGGGCGCCCGCGCCGGTGCCGGGGATCAGGTCGACCGGGCCGGGCGCCGGAAAGGCCGCCACCGGCGCCCCTGTCGCCATGGCCTCCAGGATCACCAGGCCGAACGTGTCGGTGACCGAGGGGAAAACGAACACGTCCGCGCCGGCGAAATGGGCCACCAGGTCCTCGCCGGACCGCGAGCCGCGGAACACCGCGTTCGGATAGGCCGTTTGCAGCTCTTCGCGCTGGGGGCCGTCGCCGACCACCACCTTGGTCCCCGGCAGGTCGAGGGCCAGGAAGGTCTCGACGTTCTTCTCCACCGCGACGCGCCCGACGTTCAACCAGATCGGCCGGGGCAGGCCCTCATAGACGTCCGGATCGCCTGGCTGGCGCGGGCGGAACATCTGGGTGTCCACGCCCCGCGACCAGGGCGACAGGTTGCGGAAACCATGCCGCTCCAGCTCCTCCCGCAAGGACGGCGTCGCCACCATCACCCGGCCGGAGGGATGGTGGAACCAGCGCATATAGGCGTAGCCGGCCGAGACCGGCACCGGCAGGCGCGCCGAGACATATTCGGGGAATTTGGTGTGGTAGCTGGTCGTGAACGGCAGTTTCCAGTCCATGCAGATCCGCCGCGCCGCCAGGCCGATCGGCCCTTCGGTGGCGATGTGGATGGCCTCGGGTTCGAAGGACTTGAACCGTTCCTGCACCGGCTCATACGCGCCCATGGCCAGCTTGATTTCCGGATAGGTCGGCAGAGGGAAGGTCTTGAACTGGTCCGGCGAGACCACGTCCACCTGATGACCCATGGCGCGGCATTCGGCGACCGTGTGGGCGAGGGTGCGGACGACGCCATTGACCTGGGGCGTCCAGGCGTCGGTGGCCAGAAGAATCCGCATCAGGCCGCGGCGGGCTCTTCAGCAACCGGCGCGGCGGCGGTCAGCCGGTCGATCACCGACCAGGACCGCAGCTTGGCCCATTCCAGGATCTCCAGCGTTCCGTCGAAGTGCTCGACCAGGGCCGTGCAGCTTTCCACCCAATCGCCGTCATTGACGTATTTCACGCCGTCGATGTCGCGCATCTCCGCCTTGTGGATATGGCCGCAGATCACGCCATCGACGCCGCGACGACGCGCCTCGTCCGCCACGGCCTTCTCGAAGTTCTCTATGAATTGCAGCGCGTTCTTCACCTTGACCTTCAGATAGGCCGAGAGGCTCCAGTAACCGAAACCCAGCCGCCGTCGCGCTTTGTTAAACAAGGTGTTCAGCGCCAGGACCCCTCTATAGGCCCAATCGCCCAGGAAGGCGAGCCAGCGGGCGTGGCGGGTGACGCCGTCGAACTCGTCGCCGTGCAGGACCAGATACCGCTTGCCGTCGGCGGTCTCATGCACGGCGTCACGGGTGACCACCACCCCGCCGAGGTGGACGCCGCAATAGTCCCTGGCCCGGTCGTCATGGTTGCCGGGGATATAGATCACGCTGGCGCCTTTGCGGGCCATGCGGAGAATTTTTTGCACCACGTCATTGTGCGGTTGAGGCCACCACCAGCCGCCTTTCATCTTCCAGCCATCGACGATGTCGCCGACCAGATAGAGCGTCTCGCACTCCATATGCCGGAAAAAGTCGAGCAGGAGCTCGGCCTGACAGCCGCGCGTACCCAGATGGACGTCGGAAATGAAGACCGTTCTGTACTGGCGAACGGCGGTGACGGCGCTCATGGCGTCGGACCTCGCGGGCGTCGGGCCCCGATCCGCGCGGGCCCCCACGGGCGGCGGTTAAGCTGATTGCGTGTCGGTTTGATGAAATGCGCCTTCATCCCTCGGCAACCTGTGCTGGCGCGAAACCGTCTCAGCCCCTAATTTGGGGGCTTCCGCGCGTTCTCGCGGTGCGTCGCCAAGATTGATATGACCGATATCTCGACCCTTTCTCCTAGCCTGGAAGCGCCGCTGAAGGAAGCGGGCGCCAAGGACACGGCCAAGTCGCTGCGCACCCGGGCGCGAATCCTGGACTGCGCGGCGGGCCTGCTGGTCGAGATCGGCTTCGCGGCGGCGACCAATGCCCGGATCGCCGAGGCCGCCGGCCTGACGCGCGGCGCCATGCTCTATCATTTTCCGAGCCGCGAGGCCCTGGTGGAGGCGCTGGTCGACCATTTGCAGACGGCGCGTATCGCCATGTTGGCCGAAGCGTCGGACCGCGCCCCTCCCGGCGCGGACTTGTCCGACCACGCCATCGACGCCTATTGGACCCTGCTTCACGCCGAGCCCTTCGTCGCCTTCGCCGAGCTCGAAGCCGCTGGCCGCGCCGATCCGGCGGTCCGCGCGGCCTTGGCGCCCGCCCAGGCCGCGTTCGACCAGGCTCAGGGGGGGCTGCAGGCCTCGCCGATGCTGCACGCCGGCAGCGGTCCGCGCTTCCAGGCCAGCCGCGATCTCGCGCGCTTCATGCTGGAGGGGTTGGCCCGCGCCAGCCTGACCTATGACGCCGATGAGCGAACCGAGCGGCTGTTGGCCGTGATCAAGCGCGCCACGCACATGCTGAACCGCAAGGGCGACGAGCAGGACCTTTGGCCGACTGAATAAGGAGAAGCCGAAATGACCGGTTCGATCGATCCGTTGCGCGAACAATTCGACGCCTTCAAGGCCTTGCCGCGCGACCGGCCGATCCAGATGCTCAACCTGATCCGCTTGAAGCCGCTGGCTGACTATCCAGAGGGCCACCCGGACCACGGCAAGGGCCTCACGGGTCTCGACGCCTACCGCGCCTATGGCCGCGCCACGGCCCACATCTTCGGCCGGGTGGGCGGCAAGCAGATCTGGGTCGGGCGGCCGGAAGTGGTGGTCACCGGCCCGGCGGACGAGCGTTGGGACTTGGCGTTCATCGCCGAATATCCGGGCGCCGGCGCCTTCATGGCCATGGTCACCGACCCGGAATACCGCGAACTGGTCAAGCACCGCCAGGCGGCGGTCGAAGATTCGCGCCTGATCCGGCTGGCCCCGGTGACGCCGGGCAAGGGGTTCGGCGAGTAGGACGATTTTTTAAATCCTCCCCCCATCGGGGCGGGGAACCGCGCGAAGCGTGGTGGAGGGGCCACCGTCGCACGAATAAATCCGAAAAGCCCCCGCCGTCGCTTCGCGACAGCTCCCCCAGAGGGGAGCAGCGTTTCGCCCCTATTCCGCCGCCACGGCGGTCGGTGCGGCTTGGGGGCCGCGCAGCAAACGGCCGGGCAGGGCGTCGGTGGGTTCGCCGTCGCGATAGGTGACCTCGCCGGCGACGATCGTGGCGACATAGCCGTCCGCGCGCTGGATCAGCCGCCGCCCGCCCGAGGGCAGGTCATAGGCCACCTCGGGCGCGTGCAGCTTCAGGGTGTCATAGTCGATGATATTGACGTCGGCGCGCATGCCCGGCGTCAGCCGCCCCCGGTCATGGAGCCCGACCGTGGCGGCGGTGTCGGCCGTCTGCATCCGGATCACGTGCTCCAGGCCAAGCTTCGGGCCCCGGGTGCGGTCCCGGGTCCAGTGGGTCAGCATGGAGGTCGGGAAACTGCCGTCGCAGATCATGCCCACATGGGCGCCGCCGTCGCTGAGGCCCGGCACCGTGTCGGGGTGACCCAGCATGGCGTGGGCCGGATCGAGCGAGCCTTCGGCATAGTTCAGCAGCGGGACATAGATCATGCCCCGGCCGCCATCCTTCAGCATGTGATCGAGCGCCAGTTCCCGCGGGCTCACCCCGCGCGCCTGGGCCAGGGCCGCCACCGACCCCGCTTCGGTCGGTTCGTAGTCCGGCGCGCCGGACATTGGATGCATGTTGGCGAAATTGGCGATCAGGCCGCGAGGCGGAATCGCCGGTTCTTCCGACAGGAGCCGCTGGCGCACCGCCGGGTCGGACAGTCGCGCCACCCGTTCGGCCAGGGGCGCCTTGGCCATCTCGCGATAGGTCGGATGCAGGCTGAACGGATTGACCGTCAGCTCGAGGCCCAGGAGCACGCCCACCGGCCGGGCCGCGACCTGGGCCTTCATCGGCAGGCCCGCCGCCACCGCGTCCTCCAGCGCGCCCAGCAGCGCCCTATAGACCTGTGGGTGCATCGGGTTCTGGAGCAGGGAGAAGGACAACGGCCGGCCGGACTGCTCGACCATGCGCCGCAGCATCGCGAACTCGGCCTCCGGATCGGTGAAGTCGGACACCACCTGCAACACGCCGCAACCGGCCGCCTTCAGGCCCATGGCGATGCCGACCAGTTCGTCCTCGGCGGCGGTCAGGGTCGGGGTCGGCTGGCCGTCGCTGGTGCGATGGTTCAGGGTCCGCGAGGTGGTGAAGCCCAGCGCCCCGGCCTCGGCGGCCCGTCGGGCGATCGCGGCCATGGCGGCGATATCGGCCGCGGTCGCCGGCTCGCGGTTGGCGCCCCGTTCGCCCATCACATGCACGCGCAGGGCCGCGTGAGGCAGTTGCGAGCCGATATCGACATCGAACCGGCGCCGGCTCAGCGCGTCGAGATAGTCCGGATAGCTCTCCCAGTTCCAGGGCAGGCCCTGGCTCAGCACCGGGAACGGAATGTCCTCGACGCCTTCCATCAGCCGCACCAACCGGTCGTGGTCGTCGGGCTTGCAGGGCGCGAAGCCGACGCCGCAATTGCCCATCACCACCGTGGTCACCCCGTGCCAGGACGAGGGCTGCATGCGGGCGTCCCAAGTGGCCTGGCCGTCATAGTGGGTGTGGATGTCGACGAAGCCCGGCGTGACCAGCCGGCCCGTCGCATCGATCTCCTCGCGTCCCGATCCGTTGATCTGGCCGACCGCGGCCACGCGGCCGTCCTTCAGGGCCAGGTCGGCCGCGCGCGCCTCGGCGCCCGTGCCGTCGATCAGCGACCCGCCGCGGATGACCAGGTCATAGGCGTGTTCCATCGTCGCGTTTCCTCCGGCCGAACTCTTGATTTCTTTGCCCTCATCAGGCGCTCCGGGACCCGGTGCGTCAAGGCGGGAACAATTGTTCAGCGGGCGCCGGCGCGTCCTTCAAACGAACAAAACAAGAACATATAATATTTGCATCGTTGCGGGAGGCGCCATTGAAACAGACATTTGCCTTGGCTGGAAAACCCGGGGCCGGCGTTAGCTGCAATGAAAGCGGCGTTTTCGTAGGCGACCTGTCCCGTGGGGGCGTCCATCGTCATCTGGTGAGTCCGAAAGCGCGCTCCAAGACTTCAGCAAGGGTGAAGCGATGGATCCCGCGGATTGGGCGCATGAAGCTTTTGGGCCTCTATACCAAGCGGACTGCCATGCGCGGCTTGGCGATGAAGAAAAGGCGATGGCCTACTGCGCGCGCCTTCCGAGCGATTTTTGGACCCCCGGCCTGGAAGGCGCGCCAGCCGGCGACAAGACGCAAATCGCTGATCAATTGCGCCAGATCGCGGCGGATGCTCGGCGCGCTCGAAGATGACGATAATATCGTAAGGCCAAAACCGGGTAGACTCCTCGATCAATGACTCGCCCGCCCCTCACCTTTCTCGAATTCTTCGCCGGCGGCGGCATGGCGCGGCAGGGGTTGGGGCCGGCTTGGCGGTGCCTGTTCGCCAATGATTTTGATCCGGGCAAGGCCAAGGCCTATCGCGCCAATTGGGGTGACGACGATTTCCGGCTCGGCGATGTCTGGGCTCTGAAGGCCGATGACCTTCCCGGTCGCGCCGATCTGGCCTGGGCGTCCTCGCCTTGCCAGGATTTCAGCCTGGCCGGGGCCCGGGCGGGTTTGGCCGGCGGGCGATCCTCGGCGTTCTGGGGATTCTGGCGGCTGATCGAGGCGCTGGATGACCAGGGCCGCGCGCCGCGCGTGCTGGTGCTGGAGAATGTCGGCGGCATCCTATCCTCCCATGGCGGGGCGGACTTCGCGACGGTCTGTGACGCCTTGTCCGGGCGCGGCTACCGTTTCGGCGCGGTCGAGGTCGACGCCCGCGCCTTCACGCCTCAGTCGCGGCCCCGCGTCTTCATCATCGCCGCGCGGGCCTTGCCTTCTGATGCGCCGATCGGCGGCCCGGGCTCATTCCACACCCGCGCCGTCCGTCAGGCCTTCGATGCGCTGCCAGAAGCTTTGCGCCGGTGCTGGTTGTGGTGGCGCCTGCCGGCGCCGGCCGCGCGTAACGTCCGCCTCGCCGATGTGCTGGAGCCGGATCACCAGGTCCGTTGGCGCACTCCCGCCCAGACCGAAGCCCTGCTGGGCCAACTCAGTCCCGCCCATGCCGCGCAATGGCGCCAAGCGCTGAACGGCGATGAACGCATGGTCGCCGCCGTGTTTCGGCGCATCCGGCAGATCGACGGAGCGAAGACCCAGCGGGCCGAGCTGCGCCTGGACGGCCTGGCCGGTTGCCTGCGCACCCCGCGCGGCGGCTCCTCGCGCCAGTTGCTGCTGATCGGGGAGGGGGGGCGGACCCGCAGCCGCCTGCTCAACGCCCGCGAGGGCGCGCGGCTGATGGGCCTGCCCGATGACTTTCGCCTGCCGGCCTCCGAGACCGCGGCGATGCGGGTGATCGGCGATGGCGTGGCCGCGCCGGTGGTGCGGTTCTTGGGCCAGCATGTCCTGGAGCCGTTGCTGGCGGGTCAGGAGGTTTCCGCCGCCGCTGAATAGGGCCGCAAGATTTCTGGCGGACAGGCTTCGGAATTCGCGCTTAGAGTGCTGGCCCGCCCGTCCCTGAAGACGCTGAGATTACCGATGCCGCAAGCCTCCACCTACGACGCCGCCCGCTACAAACGCGCCGGGCGCGGCAAGATCTATGACTCGATCATCGACACCATCGGCGACACCCCGCTGATCCGCCTGCCCCGGCTCAGCGCCGAGCTGAAACCGAAGGGCGAGGTGGTGGCCAAGCTCGAATTCTTCAATCCGCTGGGCAGCGTCAAGGACCGGATCGGGGCCTCGATGATCGAATCCCTGGAGGCTCAGGGGATCCTGAAGGAGGGTTCGACCCTCATCGAGCCGACCAGCGGCAATACCGGCATCGCGCTCGCCTTCGTCGCGGCGTCCAAGGGCTATCCGCTGATCCTGGTCATGCCGGAATCGATGTCGGTCGAGCGGCGCAAGATGCTGGTGCTGCTGGGCGCGCGGCTGGAACTGACCCCGGCGGAGAAGGGCATGCGCGGCGCCGTGGTCCGGGCCCAGGAGCTGCTGGCGGAGATCCCCGGCTCGGTGATGCCGCAACAGTTCGAGAACACCGCCAACCCGCTGGTCCATCGGGTCTCGACCGCCGAGGAGATCTGGAACGACACCGAAGGCCGCGTCGACGCGGTGGTTTCCGGGGTCGGCACCGGCGGCACCATCACCGGCGTCGGCCAGGTGCTGAAAGCCCGCAAGCCGTCCTTGAAGATGATCGCGCTGGAGCCCGAAGGCTCGGCGGTGCTGTCCGGCGGCCAGCCGGGGCCGCACAAGGTCCAGGGCATCGGCGCCGGTTTCGTGCCAGGCATCCTCGACCGCGGGGTGATCGACGACATCATCACCGTGACCAATGAGGAAAGTTTCGAGATGGCGCGCAAGGCCGCGCGCGTCGAGGGCCTGGCCTGCGGCATCTCCTCCGGGGCGGCGCTGTCGGCGGCTTTTCGCCTGGCGGCCCAGGACGAATGGGCCGGCAAACTGATCGTCACCATCATCCCCAGTTTCGCGGAGCGGTATTTGTCGACGGCGCTGTTCGAGGGGCTTTGAGAACTATCTGTTCCGCTTACCCCGGCGAGATGGGCGGATGATCTTGACCACCGACGTCTTCACTCCAGAGCAGCGCTCCGTCGTCATGCGACGGGTCAAGGGTCGCGACACCGCGCCCGAAATGAAGGTCCGCCGGTTGCTCTGGCGTCTGGGCGCCCGCTATCGCCTGCATCGCAAGGACCTGCCCGGCAAGCCGGACATCGTGCTGCCGGGCCGCAAGCTGGCCGTCTTCGTCCATGGCTGTTTCTGGCACGGCCACGATTGCGCGAGAGGCGCCCGCGTGCCCAAGGCCAATCGCGACTACTGGCTGGGCAAGGTTGGCCGGAATCGCGCCCGCGACACCGAAGCCCGCGCCCGGCTGGAGGCGATGGGCTGGCGGGTCCTGACGATTTGGGAATGCACGCTAAAGGACGAGGCGGCGCTGGAAGAGCGCCTTGGTCGGGCCTTGTTGACCGAATAGGCCGGCGGCCGCTCAGAACGCCTCCGCCTCCAGCGCCATCACCGCGCCGGCCCCCGTCTTCAGCTTGGCCAGCCGCATCCCCGTCTCCGGCAGGATGCGTTCCAGGAAGTAGCGGCCGGTGATCAGTTTGTTCTTGTAGAACGGGTCGGCGTCGCCGCCGGCGATCCGCGCCTGGGCCGCCTTGGCGATGCGGGCCCACATATAGGCCAGGCCGGCCAGGGCGAAGAGATGCAGATAGTCCGTGGACGCCGCACCGGCGTTTTCGGGGTTGGCCAGGCCGTTCTGCATCAGCCAGAAGGTCGCTTCCTGGAGCTGCGCCCTGGCGCCCTTGAGGCCCTCGACGAACGGCTTCAGTTCGGCGGTCTCCTCATGCTCGGCGGCGAAGGCGTCGACCTCGGCGAAGAAGCCGACCACCGCCCGGCCGCTGTTGGCGGCCAGCTTGCGGCCGACCAGGTCCAGGGCCTGGACGCCGTTGGTCCCTTCATAGATCAGCGAGATGCGGACATCGCGCAGGTACTGGCTGGCCGGGAAATGCTCGGTGAAGCCGGAGCCGCCATGGACCTGCATCGCGTCCGAACAAATGCGGAAACCGGCGTCGGTGAAATAGGCCTTCAGCACGGGGGTCAGGAGGCTCATGTAATCGCTGGCCTTTTCCCGCGCGGCCGCGTCGGGCGCGGCGTGCATCAGGTCGCCTTGCAAGGCGACCCAGAGCAGGAAGGCGCGGCCGCCGTCCAAGGTCGCCTTGGCGTCCATCAGCATACGGCGCACGTCGGGATGGACGATGATCGGGTCGGCCGGGCCGTCGGCGTTCTTCGGTCCGCTGAGCGATCGGCCCTGCAGGCGATCGCGGGCGAAGGCGACGGCGGCCTGATAGGCGGCCTCGCCTTGGGACAGGCCTTGCAGCCCGACACCGAGCCGCGCCTCGTTCATCATCACGAACATCAGCCGCAACCCGGTATTGGGTTCGCCGATCAGCCAGCCCTTGGCCTGGTCGTAGTCCATGAAGCAGGTGGCGTTGCCGTGGATGCCCATCTTCTCTTCCAGGCCCACGCACTTGACGCCTTCGTTGCGCGGCCCGACCCCGCCGTCGGGGGTCGGAAGATATTTCGGCACGATGAACAGCGAGATGCCGCGTACGCCCGCCGGCGCGCCCTCGATCCGCGCCAGCACCAGGTGGACGATGTTCTCGGCCATGTCATGCTCGCCGCCGGAGATCCAGATCTTCTGCCCACTGATATCATAGCCGCCGTCGGCCCGCGGAACCGCCTTGGCGCGCAGCAGGCCGAGGTCCGTGCCGCACTGCGGCTCGGTCAGGTTCATGGTCCCGCCCCATTGCGCGGAGGCGAGCCTGGGCAGGTAAAGCGCCTTCTGCTCGTCCGAGCCGCCCTCCTGGATCGCCGAATAGGCGCCGTGGGTCAGGCCCGGATACATGGAGAAGGCCATATTGGCCGAGGACGACATCTCGCTATAGGCCAGGCCCACCACCCGCGGCAGGCCTTGGCCGCCGAAACGCGGGTCGGAGCCCAGGGCCGGCCAACCCGCCGCGACCATCGCCGCATAGGCCTCACGGAAACCCTTCGGGGTGCGGACCGTGTTGTCAGGCGACCAATGGCAGCCTTCGGAATCGCCGATCTTGTTGAGCGGCGCCAGCACTTCCTCGCTGAACTTGGCGCCCTCCGTCAGGATCTGTTCGACCACGTCCAGCGACGCGTCGGCGAAGCCGGGCAGGTTGGCGTAGCTGTCGAGGCCCAGCACATCGCGCAGGACGAACATCTGGTCGCGCACCGGCGCCTGATAGGCCATGCGTCAATCTCCGTTATCGGAAGGAACGGTTTTATCGCGCGGTTTCGTGGACGCCGTCCAGGCGCGCGCGCAGCACGGTGTCATAGTCGGACGCCTGGGGCAGCAGGTCGGGGCGCACGGCCGCCAGTTGCCGCTCGATATTCGCCACGCCCTCCTTCAGCTCGGCGACGGCGTGGTCGATATCCTCGCGCTGGGCTTCCAGGGCGATGATCTGTTCTCGGAACTTCCGCGCCACCTTGGCCATCTGCGCGGCGCCGGTTTCGTCGGACTTGTAGAGATCCAGGATGTCGCGGATCACCGCCAAGCTGAGGCCGACGCGCTTGCCCCGCAGGATCAGGATCAGCCGCGCCCGGTCGCGGTGGCCGTAAACCCGGTTCAGGCCGTCGCGGGCGGGGAACAGCAGTCCCTTGTCCTCATAGAACCGCAGGGCGCGTGGTGTGACGCGGAATTCGTTGCAGAGCTGGCGGATGGTGTAGGTCCGCTCCGGACGCCGCAGATCGTGGGCCATCAGGGCCTCCTGTCTTCGGGAGACTTGACCGTAGGTCCGCCTTCCGCGAACGTCAACGTAAGGGCGGCTACACGTTTCAGTGAGTATGAGCCCTGATCACCGAACGCTCAGGCGTTGAGATCGGCCCCGCCGAGCGCTCGTTCGATCAGGGCGATGGTGCGGTCGAGGCCGAATATGGCCGCGAAGGAGCCGAACCGCGGCCCTTGGCTCTGTCCCAGCAACACCTCATAGAGGGTGGAAAACCAGTCGCGCAGCGGCTCGAAGCCGGCGTCCTTGCCCACCGCATAGACCTCGTCCTGGATCGCTCCGGCGTCCTGGCAACCGGCGGGCAGGGCCTTCAGCCGTCCGACCAAATCCTCGAGCGCCGCCCGTTCACGCGGGTCGGGCGCGCGGAAGCGCTTCGACGGCCGCACGAAGTCCTCGTAATAATGGATCGCGAAGTCGCACAGCCGGTCCAGCATCGGCTCGCTTCGCGGCGTCGCCCCGGGAAGATAGCGCGACAGGAAGCCCCAGAGGATCGCCTTGTCGGACGCGTTCGCCGCCGAGACCAGGTTGAGCAGCAGGCTGAACGAGACCGGCGAGCCCTTGGCCGGCGGTTCGCCGCCGTGGACATGCCAAGCGGGATTATCGAGCGGATTGGCGGAATTGCCGCCGGCCTCGCGCGCCCGGTTATAGCTGTCGAGCTGCTGTAGATATTCGTCGGTCGCCTTGGGGATGACATCGAAATACAGCCGCTTGGCCGACCGTGGCGACTGGAACATGTAATAGGCGAGGCTTTCCGGCGCGCCGTAACGCAGCCAGTCCTCCATCGTCAGGCCGTTGCCCTTGGACTTGGAGATCTTCTGGTTCTGCTCGTCCAGGAACAGCTCGAAATGGAAGCCGTCCGGCGGCTCGCCACCCAGGATCCGGCAGATCCGGTTGGAGGCCTTGACCGAGTCGATCAGGTCCTTGCCCGAGGTCTCATAGTCGATCGCCAGCGCGGCCCAGCGCATCGCCCAGTCCGGCTTCCACTGCATCTTGACCGCCCCGCCCGTCACCGGGGCCTCGGTGAGGGCGCCGTCCTCGTCGCGAAACACGATGGTTCCCTGTTCGGGACGCCGCTCCAGGGTGGGGACCTGCAGCACCCTGCCGGTCTTGGGGCTGATCGGCATGAACGGAGAATAGGTCGCCCGCCGTTCGGGGCCGAGGGTCGGCAGCATGACCGCCTGGATCTCGTCGAACCGCTCCAGGGCCAGACGCAACTGGGCGTCGTAACGGCCGGAGCGGTAGAGCGCCGTCGAGGACAGGAACTCGTAGTCGAAACCGAAGCCGTCGAGAAAGGCGCGCAACCGGGCATTGTTGTGGGCGCCGAAGCTCTCATGCTCGCCGAACGGATCGCGGACCACCGTCAGCGGCTTGTTCAGATCTTCGACCAAAAGTTCCGGGTTCGGTACATTGTCGGGAACCTTGCGCAGCCCGTCCATGTCGTCGGACACCAGGATCATCCGGGTAGGCAGGGCATCGTCCGTCAGGGCGCGGAACGCCGCGCGCACCATGGACGGCCGAGCGACCTCGCCGAAGGTGCCGAGGTGCGGCAGGCCGGAGGGGCCATACCCCGTTTCGAACATCACCGCCCGCGTCAGCGCCGGCAGCGCGGCCACGGCTTCGTCCGCCTTGCCGGCCGCGATCAGGCTGGCGGCGAGGTCGCGTTCGGCGTCCGTTTCCAACCTGAGTCTCAGAATACGGGCTAAAAGGTTACGGGCCTGTTCGAAAGGCCAGCTCTTGGCGTCGCGGGCCAGGGGCGAGAGTTGAGTAAGCATAGGCGGGCGGTAACGCCTCGGGGGCCAGCGGGTCAACCGTGATGATCCACGATGTTCACGGAACCGTTTCGGCGTTCGTGCGCCAACGCCGCGCAGGAAACACCCTTTCGCGTCGCTTTCGGCGAAGATTTAGATGGTGTTTACGGCTGAAGCCGAGACAGTGTGCGGGACCTGACTTCCACATCGTTTCGCTGAATTTCGCAGGGCTCGGAAAAAAGTACCCTTGTGTGGCTTAGCTAACACTTCCGGGTTGCGCCCTGGTTGATATAACAGGTCCTGGCCCGCAAAGGCCGCATAGAGGGCAATAGAGAGGGCTCTTAGATATGAGATTCAAACTTCTGGCGGGGGTGGCTCTGGCCGCGGTTGGCGCCGCCGCCGGCGCGTCCGCACAAGAGACAGGATGGTACGGGGCGATCGATCTCGGCTATCACTGGGCGGACGGCATCGACGCGAAGAGCTCGAACCCCTCACCGGATGGCAAGGATTATGACTGGCGCTGGTCGTATGAAAACAGCCACGAATGGGCTGGTTTCGCGCGCGTCGGCTATCGTTTCGATCCGCACTGGCGCGTCGAGCTCGAAGGCGGGTTCCGCAACGGCTCGCTGGGCGAAATGTTCCAGAACAACAATATCAACGCCCGTCCGCTGGAGCCGATTGGGCTCTGCGCGGGCCAATCGTCCGGCCCGGCCTGCGGCCATTCGTCCGGGACGATCAATTCCTACACGATCATGGCGAACGTCATTTATGACATTCTGCCGGACAACAAGTGGTTCGATCCCTTCGTCGGCGTCGGCGTCGGCGGCGATATCACCTACCTGAAGGGTGAAGGCCGCTTCAGCAACATCCCGACGATCGGGTCCATTCCGGCGCCCCCGGCGACCCAAACCGTCAGCATCCGCGGCAACGACGCCGAGTTCGCGGCTCAAGGAATCGCCGGCGTCGCGGTTCAGTTGACCCATCGCCTGAACATGGACCTCACCTATCGCTACCTCTGGAGCGATGACGCCTCCTGGGGCGTGGCCAATCAGTCAGGCGGGGCGGGAATCAACACGGTCGGTTACAATCCCGGCCGTTTCCACGGCACGCCAATGGATCAGTCGGTTTCGCTGGGCCTGCGCTATGCCTTCGCCGAGCCGGCGGCTCCGCCGCCGCCTCCACCCCCGCCGCCTCCACCTCCGCCACCCCCGCCGCCGCCTCCACCCCCTCCGCCGCCGCCCCCGCCGGCGTTCACGGCCAAGGACTTCGTGGTCTATTTCCCCTTCGATCAGTACGTGCTGACCCCCGAAGCCCAGAGCGTGGTTCAGGAAGCCTCGACCTACGCCAATGACGGTCACGCCACCCGCATCGTCGTGGTCGGACACACCGACACCTCCGGCGGCGTCAAGTACAACCTGCGTCTCTCGGAACGCCGCGCCAAGGCGGTGGCCGACGCCATGGTCGGGCTGGGCGTGCC
>DATAYD010000106.1:0-28587 GCA_036272715.1 Caulobacteraceae bacterium | reverse complement strand
ACGACGATGCGGGTGGCGTGACCGTCATTGGCGTAGGTCGAGGCTTCCTGAACCACGCTCTGGGCTTCGGGGGTCAGCACGTACTGATCGAAGGGGAAATAGACCACGAAGTCCTTGGCCGTGAACGCCGGCGGGGGTGGTGGCGGCGGGGGTGGAGGCGGCGGCGGGGGTGGCGGAGGCGGCGGGGGTGGAGGCGGCGGCGGTGGCGGCGGTGGAGCTTCACCACCGAACGTATACCGCAGACCGACTGTCACCGACTGGTCCTGGTACTCGCCCTTGAACGTGCCCAGCGGCACGACCGCCGCGCTTCCCGTCACGGTATCCACGGTTGAAACCGGCGCCAGGCCGCGGGTGGCGGCGAAATAGCGGCCGGTCAGGTCGACCGAGAAGTGCCGGGTGGCCTTCCAACTGACGCCGACCAGGCCCTGATACGCCAAGGAGGTCTTGTTGTCGTCGAAATGGGCCGTCTCGATCGGCGCGAAGCCGGCGGGAACGCCGCTGAGCTGGCCGGTGATATCGGGCTGCAGTTGCGCGGCGCCGACGCCACCGCCGATGAACGGCACCACGGCGAAGCCCCACATCGAAGGATGCCAGGGGACCTCGTAGATCAGGTTCACCATCTCGGACTGGACGTTGAAGTGTCCGGACGGCGAGCCGCAGTTAGGCGCCGCGGGGGTGCGCATCACATTGGCCGCGCAAAGGCCAGTGGGTTGCGCGCGGTTGGCGTCGCCGGTGATGGATTCGATGCCGCCGTTGCGATAGCCGTACTCGGCCTCGACCCGGAAGCCATTCTGGAAGTGGTAGCCCACCTTGCCCATCAGGACCCACGGCTCGCCGCTGGAATTGAAGTTCCAGTGATAGGGCGCGCCATCGACGGCCAATTCCGAGGAGTGGCCGTGGAAGTCGTTGGGGAAATGTCCGCCCCCTTCGGCTTCGACATACCAAGCCCCGCCCGAGGTCCAACCGTCCCAGAAGCCTTGGGCGCATGCGCCCGACGCGACGAACAATGCGGCCAGCGCCGCCGTTCCCGCCATCCATCGTGATTTCATCCTGCCCTCCACGATAAGTGTTCGATCTGGAGCCGACGCCAAAGAGTGCGTCGACGCGTCGCACCTCAATCCCTGTCTGGCCTTGCGGTCAATAAGCGCGACGCTCTTTTCCGCGCCACCTAGGCGCGTAGATCGCCAGGCGGGAGGCATGTCGTCAAGTGTCCTTACCCGGATGAATGGCCGCCCGCGGACATCGGCCGCCGCGTGAGGTGATCACCCCGGCTCCCAACCCGGGGGCGCCAGTTCGAAATGGGCGAAGTCGAAGGCCGGCATGACGACGCAGGCGACCAGCGACCACGCGCCCAGCGCCTGGGCCGCCTGCCACTCCCCCGGCGCGACCCACGCCTGCAATTGGTCGCCGCCGAGGACGTTGGAGCCGAGTCGGCATTCGGCGATATCGGCGCCAGAGGCGGTCTGGAGCCGCAAGGGATCGCCGGCCTGGAACAGCCACAGTTCGGTCGCGTCAATCCGATGCCAGTGCGAGCGTTGCCCCGCCTCCAGCAGAAACAGGATCGACGTCCCCGCCCCCCGCCTGCCGTCCACGGGCCGATCGCGCCAGGTCTCGCGGTACCAGCCGCCCTCGGGGTGAGGCTGGAGGGCGAGGCGGCGGATGATCTCGGAGGCGGGGGTGGGCATCAGCATTCTCGGAGCGAGGGGCGAGGCCCGCGTCTTTCAATGGACCAGCCCGAAACCGCCGAGCAGCGCGGCGGCGGCGAGGGGCCAGAGGGGGTTCAGGCGGGTGAAATAGGTCAGGACGGCGGTGGCCGCGGTGAGGGCGGCGAAGCCGAGGCCGCGGTCGGCGGCGCGAGTCAGGAGGAAGGCGCTGGCCGCGACCAGGCCGACCGTGACCGGCCCCAGCCCCGCCTGGACCGCCGCGCGCCACGGCGAGCCCTGGATCCGGTCCCAGACGCGGACCACCACGAACACCAGGAGGCCAGCCGGCAGGCAGAAGGCGATGGTGGCGACCAGGGCGCCGACGATCCCCGCCGCCCTCAGCCCGATCAAGGTGGTGATCATGGCGTTGGGGCCGGGCGCGGCCTGGGCGATGGCGTAGAGGTTGGCGAAGTCGCGGTCGCTCATCCAGTGATGGACCTGGACCGCGCTGCGATGCAGCTCCGGCACGATGGTGTTGGCGCCGCCGAAGGCCAGCAGGGACAGGGTCGCCATCTGCGCCGCCAGCACACCCAGCATCGCGCCGAGGCCCTTCATCGGCGCGGCCTCCATGCCAAGACGATGCTGATCGGGGCGAGGATGGCCAGGACCAGGGGCAGCGGCCAGCCCAGGAGGCCGACCATGACGAAGCCGCCGATCATCACGGGCGGGCCGGCCAGCGGCTGTTTGCGGATGATCGGGACGGCCATCTTCGCCGCCGTGGCGACCACGAGCCCGGCCGCCGCCGCGCCCAGGGCGGCGAACATCGCGCGCAGGGCGTCGAGTTGGCCATAGCGGCTATAAAGCAGGCCAAGGCCGATCACGAGGACCACCGGCGCGCCCATTAGCCCCAGAAAGGCGCAGAGCGCCCCGGCCGCGCCGTGGAACCGCGAACCAACCGCGATCGAGAGGTTGATCACGTTCGGTCCGGGCAGGAACTGGCAGAGCGCCAGGGTGTCGGTGAAATCGTCCGGCTCCAGCCAGCCGCGATCCTCCACCAGTACGCGCCGAGCCCATGGCAGGGCGCCGCCGAAGGCCGAGACGGAGATCTGGGCGAATCCGAGATAGAGCTGGGCCAGATTGGGCGGGTCTATCGAAGCACGCGCAGCAACCTGACCGGCCATGTCGCCCCTGGCTTTTTGGATCGTACGGCCTGTCTCTCACCGCAATTGCGCCGGCGCAATCCGTAGGGCCGCCGGTTTGGGCGTTCCGGTCGAGGTTTTGATCGGCCTTCAGGCGGGCTATACCCGGCGCGGGGCGCGCGCCGCGGCGAGAGTCGTTCCTGGGTCAGGAGGGGTGCGATGGCCTCGCGCAGACGCAGCGCCTATGTCGGATTTTCCGTGCTGACCCTGTCGGCGGCGGGTTTGGCCGGCTGCGGCGGCGGCGACCAGCCCAAGGTTTATAACTCCGTGGCCGCGTGCAAGGCGGATCATCCCGGCCACGCCTGCGACGACGCCTGGCAGGCCTCGGTCGGCGAGCATGACAAGACCGCGCCGCGCTACACCAACGAGCAGGCGTGCGAGGCCCAATACGGCCCCGGCCATTGCGAAGCACGCGAGGGCGGCCAGGTGTTCATGCCGCTGATGGCCGGGTTCATCCTGGGCCAGATGCTCAACAACAACCGGTGCAACACCGGCGCGCCCTATGGAAACTGCGGCGGCTATGGCGGCGGCGGGTATTTCGGCCATCCGGTGTTCTACGCGTCCGGGGGCGGCTATCGGACCCCGGCGATCAATCCCGGCGAGTCGGTGTTCACACGCTCCGGCGGTGTTTCACGCGGCGGGTTCGGCGCGACCGCGGGGTTCCGCGGCGCGCTCGGCGGCTTTCGCGGCGGTTAGGCCCTTGGCCCAGCGCATTACCCTGCCCGTCCGCCCGGACTGGCGCCGCAAGGTCGAGGAACGCGGCCTGACCTGGCACACCGCCGCCGACGGGTCGCCCTATTGGGACGAGAGCGCCTATTGGCTGTTCAGCGAGGCCGAGATCGACCGGATCGAGGCGGCGGCCAATGACCTCTATGAGCTGTGCCTGAAGGCGGTCGGCCATGTGATCGAGCAGCGGCGGCTGGCCAGTTTCGGCTATAACCCAACGACCATCGCCCTGATCGAGCAGAGCTGGGCGCGACGCGGCTGGCAGCCGACCTTCTATGCCCGCTTCGACCTGGCCTATGACGGCGAAGCGATCAAACTGCTGGAGCTGAACGGCGACACCCCGACCTCGCTGGTCGAGGCGGCGGTGGTGCAGTGGTGGTGGCTGGAGGAACGGTTTCCGGGCGGCGACCAGTTCAATTCGATCCACGAGAAGCTGGTCGCGGCGCTGCGGCTCTGGCGCCAGAACGCCGGCGCGGCGCGGGGCCTGCACCTGACCTGCGTCGCCCCGCACCTGGAGGACGAAGGCACGATCGAATACCTGGCCGCGGCGGCGGACGAGGCCGGGGTGGAGACCCAGTTCATCGCACTGGGCGATATCGGGCTTCGCGATGGCGACGAGACCTTTGTCGACCTGGACGACCAGCCGATCGTGAGCCTGTTCAAGCTGGTCCCGTGGGAGTGGCTGCTGGCCGACCCGTTCGGGCAGGCGCTGGCGCGGCAGGCCGGCGCCGAGCGAATCAGCCTGATCGAGCCAGCCTGGAAGATGGTGGCGTCGAACAAGATGCTGCTGGTGACACTGAAGGAGCTGTTTCCGGACAGTCCTTATCTGCTGGACGCGACCACCTCGGCGCGGGTCGCCGCCGGCTATGGCGACTATGTCCGCAAGCCGGTGCTGGGCCGCGAGGGCGCCAATGTGACCCTGGTCGAAGCGGGACGGACTTTGGAAGCCCGTCCCGGCGCCTATGACGATGACCTCTTTATCTATCAGCGCCGGACGCGGCTGCTGGAGGCGGCGGGGAACCATGCGGTGCTGGGCGCCTGGGTCGTCAACCGCGAGGCCTGCGGCCTGGGCGTGCGCGAGTCCAAGGGACCGATCACCGACAACCTGGCCCGGTTCGTCCCGCACGTGATGGGCGGGTGACGGCGAATCCTGGAGCGGTTCAGCCGCGCCGGACGCGAGATGGTTTGTTCGGCCACCGATCAACTGAGCGCCGCTCCCCTGGGTCATGAATGCCGCCTCGTCGGAGTTGGCGCTCGAGGCGCGCGGCGAACTGAACGGGCGTTCGCCTGTTATTGGCGATCTGAAGGAGCGATCGGCCGTTAGACCCGGATCGCCACACTCTAGACATAAACAGGATTTTAGCGCGTAAAATTTAAAAGATCATCCACTCTACCTAACCTTATTATACTATATCCATCCAAATTTAGCCCAATGTGCGTGCATAATCGCGCGTCTGTGAATATTTAAGCGTAACCATGTTCTGGAACCACCTAGTCACCACGGCGTTTTCCAGCCCACAATGATACGTTTCTTGCGGAGGAATTGCCGTGAACCTGACCCACACATTCGATGACACCGATGACAACTTGGCCGCGACCCCACCCGCCGCGGCGGCGGCCGGTCCCGGATGGGCCACGGGCCCGGTGAGACCTGAAGAAGCCGTGACCGAACCGGTCGAGGATCCGGCCGCCATCTATCGCCGCATCGATGAATCGCGGAGCAAGCGCTCGTCGTGGATGCTGCCGACCGCGGCCGCCGTGATCGTAATCGCCGGCGGCGCGGCCCTGGCCTTCACGATGTCCGGCTCGCACCACGCCGGGGCGCCGGCCAGTCCCGCCCCGATTCAGACGGCGTCCAACGACACCACGCCGCCGACCGCCGCGGCGCCCGCGGCCCAAGTCCCGGCCACGCCGTCGGATCAATCCAGCGGCTCGGCTCAGAGCGCCCCAGCCCATGACGTTTCCGTCGCGGCGGCCAAGCATCATCGCGCGCATCACGCCTCGGCCAAGACGGATCGGGCTTCGAACGACGATGCGGCGATGCCGTCCGCGCCGATCCCTTACTCGGCTTCGACCGGCTCGGCGGCTGATGTGAGCGCGACGGCGTCGGCCCCGACACCCGCTCCGGCCCAGGGCCAGGCTCCGACAACCGCGCCCCCCGCTCCGTCCACCGGCGCAGCGGCCGATGCGAGCGCGACGGCGCCCGCAACCGCCGCCCCGGCCCCGACGGCTCCAGCGCCTAGCACGGTGACGCCGGCTCCAACCGCGCCAAGCGCGCCGCCGGTGAACTCGGCCCCGACGCCCGCGGCTCCGCAGGTCCCGACCTCGCCGCCCAACGCTTAAGCGGCCAGGCGTTCATCGAAATATCCCCGGGGGGTTTCCGCTCCTGGGGATATTTTGTGGTCCTAACGCAGGCCGAAGTGATCGGCGGCGATGTCGAGGGCCAGGCCCAACGCGCGCCGGTAGGTCGCCTGGCCGCCTCCGCCGCTCGACAGGTGGCTGACGCAGCGGGCATGGCCGGCCACTTCGCGCAGCGCCCTGACCGCGCCGCCGTTCCTGTCCGCGATCCGCACCTTGGCCTCGACCGACGCCATGGCGCCGGCCAGGCGCAGCCGGCGTTCCTGCCAAGCCTCGCCGCCAGCCTTCGGGCCGGTCGAGGCGACGCGGCCCAGGTCATTCATCTGGGAACGCAGGTCGCGCTCGGGGTCGGCGGCCTCGTAGAGGTCGCGATAGAGCATCCCAGCCTTGAACTGAGCGCCGTCGATGGCGCCGGACCGGTGCAGGGTCTCGAGTCCGTCGCGGCTGCGAATCCGCACCCGGCTGCGATTGAAGAACGGGCCGGCGACCTCAACGACCTCGCCGCGCGCCTTTTCAAGTGCGATGGTGTCGTTGAGGCCACTGCCGACGCTGGCCGCGATCTGTCCGGCGCGCAGTGCGGCTTCGAGCGCCCTCAAGGCCTCGACGCCGCGCTGGGCGCGAGCGAAGTCGCCCGAGGCGATATCGTCGTTCGCGCGTCGCCAGTCCTGTTCCTGGGCCGCGGTCAGCGGACTGTCATTGACCAGGAGGCGCGGCCGTTCAGTGGGCGGTTTGCGTCGGGGCTTAACCATCGGCTTCATCCTCCTCCTCGGAACGATAGGCGCGGGCGAGATGCGCCGCGCAGAAGCTGCGCCCCCGCTCGACCGGCGCGCAGCAGAACAGGGTGCGATAGTCGCCGGCGGTCTCGGCCGGACCGAGAGGCCAGGCGCATTCCCGCTCGCCTCGATCCGCCAGGATCTTCGGATCGGCGCAGGGCGGGGCCGGGGCGTCCATGCAGGGCAGAGGATCGCGGCTGAAACCATGCCGGGTCTCGTAAGACCGCCAGAACAAATAGGCGAGCGAGGGGACGCGCGTGGGGCGCCCGCCACAGGGCGAGATCCGGGGCGCGGCCTGCCGCGAGGTCGCTCCGATCAGTCCCAGCCGGCGGCGCTTGGAGATCACCGCGTTGCGGCTCATCCCGCCGATCAACTCGGCGCTGGCCGCGGCGCTGAGACCCAGCGTGTGATGCAGGCGCAGGAGCGCGACCCGCACCGGCGTCCAGGCGGACGGCGTCGCTTCATCCGACATGAGGGACCTCGGCCGGCGAGGAGAGGCTGGGAAAAAGGGAAGGGACGCCGGCGCGTGCGGGCCGGCGTCCCCTCCGCGCGGTCAGACCGGCGCTTGGGGGGTAAGGGCCGGTCGTCCACGTAGGCGGAGCGATGCGGGTCGGGATATCCGAACCCCATCGGTGATGGCGGAGCACTTTACCCTGAAAAGGTGTACGAGTCGTCAGAATACGCGATGAGCGTGCATCAATCTTTTGGTTACGACTCGGGCGGGATGGCGAAATATGTTGGCGCGTTGGCGCTGGGGGTTCGGAACAAATCATGAACATATGAGTGCCATATGGTCACCTTTCGAGTCAAGACCCGATGCTTGAGAAAATGCTGGCGGTTTCGGAAAAATGTGACAATATGTCCCCATGGCGAAGAAGCCGCACTATATCCGCGAGTGGCGCAAGCACCGGGACCTGACCCAGGAGCAGCTAGCCGAGCGCATCGGCATTGCGCGCAGCTACCTGACCAAGATCGAAAGGGGCTCCCGTCGTTACGACCAGCCGTTCCTGGAGGCGGCGGCCGAGCAATTGCGCTGCGAGCCGTGTGACCTGATCATGCGCGATCCGTCCGACCCGGACGGCATCTGGTCGATCTGGGACAAGCTGGACTCGTCCGAGCGGGTCCGGGCCATCGCGGTGCTGCGGGCGATCCAGGGCGTGGCCACCGGCACCGACGGCTGAACGCCTTAAAGCGGCCGGCATTGCGCCGAGACTGTTTCACACTCTAGTTTCGCACTCTAGTTTCGCGCTGGGGGACGCAGCCCCCGGGGGTTCGTGGCGTATGCGCATCGTGGGTCGATATTTCGCCACCGGCGCGACCTTGGGCTCGATCAGCGGCCTGGTGGCCCTGGTGCTGATCTGGAGCTGGATGACGATCCACCTGGGCCTGCTCGGCTTCCTGGTCGGCTGGATTCCCGCGGGTCTGGCCGCCGCCGCCGTCTGGGTGACCATGGTGGTGTTCTGGGTGCCGGTCCTGGTGATCGGGGTGCTGATCGCCATGATCGCGCTCGCACTGGGCGGTGGTCGCCATCACGACCGCGACTGGGAGACGCCGCCGGTCGCCAGCCCGCCGCGGGAAGCGCCCGCGCCGCTCCCGATCCCGCCCGAAGAGGCCGCGCCGCGCGACGACGCCCCGCCTCCGGAACAGGAACAGACCGCCCCGCCCCCGCCAGTGACAGCACCGCCGCCGCCTCCAGAGGCCCCGCCCTTATCCGCGAGCCCGAAGACGCCACCCAGCGCGCCGGCGACGCCGCCGCCCGCCCCGCCCCGGACGCCAAACAGCCGCCAGACCGAAGACCTCGGCAGCGACGCGGCCGCGGCCGGTGACACCTCCCACACACGGCCACAATAGGCCGTGAGATCGATATTCCGGCGGCTTTTCCACCACGCGCCTCGGACCATGGGTCACATAGGTCCGGTTCGAACTCATTTTTTGTGCCCGTCAGTCACTTGAAATGGGCTAAATTGGTGCCAATATGGCACATCTGGTTTCCTCGGATCAAGGCCGCCGCATGCCAAAATCTCGCCCGCGCCACCGTCTGGGCGGCGTCCGCCGATGAGCCGATTGCATGACGCGGAGGATGATCATCACGCGGCGGTCCGCGCCGTCCGCGCGGGCGTGACCCAGGCCGCCCTGGATCAGGATGTCCGCCGCTGGCGGGCGCTCGGCCATGCGATCGTCGATCTGGCGCGGCTGGTGAGCGGCCAGTGCGCGGCCAGCGCCTTCTGCGACGGCCGGCCTGGCGTTTTCGCCCTGGCGGTGCGGCTGGCCGAGGCGATCGACGACCAGGTCGACGGGCCTGCCTGGCGGGTGATCGAGGCCCAGGCGCGCCTGGGGGCCGGCGAATGAAACGTCCCCTCGCCTATTGGAGCAGCGGCGGCGAGGTTGTCGCCGTCGGTGGCCAGGTGCTCAGCACCGAAGACCAGGGCGCCTTGGGCGGCCTGCATCTCGACGAAGCCCAGGCGGCCGCCCGCGCGGAAGACTGGGAGGCCGGCCTCTCCGCCCTGCGGCGGGTGCGCCAGCTTCTGGAGGCCGTGGACGCCGGGGCGCGATGGCGCAGGGCCGGCGGCCGGATCAGGCGGTAAACTCGAACCAGGCCTTGAAGGGCTGGCTGCGGCGCGCCCCCGGCCCTATCACCCGGTTCGCATCAGGAGTCCCGGTCATGACCCAAGAGACCCTCGCCCTGGCGCTGCATGGCGGCGCGGGCGCGCGGCCCGGCGCCGACTACAGCCGCGAGACCGCCCATATGCGCGGACTGGTCGAGGCGGCGCGCGACCGGCTGCTGGGCGGCGCGGCGGCGCTGGATGTGGCGGTGGAGACGGTGACGGCGCTGGAGGCGTCCGGGCTCTATGTGGCCGGGCGCGGGGCGGCGGCCAACCCGGACGGCGATTTCGAACTGGACGCCTGCCTGATGGACGGCCCGACCCAGCGGGCGGGCGCGGTCGCGGCGCTGCAAGGTTTCAAGAGCCCGATCCAGGCGGCGCGGGCGGTGATGGAGCGGACGCGGCATGTGCTGCTGGCCGGCGCCGGCGCGGCGACTTTCGCCCGCGCCCAGGGCCTGGAGGCGATCGAGGATCCGAAGGCCTGGTTCCAGCCGATGAGCCCCAATATCGACGCGCCGGCCAGGGATGGCGCGGCCCACGGCACAGTCGGCTGCGTGGTCCGCGACGCGGCCGGGCGGCTGGCGGCGGCGACCTCGACCGGGGGGCTTTATGGCAAGATGCCCGGCCGCGTCGGCGACACGCCGATCATGGGCGCTGGCGCGTGGGCCGACGGCCAGGTCGCGGTTTCCTCGACCGGCCATGGCGAATATTTCCTGCGCACCGCCGCGGCGGCCCAGATCGCCTTTCGCATGCGGTTCGGCGGCGAGGCGCTGGAGCGCGCGGCGGAGGCGGTGTTGGCTGAGATCGAGGCCCTGGGCGGCGACGGCGGGGTGATCTGCGTCAGCGCCGACGGCCAGATCGCCATGCCCTATGTCACCGGCGGGATGAAACGAGGCGCGCTCTATGCGGACGGACGGATCGTCGCCGGGGCGTTCGAGATGCTGGATTAGGGGATTGGCGCCGACTTGGGGGTCCGTGGAAAATCCGCTTCCAGGCGCAACTTCAATTTCGGGTCGCAAGCCCACGCGACCTGGCCAGCATCTGCTCCGCAGTCGAACGTCAACTCTCGAGGCGTCCGCCAACGGGGAAAATCGCCCCCTAGGCGATGTGGCCGTCACGCGCCGCCGCATCCATGTTCAGCGTCGCCTGCTTTCCAGCGCCCTCCAGTTCTGCCGTTGATGGCTACGAAGCCGATGCCGCGATCATCTGCGGGCGGGCAGTGCCCAGGCAGATCGGTGACACAAAGTCGGATGGGATCGCCGAGGCGAAACCCCTGCACTACACGGCTTGTATCGTAGGACACTTGGATATGGCCGTCGCTGTACTCAACTTCGTCACCGCTACCGGGCGTGTTTTCTAGCCTGGATGCGATGGATGCGACCTCAGTGTCAAAGCAAGTGCCAATCTTGGGGAAATAGTGAGCGCCCCGCGAAGGCTCTTCCGACACGGAAGCGGCGGCGCACATCGATTTCCCCGACTTAGACGACATCTTGGCGCACTCCCGTTGCTCCGCAGCGTCTACGGCAGCATCGTTGGTCGCCAATTCAGCGGGAGTCGCGGCCGCGGGAAAGCCGTTTGATTTTCGAGTGGCAACCCAAACCCTTGCATCGGATGCAGCATACTCGCCAGTGCTCTGAGCGTCTTTGTCGCCGGCCCGGTGGGCGGCCGCAGTGGCGGCTGCAACGGCTTGGGCGTCGGAAGCGTCGGGATGGCCTATGATGAAATTGGCCGCTGCGACCTTGGCCACGGCGTAGACACTCTCAGATTCGGCCACGTCGGTGTTTGAAGGCGGAGGCGCGACTGGCGCGATCGCTGCGTTTGTCGAAGCTACTGTCGGCGAGGCGGTTTCCAACGTAGGCGGGAAGTTGAAATCGATGCGTGTAAGTTTCCATCCGAACAGCCCATGCCGTTCAAGCGTCAGCGTTAGAATGGCGCCGGGCGAGTCGGAACGGCTCAGCGCGACGTTGAAGTGGTCGAGGTCGGCGAAGCTAGGCGAGAAATTCACCGGCGAGGCCGCCGGTGACGGCGCTGCAGCATCGGTGGCGTTCAGCTTTGGCGGGGTCGCGTTGTTCACCACGGCGGCGATGCCGTCCGGCGTCACGTAATTGTCGATCGCCCGATCGGTGAGGGCGGGCACGATCAGCGCGCCCAAGCCAACGAATGGGTTGTTCGCCATGTTGGGATCGGAGCGCATGGACTGAAGCACGTAGGCGTCGAACTTTGACTTGAGGTTTTCTCGAACCTTCGGGAAATCGACGAGCTGGTCCATGCGATCCCTGTCGCCGTTCCGCGCCGCCCGTTGGAGATCGTGGAGCGAAAGTAACGGCGACCCGAAGTACGCCGCGCCGAAGACCAGAGCAGCCGCAACAGCTACAATCGCGTAGACGCCCGTTCGCGGACGGCGCGCCGGGTTGGGCCCAGCATCCTGCTGGGCCGCCAGCCTTGCGACTTGCGCTCGCAGTGCGGCGATCTCGTCTCTGTTGCTGTCAGTCATTGCTGCCCCCGACTGTGCACAACCCAAGGCATACACGCGTTTGCATTGAACCACACGCCCTCGCTGTCGGTAGCAGGCAACGTCAGAAATCCCCCCAACTCCGTCATTCGGAGTGTCCGCTTTTCGGACGGGGACCATCGGTCAGGTTCTCCCCCTCAGAACAGGCGTCGGCGGTAAGCATTCTTTGGACGGCCCCTTCGGCGGGCTCGGGAGCGTGGTCGGCAGAGGATGACGAAGTTTTTGGAATCTGAAAATTATTCGTCATGCTCGGAACAGCGCCGACAAGGCGGGTGTCGAAGCATGTAACGGCTGCGGAGTGCGTTCGCGAGCCTTGGCGTGGCCGACGATCCGGACGGGTCGTTTTCCCGGGCGGAAAAAGGCGACGCCACCGTCATTTTCTGTTAAAGTGTCACAAAACACGGGAGGACCATCATGGCCGATGGTATGGGTGATACCCTGCGGAACGCCAGGGCGGAGGCCTATGGCACGCCGCTCGACCAGATCGAGCTGGCCACGCCCGAGCGGTTCCGGGACGATACGATGTGGCCATTCTTCGAGCGGATCCGCAAGGAAGACCCGGTCCACCACTCGGTGCACGAGGAGTTCGGCCCCTATTGGTCGGTCACCAAGTACAACGACATCATGGCCGTGGACACCAATCACCAGGCTTTCTCCTCCGAAGGCGGCATCACCCTGGCCGAGCCGGAAGAAGACTTCCGGTTGCCGATGTTCATCGCCATGGACCCGCCGAAGCACGACGCCCAGCGCAAGGTCGTCAGCCCGATCGTCTCGCCGCACAACCTGGCGACCATGGAGAGCGTCATCCGCGAGCGGGCCGGCAAGATCCTGGACGAGCTGCCGATCGGCGAGCCGTTCGACTGGGTCGACCAGGTCTCGATCGAGCTGACCACCCAGATGCTGGCCACTTTGTTCGACTTTCCCTGGGAACACCGCCGCAAGCTGACCCGCTGGTCCGATGTGGCCACGGCGGGACCGGAGACCGGCATCGTCGAATCGGAAGACGCGCGCCGGGCCGAACTCATGGAATGCGCCGCCTATTTCACCGACCTGTGGAATCAGCGCGTCAATTCCGAGCCGGGCAACGACCTGATCTCGATGATGGCCCATGCCGACGCCACGCGGAACATGGACCCGATGGAGTATCTGGGGAACCTGATCCTGCTGATCGTCGGCGGCAACGACACGACCCGCAACTCGATCAGCGGCGGGCTCTATGCGCTGAACAAGTCTCCGGACCAGTATGACAAGCTGCGCGCCGATCCCGGGCTGATCATCGGCATGGTCCCGGAGATCATCCGCTGGCAGACCCCGCTGGCCCATATGCGCCGCCGCGCCCTGGTCGACATCGAGCTGAACGGCAAACAGATCAAGGCCGGCGACAAGGTGGTGATGTGGTACGTCTCGGGCAACCGCGACGAAGAGGTGATCGAAAACCCCGACGCCTTCATCATCGACCGGCCGCGCCCGCGCCAGCACCTGTCCTTCGGTTTCGGCATTCACCGCTGCGTCGGCAACCGCCTGGCCGAGATGCAACTGCGGATCGTCTGGGAAGAGGTGCTGAGGCGCTTCCCGATGGTCGAGGTGGTGGAAGAGCCCCGCCGCGTGCGGTCGGCGTTCGTGAAGGGCTATGAGCACATGTCGGTGGTGATCCCGGCGCGGAACTGAGTCATCCGTGACGCGGCCCTTGTCCGGCGCGGGTGTTGGCCGCATATCGGGCTCCCTCCCGAATCGCCACACCCTGTACCGATGCCCAAGGCCGCCCAACCCCTGCCCTCTTCGGCGCCGCCCTCCCTGTTCGACGACGCCCTGGCGCCGCCGCCGGCTTCGCCGATCCAGCCGCATCCCTCCGCCGCGTCCGGTTATTCGGCCAAGGACATCGAGGTGCTGGAAGGGCTGGAGCCGGTGCGCAAGCGGCCCGGCATGTATATCGGCGGCACCGACGAGCGCGCCCTGCACCACCTGTTCGCCGAGGTGCTGGACAACGCCATGGACGAGGCCGTCGCCGGCCACGCCAAGATCATCGAGGTGAGCCTGGACGCCGACGGCGCGCTGACCGTGCGCGACGACGGGCGCGGGATGCCGGTCGACCCACACCCGAAATATCCCGGCAAGTCGGCGCTCGAGGTCATCATGACCATGCTGCACTCCGGCGGGAAATTCTCGGGCAAGGCCTATGAGACCTCCGGCGGCCTGCACGGCGTCGGGGTTTCCGTCGTCAACGCGCTTTCCGAGCAGTTGGAGGTCCGTGTCTGGCGCGACGGCTTCGAATGGCGCCAGGCCTTTTCGCGCGGCAAGCCGACCGGCGAACTGGAACAGGTCGCGCCGTCGAAGAAGCGCGGCACGGCGGTCAAATTCCGGCCCGACGAGCAGATCTTCGGCGAGGGTGCGGCGTTCAAGCCGGCGCGGCTCTACCGGATGGCGCGGTCCAAGGCCTATCTGTTCCGCGGCGTCGAGATCCGCTGGCGCTGCGCGGCCGAGCGGATCCAGGACCAGACCCCAGTCGAGGCGACTTTCCATTTCCCGAATGGTTTGGCCGATTTCCTGGCCGAACGGACCGCCGGGATCGCGACGGTCACCGAGACCTTCAGCGGCCGGATCGAGCGCAAGGCCGAGGGCGGCGTCGTGGAATGGGCCGTGACCTGGTCGCCGGCCGGGTTCGGCGAGGCGGACGGCTTCATGTCCTCCTACTGCAACACCGTGCCGACGCCCGAGGGCGGCACGCATGAGGCCGGCCTGCGCGCGGCGCTGACCCGCGGCCTCAAGGCCTATGCCGAGCTGGCCGGCGAGAAGCGCGCCGGCATCGTCACCGCCGAGGACGTGATCGCCCAGGCCGGCGCCATGATCAGCGTCTTCGTCCGCAATCCGGAATTCCAGGGCCAGACCAAGGAGCGGCTGTCGTCCAGCGACGCCCAGCGACTGGTCGAGACCGTGCTGCGCGATCCGTTCGACCATTGGCTGACCGCCGCGCCCAAGGCCGCCGGCGCGCTTCTGGAATTCGTGATCGAGCGGGCCGAGGAGCGGCTGAAGCGCCGCAAGGAGAAGGAAGTCGCTCGCGCCTCGGCGACCCGCAAGCTGCGCCTGCCCGGCAAGCTGGCCGACTGTTCCGGCCAGGGCATGGACGGCACCGAACTGTTCCTGGTCGAAGGCGACAGCGCCGGCGGCTCGGCGAAACAGGCTCGTGACCGCCGCACCCAGGCCATACTGCCCCTGCGCGGCAAGATCCTGAACGTCGCCTCCGCGTCTGGCGACAAGGCCGGGGCCAATAAGGAGCTATCGGACCTTTTGCTCGCGCTGGGCGTGGTCGGCGGCAAGAAGTTCCGAGAGGAAGACCTGCGCTATGAGCGCATCGTGATCATGACCGACGCCGACGAGGACGGCGCGCATATCGCCTGCCTGCTGATCACTTTTTTCTACCGCACCATGCCTGACATGATCCGCTCGGGACGGCTCTATCTGGCGCTGGCGCCGCTGTTCCGGCTGAGCCAGGGCGGCAAGACCGTCTATGCCCGCGACGAGGCGCATAAGGACGAACTGCTCGCCACCGAGTTCAAAGGCAAGAAAGTCGAGATCGGCCGGTTCAAGGGGCTGGGCGAGATGATGCCGGCCCAGCTCAAGGACACCACCATGGACCCGAAGAAGCGAACCTTGGCCCGCGTCACCCTGCCGCGCGCCGAGGAGAGCGTGGAAGACCTGGTCGAGACCCTGATGGGCCGCAAACCCGAACTGCGCTTCCGTTTCATCCAGGAAAACGCGGCGTTCGCGGTGGATGATCTCGACCTATGACGAGCGCCGCGACAACTCGAAATCTTTGCCGTTCAAGGCTTTCGTTGACATCGCGCGTCAAGTTCCTATGTTCCGCCGGCCTGAGCCGGAGACAGGGCGGTGTTTTTCGACGCCGTCGATCCGTGGCTCGATTTTATTCATGACATGACCGATTTTTCTGAACTGGGGCTCAGCCCCGAGACCCTCCAGGCCGTCGCCGACACCGGCTACACCACCGCCACGCCGATCCAGGCCCAGGCCATTCCCGTGGCCCTGGCCGGCCGCGACGTGCTGGGCATCGCCCAGACCGGAACCGGCAAGACGGCCGCGTTCACCCTGCCGATGATCGACCGGCTCCAGGCCGGCCGCGCCAAGGCGCGGATGCCGCGTTCACTGGTGATCGAACCGACGCGAGAACTGGCCGACCAGGTCGCCGCCGCGTTCGAGCGCTACGCCAAGAACGCCAAGCTGAGCTGGGCGCTGCTGATCGGCGGGGTCTCGTTCGGCGACCAGGAGAAGAAGCTGGACCGCGGCGTCGATGTCCTGATCGCCACGCCCGGGCGTCTGCTCGACCACGTCGAACGCGGCAAGCTGCTGCTGACCGGCGTGCAGATCATGGTGGTCGACGAAGCCGACCGCATGCTGGACATGGGCTTCATCCCGGACATCGAGCGAATCTTCCGCCTGACGCCGCCGAAGAAGCAGACCCTGTTCTTCTCCGCCACCATGCCGCCGGAAATCACCCGGCTGACCAAGCAGTTCCTGAACGATCCGACCCGGATCGAGGCCTCGGCGCCCGCGACCGCCGCCACCACCATCGCCCAGCACCTGGTGCGGATCCCCTCCAGCGACCCCAAGGCCAAGCGGCTGGCCCTGCGCGCCCTGGTCGGCGCGGAGGACGTCAAGAACGGCATCGTGTTCTGCAATCGCAAGAGCGAGGTCGACGTGGTCGCCAAATCGCTGCGCAGCCACGGGTTTGACGCGGCGGCCATTCATGGCGACCTGGACCAGTCCACCCGGACCCGCACCCTGGAAAGCTTCCGCAAGGGCGAGCTTCGCCTGCTGGTCGCCTCCGACGTCGCCGCGCGCGGGCTCGACATTCCGGATGTCAGCCACGTCTTCAATTATGATGTGCCGCACCACGCCGACGACTATGTCCACCGCATCGGCCGCACCGGCCGCGCGGGTCGGTCCGGCAAGGCGTTCATGATCGTCACCCCCGCCGACTCCCGCTCGCTGGACAAGGTGGTCAAGCTGATCGGCCAGACGCCGGACGAACTCGCGCTCGATCTAGATTTCAGCGGCGCGGTGTCCGCGCCCCGCGAGGGCCGCTCCAGCCGCCGTCCGGAACGCGGTGAGCGTCCGGCGCGCGGCGAACGCCCAGCCCGCGCGCATCGCGACCGCAGCGAACCCGTGAAGATCGACGAGAGCGAGCCCGCAGCGGCGCCGGTCCGCGCCGAGCGTCCGGAGCAACCCGAGGCCGCGCCGCGCCGCGCCGCGCGCGAAAGGCGCCCCTCCCCGGCCGCCGCGCCCCGCGGCGTTTCGCCGATCCCGGACCGCGACCGGGACGATGGCCCCGCTGTCCGAGGCTTCGGCGCCGACACCCCCGCCTTCCTGTTGCGCGCGCCGCCGAGACAAAGCAGCGCCGAGGACTAATCCCTCGGCGCCCGCCGGCTCCATGCCCATTTGATCCCCCGGTCGACCGCGACCCAGCCGACGGCGAGCGCAAGCGCAACAAGGAGCATGCCGGGTCCGGGGCTTATCGCCCGACGAGCGTGAAATACAAAGGGATCGCTAAGAACAGATCAAGAACTTATGGAGCGCCCCGCCCTAACGCTTGATCTGCCCGTCCAGATATTTCCGCATCGGCGGGCCGAAGGGCGGGCGCGTCTGGGTCATGGGGCCGAGGTCCTTTTTGACCTGGGCGTAGATCGCCTTCTTGTGGCTGAACTCGCGGAATCCGTCGACGCCATGATAGCTGCCCATGCCCGACGGGCCCACGCCGCCGAACGGCAGGTCCTCCTGGGCCACATGGAAGACCACGTCATTCACCGTCACCCCGCCGGCCGTGGTCGAGGCCAGGACCTTCTCCCGCTCGGCCGCGTCCGCGCCGAAATAGTAAAGGCCCAGCGGCCGGTCATGGGCGTTCACATAGGCCACCGCGTCTTCGACGGCCTTGTAGCGCTTCACCGGCAGGACCGGGCCGAAGATTTCCTCCCGCATCACGCTCATCTCGTCGGTGGGATCGATGATCAGGGTCGGGGGAATGCGGCGGTGCTCCTGCTGGGAGAAATCCTCGCCGTCCGTTCAGGGTCTTGCCGTTCATGATCCGCGCCGCGGCGGTGGCGTAGTCCGCCGAGCGGCCCAGGATCACCGGGCTCTTGCCGCCCAGTTCCAGGGTCAGGGGCACGAGGTTCGCCGCCGCCGCGCGCATCACGTGGCGGGCGACCGAGGCGGCGCCGGTGAAGATCAGATGGTCGAACGCCAGGCCCGCGAACGCCTGACCGACCTCCGCCCCGCCCGTCGCGACATAGATTTCCTCCTCCGAGAACGCGCCGCCCAACAGGGTCGCCATCAGCGCCGAGGTGTCGGGCGCTGGGCGCACCATCACGCAGGTTGGCGGCCTTCTGGCGTTCCAATACCAATCGCATCGATAGGGCGTCGGGATCGGTCCTGGACGTCATGGCTTCCCCCCTTTGTGGCCCGGCCCAGGGCGCCAGGGCTTTGATATGACAGCATGAGCGCCATTTTCTTACCCCGTAAGGAACAGCGTTCGCCGTTTTTAACCGGGTGTTTTGACTTCGCGGCCTAGCCTTCAGCGTCAAGTCCAACGTCGCCACGGCCACGGGCGGCGCGAGCAAGGAATGGTGAGCATGGCAGGAGACGTCGACACAGCCCTTCGCGGCCCGGACGCCTACAAGCTGGCGCGCTCCGCCGTGGAGGACATGGAACGGCGCAAGATTTGGCCGACTCCTTTGAACTATGAGCTCTGGCTGCACTATGTCGGTGCGCCGGATGGCGCCCTGGCCAAGGAAATCGAGCGCCTGCTGGCGTTGGGCGAGCCGATCACCGAAGAGGTGAGTGAGGAACTGGCCGCCGCCTATCTGCCCAAGGCGCGCCTGAACGAACAGATCCGCGACGCCGGCGACCAACTGACCCGCGAACTGGTTTCGGTCGCCGAGGCGATCAAGCAGGCTCAGAAGTCGAGCGAGCTATACGGCGTGTCGCTGGCCGGCGCCGGACGCGAATTGGAAGCCCATACCGAGCCGCAAGCGGTCAGGAAGATCGTCGAAACGCTCGCCGCGGCCACCAAGCGGATTCAAAACGAAAACAAGTCGCTGGAGCAGCGCCTGGCCGAGTCCACCGCCGAGGTGGGCCGGCTGCGCGAGCACCTGGAACAGGTCCGCCGCGACGCCACCACCGACGCCCTGACAAGCCTGGCCAACCGCAAGGCCTTTGACGACGAGCTGGAACGCGCCTGCAACGAAGCCCAGGAAAAGGGTGAGCCGCTGAGCCTCGCCGTGCTCGACATCGATCATTTCAAGCAGTTCAACGACAATTGGGGCCATCAGACCGGCGACCAGGTGATCCGCTATGTCTCCAGCGTGATCGGCCGCATGGCGCCGCCGCCCCGGTTCGCCGCGCGCTATGGCGGCGAGGAATTCGCGATGATCTTCCCGCGCGAGCGCGCCGCGGACGTGGTGCAGACCCTGGAAGAGATCCGAGAGGAGATCTCGTCGCGGTCCTTGAAGCGCCGTTCGACCAATGATGACCTGGGCGCCATCACGGTGTCGGCCGGCCTGGCCGAGCTGGCGCCTGGCGAGGGCATGGACTCCCTGATCGGCCGCGCGGACGAGGCGCTCTACGCCTCCAAGCGGACGGGCCGCAACCGGGTCACCACCGCCGAGACCAACGCCGCCGCCGCAGCCTGAGCCCCAAGGTTCATCCCCGATAGGGCTTGTAGCTCTTCTCCTCGACCAGTTCTGAACCGGTCGCTTCGTTGATCGCGCGCTTGATCGCGGCGCGGCGGTCGTTTTCGAGGTAGACGGCGCGGGCTAGGCGCACGAATTCCGGGCCGAAGTCCTGACGCCGCTCGCAATCGCGCTTGCCCTCTTCGATGTCCCAGAGGGCCGCGTTGATCCCGGTCAGTTCCGCGACGAGCGCCTCCAGCGCCGGCGTCTGGGGCAGCGCCTCGGCGGCCAGGGCCTCCAGCAACCCCAACTCCTTCAGGACGTTGGCCTTCTTGGCCTCGTCTATCCGCTCGGCCTTGACCCTCAGGATGGTGATCTTGTCGACCAGCTCGCCCGCCGAAATCGGCGCCAGTATAGCCATGGCGGCGGTTAGGCTTCAGCCGAGGCCGGCACGATGGTCACGCTCTCGCCGCAACCGCAGGCGTCGGTCTCGTTGGGATTGTGGAACACGAACTTGGCCGAGAGCTTGCTGACCTCGTAGTCGATCTCCGAGCCGATCAGGAACAGGATCGCCTTGGGCTCGACCAGGATGGTGACGCCCTTGTCCTCGACCACCTCGTCCAGCGGATCGGCCGCCTCGGCATATTCCAGGACATATTCCTGGCCGGCGCAGCCGCCGTTCTTCACCCCGACGCGCAAGCCGGCATAGGGCTTTTCAGCCTTGGCCATGATGTCGCGCACCCGTTCGGCGGCGCTGTCGGTCAGGGTCACCACCTTGGGGCGCGGGCGGCGGACGCGGGGCGTGATCGTTTCCATGGGCCTAGAACATATTCAGTTGCAGCTTGGCCTCGTCCGACATCCGCGAGGGATCCCAGGGCGGGTCGAAGACCAGATTGACGGCGCAGGACTTGACCTCGGGAATGCTGACCACTGCGTCGTGCACCCATTCCGGCATTTCACCGGCGACCGGGCAACCGGGGGCGGTCAGGGTCATCTCGATCGCCACGTCCTTCTCGTCCGAGACGTCGACCTTGTAGATCAGGCCGAGCTCATAGATGTCGACTGGGATTTCCGGATCGAACACCGTCTTCAGCTTTTCGACGAGCTGATCAGTGATCGCGTCCAGCTCGGCCTGGCTCAGGGCCGAGGGCTTGGCGAGGGCGATATTGGCGTCATCCATGGGCGTCACTTATGCGAAGGAAGTCGGGTCGGGCGAAGCAGGTCAAATCAAGCAAAGAAGGCCAGATCAAGCAAAGAAGGTCTGGGCCTTGGTCAAGGCGTCGACAAAGGCGTCGGCCTCTTCCAAAGTGTTATATAGGGCGAAAGAGGCGCGGGCGCTGGACGTGACCCCAAAACGTTTCATCAGCGGTTCCGCGCAATGGGTCCCGGCCCGTACGGCCACGCCATAGCGGTCCAGGATCTGGGCGACGTCATGGGCGTGGGCGCCGGCCACGTTGAAGGCGAAGATCGCGCCCTTGCCCGGCGCCTGGCCGAGTTCGGTCAGCCAGTTGACGCCAGGGAGCCGGCTTTTCACCCGATCGTAGAGCGCAGCCTCGTGCGCCGCGATCGCCCCGCGGTCCAGGGTCTCCAGCCAGTCGATCGCCGCGCCCAGCCCGATGCCCTCGATGATCGGCGGGGTGCCGGCCTCGAAGCGGTGCGGGGGGGCGGCATAGGTGATCCGGTCCATCGACACCTCGCCGATCATCTCGCCGCCGCCTTGATAGGGGGGCAGCGCCGCGAGCCGTTCGGCCTTGCCGTAGAGCACCCCGATTCCGCTCGGCCCGTACAGCTTATGACCCGAAAACACATAGAAATCCGCGTCTAACGCTTGGACGTCGACCTTCTGGTGCACGATCGCCTGGCAACCGTCGATCAGGGTCGCCGCGCCGGCCGCATGGGCGGCCGCGATGATTTCGGCGATCGGATTGACGGTCCCCAGCACGTTGGACATGTGGCTAACCGCGACCATCCGGGTCCGGGGTCCCAGCAGCGCGCGATAGGCGTCCAGGTCCAGGCGGCCATCGTCGGTGACGGGCGCGAACTTCAGGACCACGCCCTGGCGTTCGCGCAGGAAATGCCAGGGGACGATGTTGGAATGGTGCTCCATCTGGGTGAGCACGATCTCGTCGCCGGCGACCAACGAGCGGCCGAACGAGGCGGCGACCAGATTGATGGACTCGGTGGCGCTCTTGGTGAACACCACCTGGGAGACATCGGGCGCATTGATCAGCCGGCGCACGCTTTCCCGCGCCTTTTCATAAGCTTCGGTGGTTTCGTTGGCGAGCGTGTGCAGGCCGCGGTGCACATTGGCGTAGCTGTGCGTCATGACGTGAGTCATGGCCTGGATCACCGCCAGCGGCTTCTGGGCCGAGGCGCCGCTGTCCAGATAGACCAGTGGACGGCCGTTGACCCGCCGCGCCAGGATCGGGAACTGGGCGCGCGCGGCCGTGACGTCGAAGCCGGGCGTGACGAGGCCTGGCGCGGCAAGGTCTGGCGCCGCAAGGTTAGGGCGGATCGGCGACGGGTCGTTCATGGTTCGCCTCGCAGGCGGTTCGCGACCCAGTCGCGGACGATGTCGCGCGCGCCTTCGTGCTCGATCCGGTCGACCACCTCGCCGACAAAGGCCTCGGTCAGCATGGCGCGGGCCTCGGGCTCGGGGATGCCGCGGGAGCGGGCATAGAACAATGCCTCCTCGTCCAGGGCGCCGACCGTATTGCCGTGGGCGCAGGCCACGTCGTCGGCATAGATCTCCAGCTCCGGCTTGGCGTCGACCTCGGCTCGTTCAGAGAGGATCAGGGCGTGGCAGCCCATCCGCGCGTCCGTGCCGTCGGCGCCTTCACGCACCACGATCCGGCCCTGGAACACCGCGCGCGAGGCCCCGCGCACCGCGCCCTTGGTCAACTGGCGGGTCGCGCCGCCGGGGGCCGTGTGGATCACTTCGGTGGTCAGGTCGGCATGGCGGGGACCGTCGAGCAGATAGGCGCCGTCCAACCGCAACCGGGCCTGACCGCCGCCGTGACGGACCCGGGTCTCATGCCGCTGACGCTTGGCGCCGGCGGTCAGGACGGTTTGGGCGAGATCGGCGCCCGGGGCGAGGTTCACCTCGGTGGTCGAGACCGCGACCGCATCGGGCGCTTCCTCGACCAACACGATCCGCTCCAGCCGCGCGCCTTCGCCCAGGCGGATGTCCACGGCCGCGTCGGCGATATAACTCTCCCCGGAACCCTCATGGGATTCCAGGAGGACCGCGCTGGCGCCGGGCGCGAGGGTCAGATTGAAGGCCGAATGGTGGGCCGTTTCAACGGCTTGCGAGATGAACCGCAGCGCGATCACGCGTGGCGCGCCGGCTTCGACCGTCACCTTGGCGTCGCCCGACACGCGCCGGCCGTTCAGAAACACGACCGCTTCGTCGGCCAGGGCTCCGAAAGGCCCCTGCCCCAGCCTGGCCGCGTCGCCTGGCGGCGAGGCTGGCGGCAAGGTCCGGATCAGGCCGCGCAGGTCGCTCCAGCGCCAGTCTTCGTCGCGCCGGCTGGGCAGTTCGGCGACATCACCGGTCTTGAGGGCGGAAGCGAGGCTCATGCGGCTTCCCGGGCATATTTGTCGTAGCCTTCGCGCTCCAGTTCGAGCGCCAGTTCCGGGCCGCCGGAGGCGACGATGCGGCCGCCCGACAGGACGTGCACCCGGTCGGGGCGGATATAGTCCAGCAGGCGCTGATAGTGGGTGATGACCAGCATGGCGCGGTCGGGCGCGCGCATGGCGTTCACGCCTTCGGAGACGATGCGCAGGGCGTCGATATCCAGGCCGGAATCGGTCTCGTCCAGGATCAGGAAGCGCGGTGAAAGCACCGCCATCTGGAAGATTTCCATCCGCTTCTTCTCGCCGCCCGAGAAGCCGACATTCAGCGGGCGCTTCAGCATGTCGAAATCGATCTTCAGCGCTGCCGCCTTTTCCCGCGCCAGCTTCAGGAAGGCGGGCGCCGCGATCTCGTCCTCGCCGCGCGCCTTGCGCTGGGCGTTCAGCGCGGTGCGCAGGAAGGTCAGGCCCGGCACGCCAGGGATTTCCAACGGGTATTGGAACGACAGGAACACGCCCTTGGCGGCGCGTTCACTGGGGTCGAGCGCCAGGAGATCGTCGCCGTCCAGGCGGGCCGAACCGGCCGTCACCTCATAACCCGGCCGCCCGGCCAGCGCATAGGACAGGGTCGACTTGCCCGCTCCATTCGGTCCCATGACCGCATGCACCTCGCCCGCCGGAACCTCCAGGCCGAGCCCCTTGATGATCTCGGCCTCGCCGACACGGACGTGGAGGTTTTTGATGGAAAGCATTGGATTCATTTCGAGTTGAGGTGCGAAACACCTCTTCCCTTGCGGGAGAGGGAGGGGAGAAGGGAAGAACGGCCACCGCGCGGCATGGCCGACCGGACGTATTCAATGATCTGGAGGGTCATCCCACGCTGCCCTCCAGGCTGATCGCCACCAGCTTCTGGGCTTCGACGGCGAATTCCATCGGGAGTTCCTGGAGGACCTCGCGGACGAAGCCGTTGACCAGCAGGGCCACGGCTTCCTCCTGGGAAAGGCCGCGCTGCATCACGTAGAACAGTTGGTCCTCAGAGAGGCGCGTGGTGGTCGCCTCGTGCTCGAACTTGGCCGAGGCGTTGCGGGCCTCGATATAGGGCACGGTGTGGGCCGCGCAGGCCTTGCCGATGAGCAGGCTGTCGCACTGGGTGAAATTGCGCGCGCCCAGCGCCTTGGGATGCGCCGAGACCAGACCGCGATAGGTGTTGGATGAATGGCCAGCCGAGATGCCCTTGGAGATGATCCGCGAGCGGGTGTCCTTGCCCAGGTGGATCATCTTGGTGCCGGTGTCGGCCTGCTGGCGGTTGTTGGTCACCGCGATCGAATAGAATTCACCGGACGAGCCATCGCCGCGCAGCACGCAGGACGGATATTTCCAGGTGATGGCCGAACCGGTCTCGACCTGGGTCCAACTGACCTTGGAGCGCGCGCCGCGGCAGTCGGCCCGCTTGGTCACGAAATTATAGATGCCGCCCTTGCCTTGGGCGTCGCCGGGATACCAGTTCTGGACCGTCGAATATTTGATCTCGGCATCGTCCAGGGCGACAAGCTCGACCACGGCGGCGTGGAGCTGGTTCTCATCGCGCATCGGCGCGGTGCAGCCCTCGAGATAGGAGACGTAGGCGCCCTTGTCGACCACGATCAGGGTCCGCTCGAACTGGCCGCTCTCGGCCGCGTTGATGCGGAAATAGGTCGACAGCTCCATCGGGCAGCGCACGCCCGGCGGCACATAGACGAAGCTGCCGTCGGAGAACACCGCGCTGTTCAGACAGGCGAAATAGTTGTCCGAGACCGGCACCACCGAGCCCAGATATTGGCGCACCAGCTCCGGGTGCTCGCGGATCGCCTCCGACATCGAGCAGAAGATCACTCCGACCTGGGCCAGCTCCTTCTTGAAGGTGGTGACGACCGAGACGCTGTCGAACACCGCGTCGACCGCATATTTCGGCGCGCCCTGAACGCCAGCCAGAACTTCCTGCTCTTTCAGGGGGATACCGAGTTTTGCGTAGGTGGCCAGAAGTTCCGGATCGACCTCGTCCAGCGACTTCGGCCCATCCTTGGCCTTGGGCGCGGCGTAGTAATAGGCGTCCTGGTAGTCGATGCGCGGGAACTTGACCTTGGCCCAGTCGGGCTCGTCCAGGGTCAGCCAGCGCTCGAACGCCTCCAGCCGCAGGGCCAGCATCCAGTCCGGTTCGCCCTTCTTGGCCGAGATGAAGCGGACGGTGTCGGCGGACAGGCCCTTGGGCGCGAAATCCTGGTCGATGTCGGTGATGAAGCCGTGCTTGTAAGCTTCAAGCGCTTCAACCTGTTCGACGGTCTGTTTGACGGCGGCCATAACGCTAATTCCTCATGCCGCGGAGACGCGGCGGCGGGCCTGATGGCGGGCGAACACCGCCAGCCAGGCCTCGGTGAGCCGGTCCCAGTCGGATTGGTTGGTGGCCCAGCCGCCGCTGACCCGGATGGCGCAACCGGCCAGGGTTCCGGCGCCCATGGCCAGCAACACATGGCTGGGCTTGACCTTGCCCGAGGCGCAGGCGGCGCCGGCCGAGACCATCACGCCTTCCAGGTCCAGGGCCATCAATTGCAGTTCGGCCGAAAAGCCGGGCGCGGCGAAACACAGGGTATTGGCCAGGCGCGGGGCGCCCTTGCCGAACACCACGACGTCGGCTTCGGCCTCGAGGCGGGCCTCGGCGGCATCGCGCCAGGCGGCCGGCATGCCGGCATTGGCCAGGTCCCAGGCCGCGACCTCGGCCGCCGCGCCGAAGCCGGCGATACCGGACAGGTTCTCGGTCCCCGCCCGCCGGCCGCGTTCCTGGCCGCCGCCGTGGATACGTCGGACGAGGCTCGCGCGCGGGCCGAAGGTCAGCGCGCCGGCGCCGGCCGGGCCGCCCAGCTTGTGGCTGGCGATGGCCAGGGTGTCGGCGCCGAGGGCGCGGCTGTCGATCGCGATCTTGCCGGCGGCCTGGACCGCGTCGACATGCAGCCAGCCGTCGGCGGCGCGGATCAGGGCGGCGGCCTCGGCCACCGGCTGGATCACGCCGGTCTCGTTATTGGCCAGCATCAGGGCGGCGAACGGCCGGCCATCGGCCGGGCTCCAAGCCTGCAGCCGGGCTTCCAGCCAGTCGAGATCGGCAAGGCCATCGGCGTCCACCGGCCAGGATTCGACGATCGCGGCGCTGGCCTCGGCCGTGGCGCGCACGCAGTCATGCTCGGCCGCGCTGATCAGGAGCCGGCGCGAACCGGCCGCGACCGCGCTCTCGATCGCCAGGGCGTTGGCTTCGGTCCCACCGCTGGTGAAGACCACGGTCGAGGCCGGCGCGCCGATCAGGGCCGCGACCTGCTCGCGGGCGGCCTCGACCAGCGCGCGGGCGGCGCGGCCGGCGGCGTGCACGGACGAAGGATTGCCGCCCAGGCGCATAGCGTCGGTCGCGGCGGCCAGGGCCCCCGGCCGGATTGGCGCGGTGGCGTTATAGTCGAGATAGATCCCGCTCATGCCGCCGCCCGATCGCCGGCGCGCAGTCGTCCGGCCAACACGTCGGCCAGGGAAACGCTGGACAGGTAATTGTAGATCTGCCGCCCGGTCTCATCCCAGAGATCGTGGGTCACGCAGCGCGCGCCGCCCTTCATGCAGCCCTTGACCGCGCCATGGCCGGCGCAGCGCGTGGCTCGCAAGGGTTCGTCCACCGCGGTCACGACATCGGCCACGGTGGTCTCGGCGGCGGGACGGGCCAGGCGATAGCCGCCGCCGGGGCCGCGCACGCTCATCACCAGCCCGCGGCGGCGCAGGCGGGCGAACAGTTGCTCGAGATAAGATTGAGAAAGTTGCTGCCGCTCGGCGATCTCGGCCAGGGTCACCGCGCGGTCCGAGGCTTGGCTAGCGAGGTCGGTCATCGCCATGACGGCGTAACGCCCCTTGGTGCTGAGCTGCATGGCCCTTGTCCGCTTATGGCCCGTGTCCGCTTGCAGAAATCGCGCGCATTGCGCGGCGCCTGTGTTAAGAACCCCGCCTCGCGCCGGGCGGCGCTCGCCGTGACGCCTTGCGAGAGGCCCTGCATTTAGGAAGACCGAGCGCAGCGGTCAAGTATTAGATCGCCCCTCAAAGCCAGGAGACGACATGCCTGAAGTGGTTCTCGCCGGCGCCGCCGGCCGGATCGAAGGCCGCTATTCGCCGGGCAAGAAGGAAGGCGCGCCGATCGCGCTGATCCTGCACCCGCACCCGCGCGCGGGCGGCGACATGAACCACCCGGTTTCGGCCCAGTTGTTCCTGCTGTTCATGAAGCGGGGCTTTTCGGTGCTGAGGTTCAATTTCCGCGGCGTGGGCCGCAGCCAGGGCGAGTTCGACGCCGGCATCGGCGAGCTGGCCGACGCGGCCACGGCGCTGGATTGGCTGCAGACCACCAATCCACAGGCCTCACAGACCTGGGTCGCGGGCTACAGCTTCGGCGCCTATATCGGCATGCAACTCCTGATGCGCCGGCCGGAGACGGACGGGTTCATCTCGGTCTCGCCGCCGACCAATATGTACGATTTCAGCTTCCTGGCCCCGTGCCCGGCGTCCGGCCTGTTCCTGCACGGCTCGGCCGACACCGTGGTCCCGACCACCGAGGTCGAGCGCGTGGTGACCAAGCTGCGCACCCAGAAGGGCATCGTGATCGATTACGACGTCATCGACGGCGCCGACCACTTCTGGGCCCATAACCTGAAAGACGTCGAAGGCCACGTGGGCGGGTATCTGGACAAGCGGCTGGCGGCCAATCCGGCTTAGGAAGCGCAGCGGCGCTAGACCCCAACAAGATCGTCATGGCCGGACCTGTTCCGGCCACCCATGGGCTCGAACCGTTCCAATCGAACGCCAACGCGTCCTCTTCTCTTCCCCGATCGAATGTATGGGCCGTCGGGACAAGCCCGGCGGTGACGGATGCATCAGGGTCGCACGATCATCCCACCCGTCATCGGCTTAGCGACCCCTGTCGTTCCCGGAAACGAGATCGGCAAGCCCCTCGCCGTGCGCGCCGCCAGATACGCGAAGGCCTCGGCCTCGATCGAATCGCCGCGCCAGCCTGCGTCCTCGGCGGATTTGACCGGCACGCCGGCGCGGTCGCGCAGCGCCGCCATCAAGGTCGGGTTATGCCGCCCGCCGCCGCAGGCGACCAGGACCGTCGGCCTCGCCGGCGTGTTGCGCACGGCCATCGCCACGGTCTCGGCGGTGAAGGCGGTCAAGGTCGCGGCGCCGTCCTCGATCGACAGGGCCTCGACCGGCGTCAGCGGAAAGTCGTAGCGGTCGAGGGATTTCGGCCCGGGCGCGGCGAAATAGGGATGGTCCAGCAGGGCCGTGAGCGCCGCGGCGTCGACCTGGCCCGCCGCCGCCAATAGCCCGTCCTCATCGAACCGGGCGCCGGACCTGGCCTGGACCCAAAGATCGATCATCCCGTTGGCCGGACCGGTGTCATAGGCCAGCATCTCATCGCCCTCTCCGATCAGGGTGATATTGGCCACACCGCCCAGGTTGAGCACCGCGACCG
>DATAYD010000105.1:0-47180 GCA_036272715.1 Caulobacteraceae bacterium | reverse complement strand
CGCTAGACCTTCAGCAGCAGGTGGTCGCGTTCCCAGGAGCTGATCACGCCTTGAAACGCCTCCAGCTCCGCCTCCTTGATGCAGGTGAAGGCGCGGCAGAAGGATTCGCCGAGCAGATCGCGCACCCGGTCGCAGGCGTTGAACCGCTCCAGCGCTTCTTCCAGCGACCGGGGCAGCGTGCGGGCGTGGTGATAGGCGTTGCCGGTGACGGCGGCCGAAGGCTCCAGGGCCTCCTCGACGCCCAGATAGCCGCAGATCAGGGCGGCGGCCATGGCCAGATAGGGGTTGGCGTCGGCGCCGGGCAGGCGGTTCTCGATCCGGCGGTTCTGGCGGTCGGAGATCGGCACCCGCAGGCCGCAGGAGCGGTTGTCATAGCCCCACTGCACGTTGATCGGCGCCGAGTGGCTGGGCCGCATCCGCCGGAACGAATTGACGTTCGGCGCGAACAGCGGGGCGATCTGCGGCAGGTATTTCTGCAGGCCGCCGATGAAGCGGCCGAGCATCGGGCTGTCCTTGCCGGCGTCGTCGGCGAACAGGTTGGTCCCGTCGGCGCTGTCGACCACCGAGAGGTGCAGGTGCATGGCGCTGCCGGGCTGGTTCTCCATCGGCTTGGCCATGAAGGTCGCATAGACCCTGTGTTTCAGGGCGACCTGGCGGACGATGCGCTTGAACACCAGCACCTGGTCGGCCAGCAGCAGCGGATCGCCGTGCAGGAAATTGATCTCCAACTGGGCGGTGCCGGACTCGTGGATCATGGTGTCGAGGTGCAGCGCCGCGGCCTCGGAATATTCGTAGATCGCTTCGATCAGGTCTTCGTATTCGGTGATCGCCTCCAGGCCGTAGGGCTGCGGCGAGGTCTCGGCGCGACCGGACCGGCCGGCCGGCGGCGTCAGTGGCAGGTCGGGATCGGGATTGAGCGCGGTCAGATAGAATTCCAGCTCCGGCGCCATCACGGGCCGCCAGCCGCGCGCCTGGTACAGCGCCAGCACCGCCTTCAGCACATGCCGCGGCGACGACGCCCAGGGCGAGCCGTCCGAATGCATGGCGTCGGCGAACACATAGGCGGTCGGCGTCTTGAAACCCGGTGCGACGCACAGGGTCCGGACGTCCGGGATCAGCCTCATGTCCGGATCCTGATAGGCCTCGTCGTCGTCATCGGCGTCTGCATAGTCGCCCGTCACCGTCACCGCGAACACGCTGGAGGGCAGGCGCAGCGAGCCGTCGAGATCGGACTGGATCAGCTTGGCCGCGGGCAGCACCTTGCCGCGCAGCACGCCGTTCAGGTCGGGGATCAGGCACTCGACCTCGCTGACGCCGCGCTGCTCGATCCAGGTCTTGAGTTCCGACATGCCGTCCCTGTCTTGTGATCGCGGCACGATCGCGCGCGCCGTCATCGGCCGTCAAGCAAATGGGTCCAGATTTCACATTCTGTGATCACACCTCTTGCCCAACGGGCGCCCAACATCGCTATTTGCTCGTTTGCAGCGTCAAGTCTGTATGCGGGCTGAGATCGCAACTATACCTCAAGGGCTGCCGCCGGGGGCCGGCGATGCGGGAGAATGACGGAATGCCGGACGCCTCGGCGGCGAAGACGCCAAGCCCGAAAGGCCTTTCGGGCGAGGAACCGGACGCCGCGCCGGAGCCCATGCTGCACGCCAGCATCTATGAAACCCTGCGGCGGCGCATGATCACAGGCAAGATCATCCCGGGCGTTGGCCTGTCCACCCGGGGCCTCGCCCTGGAAATGGGCGTCAGCCAGATGCCGGTGCGCGACGCCCTGAGCCGCCTGGCCGCCGAAGGCGCCGTGGCGATCCGCTCCAAGCGCAAGGTCGAGGTGCCGCCGATGAGCGCGGCGCGCTTCACCGATCTCCTGAACTGCCGCCTGCTGCTCGAGCCGGAAGCCGCCGTCCAGGCGTTGCCGCACCTTACGCCCGCGCTGCTGAAACGCCTGCGCGAGATCGACGGCGCCCTGGACGCGGCGATGGAGAACGGCGACGTCATCGCCTATATGGAATGCAATTTCGCCTTCCACTTCACCCTTTACCACGCCAATGGCCGGCCGATCCTGAACCGCCTGATCGAGGCCCTGTGGCTGCAGTTCGGGCCGTTCATGCGGGTGGTCTATGGCCGCTATGGCACCGCCAACCTGGTCGACCAGCACCGCATCGCGCTCGACGCGATCGCCGCGCGCGACACCGAGGCCCTGCGCCGCGCCATCGCCTCGGACATCGCCGATGGCATGGGCCTGATCGGGCGCAGCAATTGGGACGCGGGATAGGGCTCGGTTTTCCACGGGCGGTCCACATAGATGCGGTCGGCGATTGGATCGCCGAGACTCTGGGAGCCATGGTCGACGCCGAAATCGCGTCTCTGCCAAAAGATATGCAAGCGGCTTTCCTGCGCTTAGCGGAGCGCATCGAGGCCGTAGGCCTGGAACGGATTGGTCCGCCCACGTCAAGCCCCTTCAGGACAAGCTATGGGAGATGCGGTTTGGCGGGCGCGATGGAGTAGCAAGAGCCATCTACCTCACCGCGACGGGCCGGCGAGTCGTTGTGGTGCATGTATTCGTGAAGAAGACCCAGAAAACGCCGCGAACGGCTATTGAGTTGGCGCTGAGGCGAGCAAAGGAGATTGAACCATGACCAGCCTTGGAAAACTTCGTCAGCAATTGCTGGCTGATCCAGAAGTCAAAGCCGAGTATGACCGACTGGGGCCGATCTTCGCTGTCGTGGGTGAGATGGTGGAGGCCCGTCAGGCGGCGGGCCTGACGCAGACGGAGATCGCGGCCCGCATGGGCACGTCGCAATCCGTGGTCGCCCGGCTTGAGAACGCCCGACACATGCCGACCTTTGAGATGATCGCCCGCTACGCGGCGGCGATTGGGCGTCGCCTCGATATTCGTCTGGCGCCCAGCGACGGCAAGCCGGCCGCGACCTAGCACTCACGCCGCCGCGGCGCTCTCCTCCGCTCGCAGCGCCGGTTCGGCCTCGTCCAGCGATTTGCGGATGATGGCCAGGAGCTGGTCGATCTCCTGGCGGCTGATCACCAAGGGCGGGCTCATGACCAGGGTGTCGCGCACCGCGCGGACCATCAGCCCGTTCTTGATGCAAAGGTCGCGCAGGATCGGCCCGGCCTTGCCCTCGGCGCCGCCGAAACGCTGGTTGGTTCCCTTGCGCGCCACGATCTCGACCGCGCCGATCAAGCCCAGCGACCGGGTCTGGCCGACCATCGGATGTTCGGCCAGTTCCGCCAGGCCGTTGGCCAGATAGGGGCCGGCATCCTCGCGGGTGCGGCGCACCAGGTCCTCGCGCTCGATGATCTCGATATTCTTCAGCGCCACGGCCGCGCAGGTCGGATGGCCGGAATAGGTGTAGCCGTGCACGAAGTCGGCGCCGGCCGCGCGCAGGGCCTCGACGATGTGGCCCGCCACCCCGACAGCCGAGATCGGCAGGTAGCCGGAGGACAGGCCCTTGGCCATCGACACCAGGTCCGGCTGGATCCCGAAATGCTGGAAACCGAACCATTGGCCCAGCCGCCCGAAGCCGCAGATCACTTCGTCGCAGGCCAAAAGGATGCCGTATTTGCGGCAGATGGCCTCGACGCGGGGCCAGTAGGTTTCCGGCGGGATGATCACCCCGCCCGCGCCCTGCACCGGCTCGCCGATGAAGGCCGCGACGTGCTCCGGACCGACCTCCAGGATGCGTTGTTCGATGGCGTCGGCGCAGCGTTCGCCGAACGCGCCGGGGTCCTCGCCGAAGCCCTCGCCGAACAGATAGGGCTGCGCGACGTGCTCGAAACCCGGAACCCAGGGGCCGCCCTGGACGTGCATGGCCTTCATCCCGCCCAGGCTGGCGCCGGCGATGGTCGAGCCGTGATAGCCATTGACGCGGCCGATGATGATGTTGCGCTGGGGCTGGCCCTGGCATTGCCAGTAATACCGCGCCAGCCGCACCAGGGTGTCGACCGCCTCGGACCCCGAACTGTTGAAGAAGACGTGGCTGAAATGGCCGCCCAGCAGCTCCGACACCTTGGTCGCCAGCATCACGGTCGGCGGCGAGGCGGTCTTGAAGAAGGTGTTGTAATAGGGCAGCTCGCACATCTGCTCATAGGCCGCCTTGGCCAGTTCCTCGCGGCCATAGCCGACCTGCACGCACCACAGGCCCGCCATGGCGTCGAGGATCGCATTGCCGTCGCCATCGTGGATGAAGACCCCGTCGGCGCGGGTGATGATCCGGCTGCCGCCGATGTCGCGCATCAGGGCGTAGTTCTGCTGGGCCGGCAGATGGTGGGCCACGTCCAGGCGGCGCAGCTCGGCGATGTCGTGGTTGCGAAGGGTCACGCGGAGGTCCTTGGGTCGGAATACGGCTCGGAACGGGCCAGTTCGCCGCGCAGGGCGCGGCCGAGCAGCCGGAAGAAAGCCTGGGAATCGGGGTTGTCGCGGGTGCGCCATTCCGGATGCCATTGGACGGCGACCACGGGCGCGCCATTGACCTGGGCCGACACGCCCTCGATCACGCCGTCGGGCGCGACCGCTTCGACGCCGAGGCCGTCGCCCAGCCGGTCGATGCCCTGGAAATGGACGGAATTGACCGTCAGGCGATCGCGGCCGAGGCCGCGTTGCAGCACGCCGCCCGGGGTGAGGGCGACATCATGCTCGTGCGCGAACATGGCGTCGAAACCGACATCGTCCGGCGCATGGTGCGCGATCAGTTCGACGTTGCGGCTCATGTCGCGGCGCAAGCTGCCCCCAAAGGCGACGTTCAGTTCCTGCAAGCCCCGGCAGACCCCGAACACCGGCCGGCCCAGCTCGAGCATGGCCTCGATCAGGCCGGCGGTCATCGCGTCCCGGCCCAGGTCGAACGGGCCTTCCGCGTCGGCCGCGCCGCCCTGGCCATAGCGGTCCGGCGCGACGTTCGACGGGCTGCCGGTCAGCAGCAGGCCGTCCAGCCGCGGCGCGACCTCCCGCGCGGCCATCAGGTCGGGCAATGACGGGATCAGGAGGGCGGCGACATCGCCATAGGCCATGGCCGCCGCCACATACCGGTTCATCACCGCCTGCGCCGGCTCGACGCCGACGGTGCGCGTGCAGCAGATCACGCCAAGGACGGGACGGCTCATGGGGAGGGCTCCAATCCCTTCTCCCACAAGGGAAGGGTTGGTCGGGGGCGTTTTTTGGCCCTTTGGGGGGACCATTTTGAGCGTGCGGGCGCCCGTCATGACAGCAGCACCGCCGGCGAGCAGGCGTGCCAGGCGATCCACACGGGTTCGTCCCAGGTGAAATCCTCCTGGTCGCGCCGGGTCAGGTTGGAGCGGAGCGCGCGCACGCGGCGGCCATTTTCGAGTTCGACCTCATAGACCGACTCGCTGCCCAGATAGGTGATCTGGCGGATCACGCCCGCGGCGACATTGCAGCCCTGGCGGGCGTCTTCCAGCACGGGCGCGGCTTGGCCCTCGGCGCGCTTGTGCAGTTCGATCTTCTCGGGCCGGAGCGCGACCCAGAGCGTGGTCGCGTGGGCGCCGGTGACCCCGTGGTCGAGGAAGATCGGCGCCGGCAATTCCGGGGATTCGATCACGGCGTGATCCGGCTCGTCCCCGGTCAGGCGACCCTCGAACATATTCACCGAGCCGATGAAATCGGCCACGAACCGCGAGTTCGGATACTCATAGAGGTCGCTCGGCGTCGCCACCTGCTGCAACAGGCCCCGGTTCATCACCGCGCAGCGACAGGCCATGGCCAGCGCCTCGTCCTGGTCGTGGGTCACCATCAGGAAGGTGACGCCGACCTTGTCCTGAAGCTGGGTCAGCTCGGAGCGCATGTTGTCGCGCAGCTTGGCGTCCAGGGCCGACAGCGGCTCGTCCAGCAGCAGCACGCGCGGGCGCTTGACCAGGGCGCGGGCCAGGGCGACGCGCTGGCGCTGGCCGCCGGACAGTTGGTCGGGCCTGCGCGCGCCATAGCCGTCCAGCTTGACCAGGGCCAAGGCCTCTTCGACCCGCTGGCCGCGCTCGGCGGCGGCGACGCCATCGACCTTCAGCCCATAGGCGACATTGTCGGCCACGCTCATGTGCGGGAACACCGCATAGGACTGGAACACCATATTGACCGGCCGTTTGTTGGGCGGGACGCGGCTGATGTCCTGGCCATCGATCAGGATGCGGCCCTCGGTCGGCGTTTCGAAGCCGGCCAGCATGCGCAGCAGCGTGGTCTTGCCGCAGCCGGAGGGCCCGAGCAGGGCGAAGAACTCGCCTTCCTCGACCGACAGGCTGACATTGTCGACGGCGACCACCTTGCCGAAGCGCTTGGTGACGTTTTCGAAGCGGATGATGGTCTTGGCGTTCTTTTCCATGGCCGCCATGGCTTCAGGCCCCCGCCGCCTCGCGCGCCACGTCCGCGCCCTGCAGGCGCAGCGCGATGGCGGTCAGGGCGACCGTGAGGACGATCAGGAGGGTCGAGGCGGCGTTGACCTCGGGCGTGACCGAGAAGCGGACCATCGAATAGACCTTGACCGGAAAGGTGGTGGTGTCTGGACCGGACGTAAAGAAGGTGATCACGAAATCGTCCAGGCTGAGGGTGAAGGCCAGGAGCGCGCCGGCCAAAAGGCCCGGCCGCATGTGCGGGATCAGGATGTCGCGGAAGATCCGCCACTCGCCGGCCCCGAGGTCCTTGGCCGCCTCTTCCAGCTCTCGGTTGAACGAGGCCAGGCGGGCGCGGATGACGATGGCCACGAAGCTGAACGAGAACGCGATGTGGGAGATGATGATCGCGCCCAGGTTCAGCGGCCAAGCCATCTGGGTCGGCCAGGGAACCACCTGGGTGAAGAACACCAGCATGGCCACGCCCATGCAGATCTCCGGCACGACGATCGGCAGGGCCAGGGCGCCTTCCAGCGCCGGCTTGAACGGAAAACGGAACCGCCAGAGGGTCAGGGCCGTCATGGCGCCCAGGATCACGCTGACCCCGGTGGAGATTGCCGCGACGGTCAGGGAATTGCCGAAGGCGACCAAGAGGTCGGTGTCCTGGAACACGGCCACATAATAGTCGAGGGTGAAGCCCCGCCAGACGATGTTGCGCCGGCTGTTGTTGAAGCTGAACGCCATCAGGGTGATCAGCGGCGCGTAGAGATAGAGCGTCACCAGGATCAGCCAGGTCCGGATCGGCCAGCGGCGCAGGTATTCGAGCGGCCCGGGCGGGGTTTTCTCGCTCATGAGGCCTCGCCCCGGCGATTGCGCGCCACGATCGCCTGCACCGCGATGGCGATGAAGGTCATGTACATCAGGAGGAACGACAGGGCCGCGCCGAACGGCCAGTTGTTGGCGATCTTGAACTGCCGCTCGATGACATTGGCGATCATCATGCTTTCGGGGCCGCCCAGCAGGTCCGGCGTCAGATAGGCCCCGACCGAGGGGATCAGGGTGACGATGACGCCTGAAATGATCCCGGGGATCGCCAGCGGTGCGACCACCCGGGCGAAGGTGGTCAGGTGCCCGGCGCCGAGGTCCAGGCTGGCCTCCAGCAGCGAACGGTCCAGCCGATCCAGCGCGGCGTAGAGCGGCAGCACCATGAAGGGCAACTGGACATAGACCAGGCCGAACACCACGGCGAAATTGTTGTGCAGCAGCGGCAGCGGATGGAACGGCGCCAACGGATGGCCGAACAGGGCCGTCAGATGGCTAAGGCCGTTCCAGATCAGCCCCAGGGCGGAATTCACATAGCCCTCGTCCCTCAGCACGGCCATCAGCGCATAGGTGCGGATCAGAAGGTTGGTCCAGAACGGCAGCATGATCAGCAGCAGCAGCCAGGCCTTGGTCTTCTCCGATGCGAAGGTGATGGCGATGGCCACCGGAAAGCCGACGATCAGGCACATCAGCGTCGTCACCGCCGCGAACCAGAACGACTTCAGGATGATGCCCAGATAGAGCGGCTGGATGGCGTGGATATAGTTGGCGAAGGCGCCGTCGACCGCGATCTGGGTCAGGCTCTTGTTCTCGCCGAAGCTGTAGGCCCAGATGATCGCCAGCGGCGCCAGGAAGAACGCCACCAGCCAGAACACCGGCGGCCCGGCCAGCGTGGCGAACACGCCCTTCGCGCGCTTCCAGGATTCATCCATGGCGTGTTTCCATGAATGAACCCTTCCCCCTCGATGGGGGAAGGGCAGGGATGGGGGTGAGGCCGCTCACGGTGCGGTGATGAACGCGGGTGGCGTCTCCCGCGAATTCTCCTTCGCCGCCAGCATCCGCATCCCCACCCAACCCTCCCCCATCGAGGGGTAGGGCTCTTCTGGCCGCCGCGATCACCGCCGCCGCCCTCATGACGCGAAGATCCGCGTCAAGGTTTCGTCATAGAGCTGCGCCCGTTCCAGCCCTTCGAACCGCGCGTATTCGCAGCGCGCCATCACCTCGGCCGGAGGAAAGATCGCCGGGTTGTCGCGGTAGTCGGCGGGCATCAACGCCAGGGCGGCGGCGTTCGGCGTCGGATATTTGATGGTCTGGTAGATTTCGGCGCCGTTCTTGGCGTCGAGCACGAAATTGATGAACTTGTGCGCGTTGTCGGGGCGCGGCGCGCCCTTGGGGATGCACAGGCAGTCCGAGTTCAGGATGCTGCCCTCGCGCGGCACCACGAAGTCCAGGTCGGGGTCCTCGGCCATCACCTGGGCGATGTCGCCATTGTACTCCATGACGATGTCGATATCGCCGGCCAGCAGCAGGTCCTGGCCCTCGTCATTGTGGAAGATTTTGATATTGGGTTTCTGCTTGATGTACATCCGCGCCACTCGGTCGATCAGGCTCGGCGGGATGTCGTGGACCGAGTGGCCCAGATATTTGGCGCCCAGTTCGATCAGGTCGTCGGCTTCGGAAAACAGCCCGATCCGGCCCTTGTAGCGATCGGAATCCATCAGCCATTTCCAACTGTCCGGCCGGCCGTCGATCTTGGACTTGCGATAGCCGATGCCCAGGCACAGCCAGGTATAGGGCATCGACCAGCGCCGCCCCGGATCGAATTCGGGGTTCTGGAACGCGGGCAGCAGGTTCCTACGGTTGGGGATCTTGGCCAGGTCCAGCGGCTGGATCAGGTCGGCGATCCGCAGCCGCGTAACGTATTCGTTCGAGGGGACGATGACGTCGAAACCGGGATTGCCGGCCTTCAGCTTGGAGAACAGTTCGTCATTGGTGGAGAACAGGCTCATGTTCACCGCGACCCCGGTCGCCGCCTTGAAATCGGCCAGGGTGGTTTTGCCGGTATAGGTGTCCCAGTTGTAGAGATTGAGCTTCCGCTCCTCGCCATTGGCCCCGACCGGCGCCTTGGGCGCGCAGCCCTCCAGCCCGACGAAGCTCAGCCCCGCCGCGGCCGCGCCGAGACCCGACAGCAGCGAACGGCGAGAGGCTTTATGGCGAAAGCGAGTCATCTCGCTGGAATCCGCGGGGTTCTAGCTGCTCCCCCTCTGGGGGAGCTGTCGCGAAGCGACGGAGGGGGCTTGATTGGCCTGCGCCGATGTGGCGGCGGGTCCCTCCACCACTTCGTGGTCCCCCTCCCCCGATGGGGGAGGATTGGGAGATCGGCGCCGATAGTTGAGAGGCTTTTTCGAGGCCTGCGCGCCGCCAAATTAGAGGGTGTGCGGCGGTCCATGCTCCCCCTCACGCGTTCTTCAGATACCAGTCGTAGTCGAGCGGCTGGACCACCTCGAAGAAGCGGTCCTGTTCGGTGCGCTTGACCTTGGCGAACATGTCGACGAACCGGTCGCCGAGATAATCGCGCATCACGCCCGACGCCTCGAACGCGTCCAGCGCCGCGAACCAGTTGGCGGGCAGGCGGAGGTTCGACCTGGCCGCGGCGGCATAGCCGTCGCCCTCGACCGGCGGCCCGGGATCGAGCTTATGGGTCAGCCCGTGATGCGCCCCGGCCAGCAACGCGGCCAGGGCCAGGTAGGGATTGGCGTCGGCGCCGGCGACCCGGTGCTCGATATGCCGCCCGCCGGCCGGGCCCGCCGGCACGCGCAGCGAGACGGTGCGGTTGTTGACGCCCCAGGTCGGCGCCACCGGCGCATAGGAATTGGCGCGGAAGCGGCGATAGGAATTGGCGTTGGGCGCGAAGATCGCCATGCCGTCGGCCAGGGTCGCCTTCAGCCCGCCCACCGCGTGGCGCAACGGCGGCGCCCCGGCCGGATCGTCGCTGGCGAAGATGTTCCGCCCTTCCGCGTCGTTGACGCTGACGTGCAGGTGCAGGCCGCTGCCGGCCCGCTCGCTGAACGGCTTGGCCATGAAGGTGGCTTCGCAGCCATGTCGCGCCGCGACGCCCTTGGCGATGCGTTTGTACATCACCGCCTCGTCGGCGGCCCGAAGCGCGTCCGGGCCGTGCTTCAGGGTCAGCTCCAACTGCCCCGGCGCGTATTCGGAGATCGCGCCTTCCAGCGGCACGCCCTGGACGTCGGCATTGGCCCACAGGTCGCGCAGGAAGCCCGAGAAGTCCTCGATCTCGCGCAGGCCATAGACTCCGTGCAGGCTGGGGCGCTCACCGGTCGCCGGCGCGCCGGCCAGGTCGATGCCGCCCGACGCGTTGCGCCGCGGATCGACGAGGTAATATTCCAGCTCGCAGGCGACCACCGGGGTCAGGCCGTCGGCGGCGAAGCGGTCCAGCACCCCGCGCAGCACGTGGCGCGGATCCAGGTCGTTGGGCGTCCCGTCGAGCTCGTAGAGCGAGGTGATCACCTGGGCCACGTCGTCGCCTAGCCACGGCGCCAGCGCCAGCGTCCCGGGCGCCGGCCTGGCCAGACGGTCGCCGTCGCCGTCCTCCCAGACCAGCCCGGTGTCCTCGCAATCCTGGCCGGTGATGTCGCAGACCAGGATCGAGCCGGGCAGGAACCGGCCATAATCATAGACCGCCATCAGTTCGTGGCGACGCAGCCGCTTGCCCCGGGGCACGCCCGACAGCGCGGTGAAGATCACCTCGAAGAATTGCACCTCCGGATGGGTCTCCAGGAACCGGCGGGCCTCTTGCGGATCGGCGATGAGGGGTGAAGCGATGGGCAATCGGCTACCTGGTTCTGGCTGGAACGGCTGTGCGCGCCGCCCGGCCCCAGCGGGTGTCGGTCGGCGCGGGACGCGGCAATCTGTGATCACTGTTCCGGATAAACGCCGCGCGCCGCCGGAGCAATCTAGAAGCGATAGGACGCGGCCACGCCGACCGTCCGAGGCCGGAAGGTGGTCGCTTCGTAGAGCGCGGTGGTGCTGTCCTCATGTTGCAGGTTGAGCTGTGGCTGGGAGTCCAACAGGTTTTCGACATAGGCCTCGAAATCCCATTTCTTGATGGTTACCCCGGTCCGCATCGAGACCTGGTTGGTCGAAGGATCGGGCCGCAGCCCGGCGTCGTAATAGGTCGTGCCGGGGTCTTCCCCCGGGATCGGCGTGGTCCGCTTGCTGTTGAACTCATAGTCGAAGCGCAGGAAGGCGGGCAGGTCATAGACCCTGAAATTGTACTGGCCGCCCAGCGTCGCGGTCCAGGGGACGACGTCGAGGGCGTCGCCCTTCAGCGCCAGGATCGCGCCCGAGGTCTTGTCGATCGCATTGTCGGTGTATTTCGCGTCGGTATAGCCGGCGGTCGCGTCCAATTCGAGGCCCTCGGTCACCTGCCACTGGGCCTGGAAGTCGAAGCCCTGGCTGACGGCGCTGCCGAGATTGGTGGTGTACTGGATCCCGCACTCCGGCACCATTATGGCCTGCTGGATATGGTTCCACTGGATGTAGTAGCCGCTGATCGAGACCTGGACGCGGCGATCGGCGAACCGGTCCTTGGTTCCAATTTCGTAGTTGGTCACGGTGTCGGAATTGTACTGGGTCGGGAACGCGCCGCCGCAGGCGTCCGCCGGCAGCGGCGGGGTCGCGCCGCCGATCCGGTAGCCTTTCGAATAGGTCGCATAGACCAGGTCGTCCCTCGTGAACTGGTAGGTCAGGCCGACCTTGGGCGTGAACGGGGTCTCGTCCTTGTGCCCGGTGACCGTGGCCGGCACGCCGCCGTCATCGAGCAGATCCTGGGCGCCGTCGTTCAGATTGTGGAAGTCGAAATGCGTCCAGGCGTAGCGCAGGCCGGCGGTCAGCTTCAGTTCGCTGGTGATGTTGTAGCTGCCGTCGAAGAACAGCGCCACTTGGCGGTCATGGCTCTGGGTATCGTTGATATAGTCGTCGCCATTGGGCAGCAGGTTCTCGCCCCAGGCCGGGATCATGCCCTCGCCCCACAATAGCTGGGTCAGCGCCGGCAGTTCCGGGTCGTTGATCTCCTCGGTGCTGCGCTGGCTGTTCAAGGCCAGGAACAGCCCGGCCACCCAACTCAGCGGCGAGGTGGAATCGGTCGACTGCACGCGGAACTCCTGGGTGAAGTTCTGCTGGGTGTTGGTGATGATGTTGTGGGCGATATATTTCGGCATGCCGGGCAGGTAGAGCCCGGTCGAGGTCAGCAATTGCCCCGGAATGGGCGCGGCGGCGGTGGTCGGGACGATGGAAGCGTAGCAATAGGTCGTGCAGGGCGTCCCCTGCGGGTCCGTCCCCGCTTCGGTATAGTGTTGGAAATAGGAGAGGTCGTAGAGCGTGCCGCTATAGCCGTTCACCCGCTCGACGCGGTTGTAATAGGCTGTGTTGGAGATGAATTTCAGGCCGAAGGCGTTGTATTCGATCTTCAGCGTCGGCAGGTAGAAGGCGTCGGGATCGGCCATCCGGTCGGGTGTTCCACTGAGGAAACGACCGGCGCCAGGGTCCGAAATGCCGACCCAATAGTTGTTGTAATTGTGCTGGTCGCGCTGCTGGTAGTCGATGCCCGGCGTGATCAGGAGGTCCGCCGTGGGCGCCCAGCTCAGGGCCGCGCGGATCACATAGGTGTCGGTCCGGTTGGCGTTGCCGTCCGTCGTATCCAGGGTCTGGTAATCGACGCGGTCGATATAGCCGCCGTCGCGGCGTCCCCAGGCGCTGAGGCGGAAACCCAACTGGTCCTGGACGATCGGGCCGCCGACCGCCGCGCCCAGTTCATAGCTGGGATCGCCGTGCTCGGTGAAGGCCAACTCGCTATGCGCATAGGCGCTGAAGTTGGTCAGGCTGGGCTGGGCGGTGATGTAGCGCACCGTCCCGCCTTCGGACCCGGCGCCGAACAGCGTGCCCTGCGGTCCGCGCAGCACTTCCACCCGGTCCAGGTCGAACACCGCCGGCAGGGTGTTGTTGGCGTTCAGCCCGAGGGCTCGGGCCTGGATCGGCGTGTCGTCGATATAGATGCCGGTGGTGGCCGATCCCGCCTCGGAGATGATGCCGCGGATCGCGACATCGTGCCGGTCCTCGTTGAAGGTGACGCCGGGCGTGAACTTGGCCAGGTCGGCGAAGGACTTGATGCCCTGGACCTCCATCTTGGCGCTGGTCAAGGCGCTGACGCTTTCGGCGACCTTGCTCAGGGATTCGCTGCGCCGGGTGGCGGTGACGATCACCTCCTGCACGCCGGTTCCGCCGCCGTTCTCGGCCGCCGCGGCGCTCTGCGCCGATGCGGGCGTTTGCAACCCGGTAAGCCGATCAGCAACGGAACGAAGGCGGCCGAGGCGAGCCAACGGCCGCGCCCGCACATTTTCCCAACCATGCACAGATCCCCCTCTTGGCGGTTTTGTGACGATCCGTTCCGCGCGCCGGACAGTCAAGAGACTGTGATCACATCTTTTCCGGGGCCGTCCTGGGCGCGGGTGGCGCCTTTGAGCTGATCAAGCTATGGTGAACTTCTTCGCAGGCTGATCAGGAACGCCTCGGCGGCTCTCCGAACGGGCCGCCTGTTCATGCGCACGATCGACGACACGCCTTCCAGGACAGCCAACGGCCGCCGCGCCGGCGCGCGCCCGTGCGGGGAGTCCTCGGCCTATATCCGATGTGACGCGGAGCCCCCGGACGATTAGGGCGGTCGATCCCATCGACCTCGCGCGCCCGCGAACGGGCGCATTCCTGATCTCCGAAAACTTGAAGGCTCCCATGGCCAAGAAAAAGAAATCCATCGTCCACGAATCCGCGCAGGTGACCAATGTCGCTGAAGCCAAGGCTTGGGCGGCCGCGCGCAACATCACCGAAATCGAATGCCTGGTGCCGGATCTCGCCGGCGTCGCCAGGGGCAAGATCATGCCGTCGGCGAAATTCTTCGACGACACGGCGATGGCGCTGCCATCCTCGATCTTCATGCAGACCATTTCCGGCGAATATCCCGACGAGCAGGGCGAGTTCCGCTACGACCCGTCGGACGGCGACCTGGTCCTGCAGCCGGATTTCGCCACGCTGTGCGAGGTGCCCTGGGCGATGGATCCGACCGCCCAGGTGATCCATGACGCCCATTTCCACGATGGCCGGCCGGTCGAGATCGCGCCGCGCCAGGTGCTCAAGCGGGTGATCGACCTCTACCACAAGCGTGGCTGGAATCCGGTGGTGGCCCCGGAACTGGAGTTCTACCTGGTCAAGCGCAACACCGACCCGGACTATCCGCTGGAGCCGCCGATCGGCCGGTCAGGCCGCGCGGAGGCGGGCCGGCGCTCCTATTCGATCTCGGCGGTCAACGAGTTCGACGCGATTTTCGAGGACATGTACGCCTTCGCCGAGGCCCAGGCCCTGGAGGTCGACACCCTGATCCACGAGGAAGGCGCCGCGCAGATGGAGATCAACCTGCGGCATGGCGATCCCTTGCGGCTGGCCGACCAGGTGTTCCTGCTGAAACGCACCATCCGCGAGGCGGCGCAGGCGCATGAGATCTACGCCACCTTCATGGCCAAGCCGATCGCCTATGAGCCCGGCTCGGCCATGCATATCCACCAGTCGGTGCTGTCGGCCGAGACCGGCCGGAACATCTTCACCGACGCGGACGGCAAGCCCACGCCGGAATTCTTCCACTTCATCGGCGGCCACCAGCGGTTCGTGCCCATGGTGACCTGCATGCTGGCGCCCTACGTCAATTCCTATCGCCGGCTGGTCAAGGGCGGCTCGGCGCCGGTCAATGTGGCCTGGGGCTATGACAACCGCACGACCGGCCTGCGGATCCCGCCGTCCTCGCCGACCAACCGGCGGGTGGAGAATCGCGTGCCGTCCTCCGACGCCAATCCCTACCTGGCCATGGCCGCGTCGCTGGCCTGCGGCTATTTCGGCCTGCTCCAGGGGCTCTCCCCCAGCGAGCCGGAACCCGGCGCCACCCGTTCCGACGAGTTCGAATTGCCGGTCGGCCTGCTCGAGGCCGTCGACCTGTTCGAGGATACCGAAGAGCTGACCGAGGCGTTCGGCCGGACCTTCGTCAATACCTTCGCCGCCGTGAAGCGCGCGGAGTTCGCCACCTTCATGCGGGTGATCAGCCCGTGGGAACGGGAGTTCCTGCTGCTCAATGTTTGAGGCGGCGATGGATGCGGCGGGGTCAAGACGACACTGTCAGGGCCGGCGACCTGCGGCGTCGGCCGCGAGGGGCAGGCGCACCTCGGCGATCAGGCCCCGGCCGCTTGAACGAAGCTCGATGTCGCCGCCATGGCCTCGGGCGATCGATCGCGCGACGGCCAGGCCCAGGCCGACGCCGCCGGTGTCCCGGTTTCGCGAGCGCTCGCCGCGGTAGAAGGGTTCGAAAACCCGCTCCAACTCATCCGGCGCGAGGCCCGGCCCCTGGTCCGCCACGGTGACCAGGGCGTCGCCCGCGCCGGCCCCCAGACCGACCTCGGCCCGCCCACCATACTTGATCGCATTGTCGACGAGGTTCGCGAACAGGCGCTGCAGGGCCAGCGCGTCACCCTCGACCACCACGGGATCGCATTTGGCCAGCGACGCGTCGCCTCCCGCCGAGGCCGCGTCGTCGACGACGCACTCCAGCACCGACAACAGATCCAGCCGCGCGCGTTCGGGTTTTTCCGTCGAGTCGCGAACGAACGACAGGGCGGCGGCAAGCATGGCCTCCATCTGTTCGATGTCCGCGGAGATCGACTCTCGGACGGCCGCGGGCGCGGCTTCGGCCTTGAAGCGGATGCGCGCCAAGGGCGTGCGCAGGTCGTGGGAGATGGCGCCCACCATCGCGACCCGGTCATCGACATAGCGCTTCAGCCGCGAATGCATCTGATTGAACGCCCGGGCGGCGACGCCGATTTCACTGGGCCCGCCCAGTTCGTCCAGTTCGCCGCGCGGGTCGCGGCCGAGCCGCTCGGCGGCCTCGGCGAAGGCGGTGATCGGGCGAACCAGCCGGCGCGCGAACAGATAGCCGGCTGGGCCAAACACCATCAGGCAGGCCAGGAACCAGAGGATCACGCGCGATTGCCACGGATTTGGGAACGGGTCGGGCTGGGGGCTGACCACGATCCATTCGCCGGACGGTTGGCGCAGGGCGGCCTCGAAGCGCCCGAACAGGATGTCGTCGCCGCCGCCCAAGGCGACCGCCGGCCTTGGTTCGTCAGGGAGCGGCGGGGGGCCGAAGCGATCCGGACGGAAGCGATCTGGGCCAAAATGATCTGGGCCAGGGTGATCCCCGCCAAAGCGACCGCCGCCGAAGTGATCGTGGGGCGCGCCTGGCGGACCTGCGCCAGGGCCCAGGCCAAGACCCAGGAAAGACCATCGTGCGAACGGCCGCCGCCACTCGTCGATGCTCAACGCGACCCGATCCTCGCTGACGCCCAACAGCGCCGCCAGCTTCAGCCGCTTCATATTGACGAACGCGGCGTGGCGCCCGCCGATGGTCGGGACCGGCGGCACGCCGGGGCGCCGGATGAGCTGTTCGCCGTACTGGGGGCGCGCCGACTGGCCGTTCAGCGACGCGGTGATCTCGCCGAGCCGGTAGACCGGCGGACGCGGCGGCGGCAGTATCGTCACGATCAACACCGTCACGATCTGGCCCACCACCACCCCGACGATCAGCATGGCGACGATCTGGACGGCGATGGGCGCCTCGAACCGGCGGCGCGGCGTCGCCGTCTGGTTCAGCAAAGGATCACCGGCGATGCGACGCGGTAGCCCGCGCCACGAACGGTGCGAATGACACCCTGCCGATCGCTGTCGCCAAGCTTGCGCCGCAGCCGGCTGATCTGCACGTCGACCGCCCGATCGAAACTGTCGGACGGCTCCAGCGAGGCGCCTTCCAGGAGCTGGTCGCGCGTGAGCACGCCGCCGCGCGCATCGAGCAGGGCGACCAGCAGCGCCATCTCGGCTCGGGTCAGGAGAATGGTCAAACCCCGCGGGCTGGTGAGCCGGCGCCGGTGTTGATCCAAGGTGAAACCCGCGAACTGGTATAGTCTGGCGCCGCCAGTCCGACTGCCCCCGACGCGGCCTCGTCGCCGGATCACCGCGCGTATCCGCGCCAGCAGCTCCCGCGGGCTCGCGGGCTTGGCCAGATAGTCGTCGGCGCCGAGTTCGAGGCCGATGATGCGATCGACCTGGTCGCCCATGGCGCTCATGATGATGATCGCCGGCGCGTCGGCTTCAGAGAGCCGGCGGCAAATCGAAAGGCCGTTCTCGCCTGGCATCATCACGTCCAGGATGATGAGGTCGTATCGCAGCCGCCCTAACGCGCTGTCCATGGTCGGGGCGTCGCGCGCGGTCTCCACGGCATAGCCGTTGGCCTTCAGGTAACCGGCGGTCTCATCCTGCAGTCCGCCGTCGTCATCGACGATCAATACCCTTATCAGCGGCGCATCAGCGCTGCTGATATCGAGCGCGCCCGCCGCCCCCGCGTCGCCGTCGTCTCTTTCCGTCAATCGCGCCGCTCCTGTCCTTCGACGCGGTCGCTGGGACTCGCGTCGGCGAAGTTAAGCCGCTTATTCGACTCAAATCATAACTCAATCAGGGCCGAGCGTCGTATTGTCTCATGTTGCAGCCCCATGCTGAAACATTCAGGACTGATTGTCGCCTAGAGTAGCGGTAAAACTCAGTAGAATTATTTCAGGCTGCAATAATGGTGCAATAGCGTGCGCATTGCCGGTTCCCCCCGAGAGCGGTTCGACCAGCTCGGCGGGTTCAACCTCCTCATCAGGGCGAATGCGCGGGGCGGCAATGGTTCGACCAACCACGGGGCTGGTCCCCCTCCGCCGCGACGCCGGCGCCCCAGCGGGGCCAAACTCCGCCGGGCTTTTTCGGACAGGCGTCGCCGGAGCCTTCAACCGCTCGCCTTGATCGGCGTGCGGTGTTAGCCAAGGCGTGACTCAGACAACGTCCTCGGGAGGCGAAGGGACCATTGAGCACCGAGCCCGTTGAGACGCCAACGCCGAACAGGACCATGGTCCTGATCTCGCTCATGCTGGCCATGATCATGACGGCGCTTGATCAGACCATCGCCAATGTGGCCTTGCCGCACATGGCCTGGTCGGTGTCGGCGTCGGCGGACCAGATCACCTGGGTGCTGACCTCGTACATCATCGCCGCGGCGATCATGACCCCGACGACCAGTTGGCTCGCTGGCCGGTTCGGGCGCAAGCAGGTCTTCCTGGTCTCCATCATCGGCTTCACCGTGGCGTCGGCCCTGTGCGGCGCGGCGCAGAACCTCGAACAGATCGTGCTGTTCCGCCTGCTGCAGGGCGCGTTCGGCGCGGCCCTGCCCCCGCTGTCGCAGGCGGTGATGCTGGACTCCTATCCGGTGGAGGAGCGCGGGCCGATCATGGCGATCTGGAGCATGGGGGTCATGGTGGCGCCGATCGTGGGGCCCGTCCTGGGCGGTTGGCTGACCGACAATTTCAGTTGGCGCTGGGTGTTCTACATCAACCTGCCGGTCGGCGTCCTGTGCGCCTTCGGCGTGTCGACCTTCCTGCACGAGCACAAACCGTCCAGCAAAGTGCCTTTCGACGCCGTGGGGTTCACGTTGCTGTCCATGATGCTGGCCGCCTTCCAGCTATTCCTCGACCGCGGTCAGAACAATGATTGGTTCAACTCGCCGGAGATCGTGATCGAGGCGGTGGTCGCCGCCGTGGCGCTGATCCTGTTCGCCATCCACACCGCCACGACCGACCGGCCCTTCCTGCCGGTCGAACTCTTGAAGGACCGCAACTTCGTCACCGCGACGGGGTTGGCGGCGGCGGTCGGGCTGGTGGTGTTTTCGGTCATGGCGCTGCTTCCGCCGATGACCCAGACCTTGCTCGGCTATCCCGTCATGACCGCCGGTTTCGTCCAGGCGCCGCGCGGCGTCGGCAGCCTGATCGCGATGTTCTTCGTGGGCCGGTTGGTGGGCCGCGTCGACACGCGCGTGCTGATCATCTTCGGCCTTTGCATGTTCGCGCTCTCCTTCTGGGGCATGAGCCATTTCGACCTGCAGATGGACGGGTTCTCGATGGTCTGGACCGGCTTCGTGCAGGGGGTGGGCATGGGCTTCATCTTCCTGCCCATGACCACGCTGGGCTTCGCCACCTTGTCGCCGGCCCTGCGCGGCGACGGGACCGGCGTTTTCACCCTGGTCCGCAATCTCGGCAACGCGGCCGGCATTTCGGTCATGGAGGCTCTGGTGGTGCGCAACACCCAGGTGGTCCACGCCCGATTGACGGCGGCCTTGACGCCGGACAACCCCATGGCCGCGCCAAGCCTGACCAGCACGACCGGAATCGCCACTCTGGACGCCGCCGTCAACCGCCAGGCTTCGATGGTCTCCTATATCGACGCCTTCCACCTGATGTTCCTCACCACGCTGGTGGCGATCCCCCTGGTGCTGCTGCTGCGCAAGCCGCACGACCAGATTCTGCCCCAGGAGCCCATGGGGGTGGATTGAGCGCCGTTTTCAGGGCCGGTGAGGTTCGCCACGGACTTGTGGGACGATACCGGAGCTTGCCGCGGGTATCGGCATGAAAGTGGAGCGTGAGGCCATGGGAATGCGCCCGCGATGACCGGACCGCCGCTTGTCGCGGCCGTCATGGGTGTCTCCGGCGTCGGCAAGACGACCGTCGGGACCGCTCTGGCCCGCCGCCTGGGCTGGTCGTTCCAGGAGGGCGATGCGCTTCATCCCGCGGCCAATGTGGCCAAGATGGGCGCCGGCCTGCCGCTGACGGACGACGACCGCGCGCCCTGGCTGGGCCGGGTCAAGGCCTGGATCGACGCGCGGCTCGACGAACGGCAAGCGGGCGTCATCACCTGCTCGGCGCTGAAACGATCCTATCGCGACCTTATCCGCGCCGGGCGGCCGGGTGTCGTCCTGGTCTTCATCACCGCGGACCGGAACCTCATCGCCGGACGCCTCGGCGAACGCCACGGCCACTTCATGCCACCAGCCTTGCTCCCCAGTCAGTTCGCCGCCCTGGAGCCGCCGGCTCCGGATGAACATCCGATCACCGTGTCGGCGGACGAGCCGTTGGACGAGCAGGTCATGCGGATCGAGAAGGCCCTGGCGGCGCGTCCGGCTTGATCGATTGCCCAGGGTTTCGCCTCACCCGTCCTCCTCGTCCGAACCGGTGTCCACTTCGTCGGAAAATGCTAGGACCCGGTTTTCAAGCGGTCGCCCATCATAGCTTCGCCTTGATCCCGATGAAGAAGCCGCGGCCGGGTCGAAGGAAGCCGGTGGGGTCCTGATATTGCTCGTCGCCGATATTGGTGATCCGGCCATAGACGGTCAGGTTTTTCGTCAGGTCATAGTTGGCCGCGACATCGACGGTCGTGTAACCGGGGGCGGTCAGGCGCGTGATCGAGGCGTCCCGGTTCACGTCGATGAACGAGCTGATCGAAACCAGATCGAGGTCCATCGACAACTGCTCCGTCGCCTGCCAGCGCGCGTCGAAATTCCACTTGTTGCGGGGACGGCGTTGCAGTTCCTGATGCAGGACGTCGTCACGGGCGTCCGTATAGGTGTAGTCCAACCGCAGCGTCAGTGTGCGGATCGGCATATAGGCGATGAAACTCTCCATGCCGTCCGTGTGGGCGCTCCCGACATTGGCGAACGACATGAAGGTGGCGTTGTCGTCAATCAGGTTCTTGATGTTGATGTAATAATAGGTTGCGCCGAACCACAGTCGCTTCTGGAGCAGGAATTGCTCGAAACCGGCGTCATATCCGGTGCTGGTTTCAGCCTTCAGATCGGGATTCCCCAAGAAGTTGAACGATGGAAAATTCTGGAACAGTTCGCTGAGCGTCGGCCCCTTGAAGCCGGTCCCGACGCTGGCCTCGAGTTTGGTGTCGGTCGCTTCGATGAAATAGGTCGGCGCTATGCGATAGGTGACCTTGCTTCCGAAACGATCGTTATCGTCGTAGCGAACGCTGAGCGCGCTGTTGAAATTCGTGAACGGGTTCGACAGCAGTTCAGCATAGCCGGAATCGATCGTTGTGCTGGCGGAGATCGGCAGGCGGATCGCTTCACGCTCGTGTTCGGCGCCGATCACCAGGGTTTCGCCATTGATGATCTTGATGTTCCCCTGCCAATCCACCTTGACCCGATCGCCGGAGAAATAGCTGGTCGGGAAATCTGGACTGGTGTCCGTCGATACGTCGCTGCTGTAGGCTACACCCAGGGTCTGGTCGAACCGTCCATCGAACAGCGAAAGGTGCGCCGCGCCCCGCGTGTAATATTGCAGGGTGTTGCTCTGGCTCTGTGTGAAGTCGGGGAAATCGTCCGGGAAATTATCTTCGTTCTCGCCGGTGAAGCGCAGATGGGTGTTACTGTAGCGGCCGACTAAGCCGAGGTCGAAATTGCTCGTGACGTCGTAACCCAGCTTGGTCGAGGCGGTGATGTTGTCATAATAGTCGTCGTTGCGCCGCTCGCCGGGCAGCAGCAGGTCCAGTGGCGTGACCGGGGTAGCGGTGGACTGGAAATGCTCGAAATTGGCGGTGTAGTGGAACGGACCCGTTGAGCCGCTGACGCCGGCGTTCTGGTTGAAGGCGCCGAACGAGCCACCCTCCAATCCGGCGGTGAACTGGGCCGGCCCATTGCCGCTCTTGGTGATCACATTGATCACCCCGCCGATCGCATCGGAGCCGTAGAGGCCGCTCTGAGGTCCGCGCAGCACCTCGACCCGCTCGATGTCTGGCGTCAGGAACTGACCGAAGTCGAATGAATCGTTCGAGTTGCTGGGATCACTGACATCGATCCCATCGACCAGCACCTTGACGTGGTCGGAGTTGGTCCCGCGCATGAAGACCGAGGTCTGCCCGCCCGGGCCGCCGGTCTGGACGATGTTCAAGCCGGGCGAGTCCTTCAGCACATCCGGCAGGGTCTGCTCCTGCTTGGCGGCTATATCTTCGGCGGTGAAGACCGAGACGCTGCTGGCGACGGCCAGTTTCGGTGTTGGAATGCGTGTCGCGGCGACGACGACGTCCCCGACCGTTGTGCTGGCGGCATCGTCCAGCGCGAACGCGGACGTGGCGGCGATGAGCGCCAGCACGGATGTGGAAACGAATATCTTGATCACTTCGGCAACCCCCGGCGCGTCGTCAGCGACATCGACGGGAGCCTCCGCGCGAACGGCCGGCGCGCGCGACGAAGCGGACGCCCGGGCGCCCGTCACGCGAACCGGTGCGGCTCCCACCGCACAGTCGTCGCTCAGACGGCGTTACCGTGCCTTGGCCATCCCCTGGACCAGGGCAAGAGCGACCCGCGCCGGCCGGTCTCCTGGCTCACGGGTCATCGCACGGCTCGCGCCTTCCCAGGACCTCTGAGGTCCCAGTGGCTGCGGCCCGGATGATCCGGGCCACGATGCGGGCCGCGCTCGCCGCTTACAGTTGCAGGGACAGCCTCGGATTTGGCGCCGCAAGCAGCCGCCTCACCGCGTTCCCGTTAAGCCCTCTCGGGCGCCAGCGCGAAATCACGCCGGGTCGAAAGCGCTCGCCGTCGACCCAGTGGCGGCTCTCCTAGGTCAATCCGTCCCTGGCCACAAGGGACTGGCGCGGCGTGACCCGATGCGGCTTGCCGCCGACGGGCGCCGGGCGCACAACGCCGCGAACCACGGCGAGGCCTGAACTTGGAACACCATCCCGCCATCGCGCCCGTATTCGACGCGGCGTTCCGCGCCCAGCTCCACGACTTGCTGCTTTGGAGGCGGGATGTGCGCCGCTTCCGGCCCGATCCCCTTGACGACGAGACCCTTGATCGGCTCCTCACGGCCGCCTGCCTCGCGCCCTCGGTGGGCCTGAGCCAGCCCTGGCGGTTCGTGATCGTCGACGATCCGGCCCGGCGCGCGGCGATCGTGGAGAACTTCAACCGCTGCAACCGCGACGCCCTGGCCGCCCGCGGCGCTGACGACGCCGCCCACTATGCGCGGCTGAAACTGGCCGGGCTGAAAGAGGCGCCGCGCCACCTGGCCGTGTTCGCCGACGAAACGACGCCGGTGGGGCGGGGGCTTGGCCGAGCGACGATGCCGGAGACGGCGCGCTACTCCGTGGTCGCGGCGATCTGCAACCTTTGGCTGGCGGCGCGGGCCGAAGGCGTCGGCATGGGCTGGGTCTCCATCCTCGACCCCGCCGAGGTGGGCGCGGCCCTGGATGCGCCAGGGCATTGGACCCTGATCGGCTATTTCTGCCTCGGCTATCCGGCCAGCCACGACGACACCCCCGAACTTGAGCGCGAGGATTGGGAACGCCGGCGCGCCAAGGACCTGTTCGTGGTTCGGCGCTGAATTTCACCCGGTCGTCTTGGCCGGGCTTGTTCCGGCCACCCATAGACTCGAACGACGCAGGCGAGGCCCTCGATCTCTCCGAAGCCGTCGGCGATTATGGGCCACCGGGACAAGCCCGGTGGGGACGGTCGGGAGATTGCCCATCCAGCGCGCCGTTTGACAGGCTCGGCCCCCTCGACTAGGCCATGGCGCGATGGTCCTTCCGCGAGGAAGGTGAATAGGGAATGCGGTGCGGGCGAAAGCCCAAGGCCGCGGCTGCCCCCGCAACTGTAAGCGGAAAGTCCTCGTCGAATAGCCACTGGCGGCGCCCCCAAGGCCCCGCTGGGAAGGCGGCGAAGGACGTTCGATCCGCGAGCCAGGAGACCTGCCATCCCCATAGATCGCGCGGTCGGGCGGGGCGCCTCGACGGCGGCGGCGTCCCTGCCAGGCGCCGGCTTCAGGGTTTAGGCCCTTGAGCGATCCCTTGCGCCCGGTCCGCCCCCGTCGGCGGCATGGGAGTTTCGATATGGCCAAGATCCCGACCACCGTCATCACCGGCTTCCTTGGCTCCGGGAAGACCACCCTGATCCGCCATCTGCTCCAGAACGCCGGCGGGCGGCGCCTGGCCGTGATCGTCAACGAGTTCGGCGATATCGGCGTCGACGGCGAGATCCTGCGCGGCTGCGGCGTGGAGACCTGCGCCGACGAGGACATTATCGAACTGGCCAATGGCTGCATCTGCTGCACGGTGGCCGACGATTTCCTGCCGACCATGACCAGGCTGATCGAGCGCGCCAAGCCGCCCGAACATATTCTGGTCGAGACCAGCGGCCTGGCCCTGCCCAAGCCGCTGCTCAAGGCCTTCACGTGGCCCGATGTCCGCACCCGGGCGACGGTGGACGGCGTGATCGCGGTGATCGACGCCGCGGCCGTCGCCGCCGGCCGGTTCGCGCCGGACGAGGCGGCCCTGGCCGCGGCGCGCGCGACCGATCCCAACCTTGATCACGAGACCCCGCTGGAAGAACTGTTCGAGGAGCAGTTGGGCTCGGCCGACCTGGTGGTGCTCAACAAGACCGACCTCGTGGGCGCCGCCGAACTGGCGCGGGCCGAGGCCGAGGTGCGTGCGCGACTCCGGCCGGGCGTCGGCATCGTGCACGCCTCCCAGGGCCAGCTCGATCCCGCCGTGCTGCTGGGTCTCGGCCTCGGCGCGGAGGACGATCTCGACTCGCGGCCCTCGCATCATGAAACCGAGGCCGATCACGACCACGACGATTTCGACAGTTTCATCCTGAGCGCCGGGGAAGTCGCGAACGTCGAACAGTTGGCGGGACGGCTGTCCGAGGGGCTGGCGCGCCACGACGTGCTGCGGCTGAAAGGCGTCGTCGCCGTGGCGGGACGCCCCGCCCGCCTGATCGTGCAGGCGGTGGGGCCTCGGGTGGAGACCTATTTCGATCGCGCCTGGCGCCCCGGTGAGCCGAGGGTCAGCAGCCTGGTCGTGATCGGGGAAAAGGGCCTCGATCGCGGGGCGATCAGCGCCGACCTCGGACCCGCGCTGGCCTGATGCACATCCTGGCCGTCCAGCCGGGCCAGATCGCCCAGGGCGACGCGGCGGTCGATCTCGGCCAGACGCCTGGCGACATCGTCGTCCTGTCGGCGGCGGATAGCGACCTGACCTGCCTGTCGCGGGCGGCGGGCGAGTTGGGCGCCGGCGCGCCCTCGATCCGCCTGGCCAATCTGCTGCGGCTGGCGCATCCGCTGTCGGTGGATCTCTATGTCGAGCAGGTGATCGCCAAGGCGCGATTCGTCTGCGTGCGGCTTTTGGGCGGGCGGAGCTATTGGCCCTATGGGCTGGAGGAACTGGCCCGGGTTTGCCACGCTCGGGGCGCGGTTTTCGCGGCGCTCCTATCGGACGATGCCGACGATCCGGATTCCGCGGCGCTGTCGACCCTTGGCGGCCATGAGCGGGGCCGGCTGCTGGACTATCTGCTCGAGGGCGGCATCGGCAACGCGCGCGGCCTGCTGCGGTTCGCCTCGGCGCTGATCGGCGAGGCGCCGGTGGAGGCCGCGGCGCCGCCCGCGCCGATGCCCGACGCCGGCCTCTACTGGCCCGGCGCCCCGGACATCGATCTGGCTGGACTGCGACGGGTTTGGCGGCCCAACGCCCCCGTCGCCGCTCTGGTCTTCTATCGGCACATGGTCGCTTCGGGGACCACGGCGGCGATCGACGCCCTGATCGAAGGGCTGACCGGCGAAGGCCTGAATCCGCTGCCGATCTTCGCGCCCAGCCTGAAGAACCCCTTCGCCCAGAGCCTGATCGCCGACCTGTTCGCACAGGCCCGCCCCGATGCGGTGCTGAACACCACGGCCTTCGCCGCCTCGGCGCCGGGCGAGGATCGCCAGCCGGGCGCCTTGGAGCGCGCCGACACGGTGGTGTTGCAGGTGGTGATGGCGGCTTCGAGCGAAGCGGCCTGGCGCGCCGACGCGCGGGGCCTGGGCGCGCGCGACCTGGCCATGAACGTCGCCTTGCCCGAGGTCGATGGCCGTATCCTGGCCGGCGCGGCTGCCTTCAAGGCCGAGGCGCGGTTCGACGCGCTGACCGAATGCGCCGTGGTCGAACACGCCCCGGCGGCCGAGACCGTGCGCCACGTCGCGCGCCTGGCCGCCGGCTGGGCGGCGCTGCGGCGCGCCGATCCGGCCGAGCGCAAGGTCGCCCTGATCCTGGCCAACTACCCCAATCGCGACGGCCGCCTCGGCAACGGCGTCGGGCTGGATACGCCGGAAAGCGCGGTCGCGGTGTTCGAGGCGCTGGAGGCTGAAGGCTACGATGTTGGCGGTTATCCAAAGACCTCCGCCGCGCTGATGCGCCAACTGACAGCCGGGCCGACCAATGCTTCGCGCGCCGCCGCCCAGCCGACCCGGGGCGTGCTGTTGCCGCTCGCCGAATATCTGGACGCGTTCGGCGTCCTGCCAGAAAGCGCGCGGTCAGCGGTCCTCGATCGTTGGGGCGACCCCGCGGACGACCCGTTCCACGAGGCCGGCGGCTTTCGCCTGGCGGTGCATGTCCACGGCAAGGTCGCGGTCGGCATCCAGCCGGCGCGCGGCTATAATATCGACCCCAAGACCACCTATCACGACCCGGCCTTGCCGCCGCCGCACGGCTACATCGCCTTCTATGTCTGGCTGCGGCGCCATTTCGGCGCGCACGCCTTTGTCCATCTGGGCAAACACGGCAATCTCGAATGGCTGCCGGGCAAGGCGTTGGCGCTTTCGGGCGCCTGTTTTCCGAACGCGGTCGTGGGGCCGACGCCGCAGCTCTATCCATTCATCGTCAACGACCCGGGCGAGGGCTCGCAGGCCAAGCGCCGGATCGGCGCGGTCATAATCGACCACCTGACGCCGCCACTGACCCGCGCCGAAAGCTATGGTCCGCTCAAGGCGCTGGAGGTCCTGGTCGACGAATATTATGCGGCTTCGGGCATGGATCGCCGGCGCCTCGCGCCCCTGAAGGCCGAGATCCTGGAACTGGCCCGCGTCCATGGCCTGGACAAGGACGCGGGCGTCGAGGGCGCGGACGGCGAGCGGGCCCTGGTTGAACTCGACAACTATCTATGTGAATTGAAGGAGATGCAGATCCGCGACGGGCTGCATGTGTTCACCCGTTCGCCGGTGGGGCGACTGCGGGACGACCTGCTGGTCGCCCTGACGCGCACGCCCCGGCGGCTGGGCCAGGGCCGTGACGCTTCGCTGATCCGAAGCCTGGCGAACGATCTGGGGCTGGATTTCGACCCCCTGGATTGCCGCCTCGGCGAACCGTGGGCCGGTGTTCGGCCCGCAGCCCTGGCCGATCTCGGCCCCGACGCCTGGCGCACCACCGGCGATACGGTGGAGCGGCTGGAGCTGCTCGCGACCGTGCTGGTGTCCGGCGCCGGCGAGCCCGACCCCGGCTGGCCCGAGACGGCCGAAGTGCTGGCCGACATCCGGGGCGATCTCGGCCCGCGCGTGGACGCCAGCGGCGAGGCCGAGCGAGCGGGGCTGCTGCGCGGCCTGGCTGGACGGTTCGTGGCGCCGGGGCCCTCGGGCGCGCCGACCCGCGGCCGGCCGGACGTGCTGCCGACGGGACGGAACTTCTATTCGGTCGACACCCGCGCCGTGCCGACCCCGACCGCCTGGAAGCTGGGTTTCGCCTCCGCCCAACGGCTGGTCGAGGACCATTGGCAACGCACCGGGGACCACCTGCGCGCGGTGGTCCTGTCCGCCTGGGGCACCGCCAATATGCGCACCGGCGGCGACGACATCGCCCAGGCCCTCGCCTTGATGGGCGCGCGTCCCCAGTGGGACCATGGCTCGGGACGGGTGACCGGGTTCGAGATCCTGCCCCTGGCTCTGCTCGGCCGCCCCAGGGTCGACGTCACCTTGCGCATATCGGGCTTCTTCCGCGACGCCTTCATCGAGCAGATCGAGCTGATCGACGCCGCCGCCCGCGCGGTGATGGCGTTGGACGAAGAGCCCGCCGACAACCCGGCCGCGGACCGCTTCGCGCGTGAGGTCGCCGCCGGCGCCGATCCGCGCCAGGCTGGCGGCCGTATTTTCGGCGCCCGGCCAGGAGCCTATGGCGCGGGCCTGCAGGCCATGATCGACGAGCGGCTGTGGCGGGATCGGCGCGACCTGGCCGAGGCCTTCCTGACCTGGGGCGGCCATGCCTATGGCGGCGGGGTCGAGGGCGGCGACGGCCGCGCCGCCCTGGAGACGCGTCTCGCCCAGGTCGACGCGGTGGTCCACAACCAGGACAACCGCGAGCACGACCTGCTGGATTCCGACGACTATTACCAGTTCGAGGGCGGCCTCTCGGCGGCGGTCGAGACCCTCAAGGGCGCCGCGCCCACGGTCTATCACAACGACCATTCGCGCCCGGAGCGCCCGGTGATCCGCACCCTGGATGAGGAGATCGCGCGGGTGGTGCGCGCCCGTGTCGTCAATCCCAAATGGATCGCGGGCGTGATGCGCCACGGCTACAAGGGCGCGTTCGAGATCGCCGCCTCGGTGGACTATCTGTTCGCCTTCGCCGCGACCACCAACGCGGTCAAGGACCACCATTTCGACCTGGTCTGCCAAGCCTTCATCGAGGACGAGGCAGTGCGCGACTTCATGGCGGACGCCAATCCCCACGCGCTGCGCGAGACCTGCGCGCGCCTGCTCGAGGCCATCGAGCGCGGCCTGTGGCGGCCCAGATCCAACAGCGCCGGCGCCCTGCTGGCCCAACTCGCGGGAGATGCGACATGACCGAACTGGCCCAGGACGACGCCTCCGACCCGGCTGAGCGCGACGCCTATCACAACGAGAAGATGCGCAAGAAACAGGCGGCCCGCGACAAGATCATGGCCGGCAAGACCGTCGAGCGCGGCCTGGTCATCGTCCATACCGGCAAGGGCAAGGGCAAGACCACCGCGGCCCTGGGCATGGTCTGCCGGATGATCGGCCACGGCAAGCGCGTGGCGGTGATCCAGTTCATCAAAGGCGCGATGCAAACCGGCGAGAAGGTCGTGTTCGACGCCTTTCCGGACCAGGTCGAGTTCCGGCCCATGGGCGAGGGCTTCACCTGGGACACCCAGGATCGCGCCCGGGACATCGCCGTCGCCATGGACGCCTGGGCGGCGGCCAAGGCGCGGATCGCCGATCCCGCCATCGACATGGTGGTCTGCGACGAGCTCAACATCGCCCTGCGCTACGACTATGTGCCGCTGGAGGATGTGCTGGCGACCCTGCGCGCCAGGCCCGAGGCCAAGCATGTGGTGATCACCGGCCGCAACGCCCCGGACGCCCTGATCGAGGCCGCCGACCTGGCCACGGAGATGGAACTGCTGAAACATCCCTTCCGCGGCGGGGTCAAAGCCCAGGCGGGCATCGAGTTCTAAATCACCGATATCGCGCCCCACGCCCTCCGGGCTATGCTCCTCCCCATTTCGGGGAGGGGGACCACGAAGTGGTGGAGGGGCCTCGCCGCCGCGCCCGTGCGGCCGAAGGGGTCCCTCGGTCGCTTCGCGAGTTCCCCCAACGGGGGAGCAGCTAGAGCCAAGCGGATTTCAGCGAGATATGTGAAGGCCGTGGCTCGATGAGGCCGGCTGGAAACGAAGATCGGAGAGGGCATGAAACCGACAAATCATCCGGACAGCGAGGTCGCCTCGGCGAAGATCACCCAGCGGATTCAAGACCTGGGGGATTGGCGAGGAGAGACCCTCGCTTACGTCCGCCGGCTCATCCACGACGCCGATCCCGATATCCAGGAAGAATGGAAATGGGAGAAGCCGAAATCCCCCGGAATCCCCATCTGGTCCCATGAGGGCATCGTCTGCACGGGAGAAACCTACAAACAGGTGGTGAAGCTTACCTTCGCGCGCGGAGCCTCCATCGAGGACCCGGCGAAACTCTTCAATGCGAGTCTGGAAGGGAACGTGCGGCGTGCGATCGTCCTCCTCGAAGGGGAAAAGATCGATGAAGCCGCCTTCAAGCAACTGATCCATGCCGCGGTGGCGGCCAACGCCGCCGCGCGCGCCGATCGGGCGGCCAAGAAGAAGTAAGCGGCCTTCGACAAGCTCAGGCTGACGAATAGTTTTGGAATTCCATGGACTTCGTCATGATGAGCTTGTCGAAGCACGCATTGCCTATTCGACGGGGCGCTCCAGCACATTCCGCGTGATCCGACTCACGAACGGCCTCGGGAATCATTAACGGTGATCTACCGGCGCCTCGCCTGATCCGCGGCGGCCTGCAGGCGCTCCAGCGCTTCCGGATAGGATGGCCCGCCGCAGACCGTCAGGGCGGCGGGGAGGTGCAATTGGCGGGCGGGGGGAACCGCCTGGGTCAGGGCGGGATGCTCCAGGCTGAGGCTGCCCTCGTCCTGACCGGCCTGCGGGCCGTCCGTCAGGATCAGGAAATCCGGCCGCGCATAGATGATCTGTTCGAGGGACAGGCGGCCGAGCGATCCGCCGTGGCCTCGTCGCGCCAGGTTCGACAGCCCGGCGCGCGTCATCAGGTCATCCATCAAGGTCCCGGGTCCGGTGATGAAGCCGCCGCGCTGGTAATGGGCGGCGACACCGTGCATCGGCCTTCGCCCGGCGGCGTCGACCCGCGCCTGCATCGATCGAATCAACGCTTCGCCCCGCGCGGTCTGGCCGATCGCCGAGGCGATGGCGCGGGTCTCCTTCACCACGTCGGGGAAGGATTCGGCGGGTTTCACGTCGAGGATGCGGACCTTGCCCTTCAGCAGCGACAGCGTCTCGGCGCGGCGATAGGGGCTGGCGATGATCAGGTCGGGCCGCAGCGCCAGCACCGCTTCGGCTTGCCCCTGGGTGATCGGATAGGTGTTCGCCCTGTCGGCATAGAAGGACAGGCTGGGGTCGCGGGCGAACTGGGTGAGGGCGGCGATCTGGCTCCTGTCGGCCAGGGCCATCAGATACTGGTCGGCGCAGGCGTTCAGCGACACGATCCGCCTCGGACGCGGCGGACCGGCCGGAGCCGCGGTCGAAACCGGGCCGAACGCGAACAGCGCGATCGCCGCGAGGGCGGCGGCGCGAACGGCCCGGCCCAGGCTTCGTCTTCCCATGCTTGACGGCATCGCTTACGAATGCCCGCGCCGGCCTCGGGGCACAAGCGTGACGAGGGGACCGATCGAAGCCGAGGTCTTTCGTGGTTGATCCGATGGCCGGCGAGTCCCGCCGCGCGCCGCCGCTCCTTGCTATCCTCTCGGCCGTCATCGTCGCGGCCGGCGTCGTCTCGCTGATGGTCGGGCCCGCGCCCCTATCCGCCGGCGCCGTGTTCGCGGCCTTGACGGGCCATGCCGATCCGGTGATCAGCGATATCGTGCTCCAGATTCGCGCGCCTCGCGCCGTGCTCGCCCTCCTCATCGGCGCGATGCTCGGCCTCGCCGGCGCCGCGCTTCAGGGCCTGTTGCGCAATCCCCTGGCCGATCCGGCGGTGATCGGAACCTCCAGCTCCGCCGCCCTGGGCGCGGTGATCGCGCTCTATTTCGGATTGGCGAAGAGCTTCCCGCTGGCCCTGCCCCTGCTGGCCGTGGCCGGCGCCTTGGCGGGCCTTCTGGGCCTGCTGCCGATCGCGCGACGCGGGGAGGGGCCTTCGACCCTGATCCTGGCCGGAGTCGCCATCTCAGCGCTCGCCGGCGCGGGCGTGTCGCTGGCGCTGAACCTGGCGCCGAACCCCTATGCGGTGTCCGAGATCGCCTTCTGGCTTCTGGGTTCGCTCACCGATCGGTCGTTTCAGCACGTCGCCTTGGCGGCGCCCCTGATCCTGGTCGGCGCCGGCCTGATCCTCTGGCAGGCCCGCGCCCTGGACGGCCTGGCCCTGGGCGAGGACGCGGCCCGCTCGCTCGGTTTCGACCTCGACCGGGTCCAACTGATGCTGGTGAGCGGCGTGGCGGTCGGGGTGGGCGCCGCCGTGGCGGTGTCGGGGGCGATCGGCTTTGTCGGCCTGATCGCGCCGCATCTGGTCCGGCCGTTCACCGACGGCCGGCCGAGCCGGGCGCTGGCGCCGTCCGCGCTCGCCGGCGCGGCCCTGCTCGGCCTGGCCGACCTGCTGGTGCGGATCATTCCGACCTCATCGGAATTGCGGCTGGGCGTGGTCACGGCCTTTCTCGGCGCGCCGATCTTCATCACGATCCTGCTGCGGGGATCGGCGGGCGCCCGGAGCGCCCGATGAGCGCCCTCACGGTTCACGACCTGAGCGTCGACATCGGCGCCCGGCCGATCCTGAGCGACATCGCATTCGAGGCGCGGGCGGGCGAAGTCGTCGGCCTGATCGGGCCCAATGGCGCGGGCAAGACCACGCTCTTGCGCGCCCTCTGCCGGTTGATCCCGGCGCGGACCGGAACCGTCGTCTGGGATGGCCATCCGGTCGACCGGATGGACGCGCGCGCGCGGGCCCTCACCCTGGCCTACCTGCCCCAGGGACAGACCGTCCACTGGCCTTTGAGCGCGAGACGGCTGGTCGAACTGGGGCGCCTGCCCCGGTTGGGGTCGCTCGGCCGGCCCGCGCCCGCCGACGCGGCCGCGGTCGAAACGGCGATGACCCAAGCCGATGTCGCGCATCTGGCGGACCGCAACGTCCTGAACCTTTCCGGCGGCGAGCGCGCCCGGGTGCTGCTGGCGCGCGCCCTGGCCGTCGAGGCGCCGGTGCTGCTGGCGGACGAACCGACCGCTTCGCTCGATCCCTATCACGTGCTGCGGATCATGGGCTTGCTGCGTCGGTCCGCCGACCAGGGCCGGCTGGTGATCGCGGTGATGCACGAACTGGGCGTCGTGACCCGCTTCTGCGACCGGGTGGTCCTGCTGAACGACGGCCGCAAGGTCGCCGAGGGAGCGCCCAAGGCGGTGCTCACCCCCGAACGCCTGCGCGAGGTCTACCGGATCGATCCCGCCAACTTCGCTGGGCTGAGCCCGGCTTAACCGCCGTTGAAAACCATGGAACGCCTCCTTTGGGGCGCCCGCGTGCGGGCTTTGGATGGAATTCCAAATAGTTCGTCATCCTGAGTAGCTGGCGAAGCCGGCGTGTCGAAGGCCGCACCCGACGCGGTCCCTCGTCGAAGCTGGCGGGCCTCGGATAGGAAGCCCCAAGCGGTTCTCAGCGCATCTTGAGGACGACGCGGAACCTGGCTTTGCCGCTCATCATCCGGTCATAAGCGGCCTGCGCTTCCTCGAACGGGTAGATCTCGTTCATCGAGCTCACCGGGTTGAGCTGGCTGAAGGTGAGCGTGTCCTCCGAATCCGCCGCCACGCCGGAATACCAGCCCTTGACCGCCGCGCGCTTGCCAAGAAGGCCGAGCGTGTCGACCGGAAACGCCCCGACCGCGCCGATCACCATCATCACACCATTGGGGCCGAGCCCGCCGACGATCGCCTGCATGGCGTCGGCGCTGGTGACCGTGGCGATGATCGCCCGCGCGCCGCCCAGCTTCTGAAGCGCATCGGCGACATCGCCGTCCTCGCTGTCGATATAGCCGTGCGCGCCGAGCGAGCGGGCGAGTTCCGCCTTGTCGCGGCCGCGGTTGACCGCGATCGTGCGGAAACCAAGGCGTCGCGCGAACTGAATGCCGAGATGGCCGAGGCCGCCAACGCCATGGATCGCGACCAGGTCGCCCGGACCCGCGCCGCAATTCCTCAGCGCGTTGAACGTGGTGATGCCGGCGCAAAGCAGGGGCGCGGATTCCACTTCGTCAAGATCGATGGGGACATGGGCCGCGGCCGAGGCGTCGGCCACCAGATGGGTGGCGTAGCCGCCGTCGCGGGTGACGCCGGTCACGGCCTGGATGGTCTCGCAGGCGAAGGCGTCGCCGCGCCGGCAGCGTGGACAATGACCGCACGAGCCGCCAAACCAGCCGACGCCGGCGCGATCGCCGACACGCCAGCCCGCGACCGCGTCGCCGATCGCCGCGACCGCGCCGATCACCTCGTGGCCGGGTACGCGAGGATATTGGATGCCGGGCATAAGGCCTTCGACGGTCAGCGAGTCGCTATGGCAGACGCCGCAGGCGTGGACCTCGATCAGGAGTTCTCCGGCGCCCGGCGTGGGAATATCACGCTCGACACGCTCCAGTTTGCCGCCCGCTTGAGGCACGGCCATCGCGACCATGTTCGGCATGTGATCCCTCCTCGATCGGTTCTTGGCGAGCCGAGGAAACAATATAGCAGCTTGCGTCTCCGCGGGGACCAGTTTGTCGGTGCTAGTCACCACAGGCGCGCTCCAGCTATACGCTTGTGTCGTATACGGCACTGTCGTATAGTTGGTGCATGGGCAGGAGCCTTGAGTTGGAGTGGGACCCGGCCAAGCGCCCGCCACGCCACAGCTCAGGAGCGTCGCCGCTATGCCAATGACTAGGTTCACCCTCGATCGGACTCCCGCCCAGCTCACGCCGGCGGAGCGGCAGCGCCTCGACGCCATGAGCGAGGAGGATCGGGAGGCCGGCGCCGCCGGTGACGCCGAGAATAGTTCAATGACCGACGAGGAGTGGGCGCGCGGGCGCACCCGCTGGCTGGCGCGAAAGGCGCGCGAGGCGGCGGGACTATCGCAGGCGAAGTTCGCCGAGGCCTTCCACCTCAAGGTCAAGACGGTGCAGAGCTGGGAGGCGGGCCGGCGGGTCGCCGACGAGCCGGCGCGCGCGTACCTGGAAGTGATCATGCGCGAGCCTGCCATGGTTCGGGCCGCCCTCGCCCGGCAGGGTAACGCGGCCTAGCTAGTCGGCGGCATCCGGGCCTTCACCATGGTCGCCAACGACGCGGGGCGCTTGGAAGGCAGCACCAGCCCGGTTTTTGAAATGGCGTAGGCGCGGGCATAGGTGAGCAGGTCGTCGGCCAGGGCCGGGTCGAGGTCGCCGAGCAGATAACTCCATTTGCCCGTGACCGAGATCGCCGCCGAACAGCCGCTCTCGCACAGCGACAGGCATTCGACCGGCATCAGGTCGACGGGCAGGTCGTCGCCGACGCAGCGCTCGACAAGCGCGTCGTAGAGCCGTCGTCCCGGGCGCGCCTCGCCCTCTTCGATCTCCAGATCGGCCTTGCAGGTCACGCAGACCGCCAGGCGGGGCGGGGGCGCGCGAGGATCGAGCGATGACATGCGGTCTCCAGACCCCAGCCGCCGCATCGCGTCAAGCGGGGTCGGGCGATTGATTCGGACGACCATTCCGCTCCAAACATCACCGCCACCAAACACCACCGTCATCCCGGCTGGAGCGTAGCGGAATGCCGGGACCCATTCCGTGAAAGTTCGGCGGCAGCGGGGGCACGGAGGGTTCACGGAATGGATCCCGGCACAAGGCCGGGATGACAATGGCGTTTAGCGAGGGTTACCTCCACGGATCCAAATTCGTCGCGCCGCCGTCAGCCCTTGAGGACCAGCGGCAGGCCGGCGGCGATGAAGATGACGCGGTCGGCCGCGGCGGCGATTTGCTGGTTGAGACGGCCGGCGACGTCGCGGAACCGGCGCGCCAGGGCGTTGTCGGGGACGATCCCCAGCCCGACCTCGTTGGAGACGAGCAGCACGTTCGATCCCTCGAGGGCCGCGATCAGCCCGACGGCCTCGGCTTCGACATCGCGCTCGGCCAGCATCAGGTTGGAGGTCCACAGGGTCAGGCAATCGACCACGGCCATTTCCGTAGCGTCGACCTGGCCAATGGCGCCGACCAGGTCCAGCGGCGCCTCCAGCGTCCGCCAGCGCGGGCCGCGCTCGGCCCGGTGCCTGGCGATCCGCGCCTCCATTTCGGCGTCCAGCGCCTCGGCCGTGACGATCATGACCAGGCCGTTGCCGCTCGCCTCGGCCAGACGCAACGCATGGGTGGTCTTTCCGGAACGGGCGCCGCCGAGGATCAGGGTGGTGCTCAGGGCTAGGGTCTCCCGCGTTGACGGTCCGGCGGCGCCCCCGGTATAGCTTTGGGGCGACAGGTTCCCCGCGAGGGGATGAGAAAGGGAACCGGGTGTGACGCCCGGGCTGCCCCCGCAACTGTAAGCGGATAGCTTGCTCGTCATAAGCCACTGGTCGCCGCCTTCAAAGGGCGGCCCTGGGAAGGCGACGAGCGCCGGCGATCACCCGCGAGCCAGGAGACCTGCCCGTCGCCGCTGTCCGCCGAACGGCCGGGGTGCGCCGCGCGGTACGGGGTCTCCCGGCGATGGCAATCGGGGCCGCGCGTGCGGTCTGTCGCCGAGGAGGAAGTGCGTCCATCATGGGCCGGCCCACCGACGATTTCACCCGCCATGGCGGCCAGTTGCACGCCGCGATGCGGGCTTGGCCGGAGGCGCCGAGGCCGTGGATCGACCTGTCGACCGGGATCAATCCCCGGCCCTATCCCGCGCCACGCGCCAGCCGCGCCGCCCGCGCGCGCCTGCCGTTTCCGGAAGAGACCGCGGCTCTGGAGGCGGTCGCCGCGGCCGCCTTCGGGATCGAGGATCCGGCGCGGATCGTCGCCACGCCGGGGGCCGAGGCGGCCCTGCGCCTCCTGCCGCGGATCCTGGGCGCCGAGACGGCGGCGATCGCCGGCCCCACCTATGCGAGCCACGCCCAGGCCTGGTCGACGGCCGGCGTCCGGCTGGTCCGCGACGCCGACGCGGCCAAGGTCCTCGTGGTGGTCAATCCCAACAATCCCGATGGGCGGCGATACGACCGGGAGGCGCTGGTCGCCCAGGCGGATGGGCTCGGGGCGCGGGGCGGCTGGCTGATTGTTGACGAGAGTTTCGCTGACGCCGAGACCGGCGCCAGCATCGCCGCCTTGGGTCATCCCGCCATCATCGCCCTGCGATCCTTCGGCAAGTTCTACGGCCTCGCGGGCCTTCGCCTCGGATTCGTATTGGGCGAGCCGGGGATCATCGACAAGGTTCGCGCCTTGCAAGGCGACTGGCCGGTGTCCGCCGACGCCCTCGCCGCCGGCCGCGCGGCCTACACGGATTCCGATTGGACGGCCCGAACGCGGCCGCGCCTGGCGCGGGACTCGGCCTGGCTTGACGCGGCCCTGACGGACGCCGGATTTCGGTGGGTTGGGGGAACGACCCTGTTTCGTCTGGTCGAGGCGGAGGACGCGCCGAGGCGCTTCGCCGCGCTGTGCGAGCGGGGCGTGCTGACGCGGCCCTTCACGGCGGCGCCGACTTGGCTGCGTTTTGGCCTGCCGCCTCGATCGGCTCGCCGGCGCGTCGCCGAAGCCTTGAGGTCGCTCGGATGACCCGGCTGACGCTCTCCGCCCTCATCCTGGAGGCGGCGTTCGGCTATCCGGAGGCTCTGAATCGCCGCGTTCCGCATCCGGTTATCGGCGTCGGCGCGATCCTGGCGGCGCTGGAACGGCGCTGGAACGGGGCCGAGCGCAACGAGGCCGAACGACGAGTGCTGGGTGTTGCGGCCCTGGCCCTGGTCGGCGGCGGCGCGGCGCTGGCCGGCGCCATGCTCACCCGGGCGGCGCGTGGGCGGCGGGGCGGCGGGGCGGCGCTCGCCCTGGCCGTCACGGTGGGGCTCGCGCAGCGGAGTCTGCACGAGCATGTCGCCGCGGTGCTGGCGCCGCTGGAGCGCCGGGATTTGCCGGCGGCGCGGCGCGGCGTCGCCCGGATCGTGGGGCGCGACAACGCGGATCTCGATGCGGCGGGCATAGCGGCGGCGGCGCTGGAGAGCTTGGCCGAGAGCTTCAATGACGGCGTCGTCGCGCCGGCCTTCTGGCTGGCGGTCGGCGGCTTGCCGGGCCTGTTCGCCTATAAGGCGGTGAACACGGCCGACAGCATGATCGGGCACAAGGAGCCGCGCTGGCGCAGTTTCGGCTGGGCGGCGGCGCGCACGGATGACGGCATGAGCCTGATCCCGGCGCGGCTGGCCGGCGCCCTGATCGCGGCGGCGGGCGGTGGGGGTTGGCGCGTCATGGGGCGGGATGCGCGCAAACACGCCTCGCCGAACGCCGGCTGGCCCGAAGCCGCCATGGCCGGCGCGCTCGGCGTGCGGCTCGGCGGTCCGGTCCGCTATGATGGCGCGTTAGTCGACCGGCCGGTGTTCGGCGACGGTCCGCCGCCGACGGCCGCGGACCTGAAGCGGGGTCTGGACCTCTATGTCCGGGCTTGTGGCCTGCTTTGGCTGGCGATGGGGGTGGTCGCATGCCGGCGTTGATGATCCAGGGCTGCGGTTCGGACGTGGGCAAGTCGACCCTGGTCGCGGGGCTGTGCCGCCTGTTCGCCGATCGGGGCCTGACCGTGCGGCCGTTCAAGCCGCAGAACATGAGCAACAACGCCGCGGTCACCGCCGACGGGGGCGAGATCGGCCGCGCCCAGGCCCTTCAAGCCATCGCCTGCCGCACGCCGCCGACCGTGCATATGAACCCGGTGCTGCTGAAGCCGCAAAGCGATATCGGCGCCCAGGTGATCGTGCGCGGGAAAATCGACGGGACCCTGAACGCGCGCGATTTTCAGTCGCGCAAACGGGCGCTGCTGTCGATCGCGGTCGAGAGTTTCCAAAGCCTGGCGGCGGAAGCCGACCTGGTCCTGATCGAAGGCGCCGGCAGTCCGGCCGAGACCAATCTGCGCGCCAACGACATCGCCAATATGGGCTTCGCCCACGCCGCCGACGTGCCGGTGGCGCTCGTCGGCGACATCGACCGGGGCCATGTGATCGCGGCGCTGGTCGGCGCCCACACCGTGCTGGACGAAGCCGACCGGGCGCGGATCAAGGGCTTTATGATCAACAAGTTTCGCGGCGATCCCAGCCTGTTCGACGCGGGCCGCCAGGAGATCGCCGCCCGCACCGGCTGGCCGGATCTCGGCATGGTCCCGTGGCTCGCCGCCGCGCGCGGGCTGCCGGCCGAGGACGCCGTCGTGTTGGATCGACGGGCTGGGCCTGCCCAGGGACGACGCTTAAAGATCGTCGTCCCAATGCTGTCGCGCATCGCCAATTTCGACGATTTCGACCCTCTGAAGTCCGAGCCCGAGGTCGACTTCCGTTTTGTCGCGCCAGGCCAGGCGCTGCCAGGCGACGCGGACCTGGTGATCCTGCCTGGGACCAAGGCGACGCTGGCCGATCTCGCCTTCCTCCGCGCTCAAGGCTGGGACATCGACATCGCGGCCCATGTCCGGCGCGGCGGCCGGGTGCTGGGGATCTGCGGCGGGTTCCAGATGCTGGGGCGCCGGATCGCCGATCCCGAGGGCGTCGAAGGCCCGGCCGGCCACGCCGAGGGCCTGGGCCTGCTCGATGTCGAGACGGTGATGTCGCCCGCCAAGACCCTCCGGACCGTTTCCGGCGTCGTCGCCGACGGCGGCGGAGCCTTTACAGGCTATGAGATCCATATCGGCGAGACACGCGGCGGCGACCTGGCCCGGCCGTTCCTGCGCCGACAGACCGGCGAAGGGGAGGGCGCCATGAGCGCTGACGGCCATGTCGCGGGGGCCTATGTCCATGGCCTGTTTGACCGCGGCTCGGCCCGGGCGGCGCTGCTGGCCCGCTTTGGCGCTGGCTCGACCGGCCTGGACCGCATCCAGAGCATCGACGCCGCCCTCGACGAGATCGCCGAGGTCCTTGAGCGCGGCCTCGATATCCCAACCCTGTCCCGGATCGCCGGCCTATGACCTATGTTCCGCCCGCCCTCCCGCCGCTGGATCCTGAACGCGCGCAAAGGCTTCGCGCGAAGATCGACGGCAAGGCCAAGCCGCCAGGCTCGCTCGGCCGGCTCGAGGCCCTGGCCGTTCAAATCGCTCTGGTGCAAGGGACCGACGCGCCCCGCATCGATCGGATCCAAGCCTGTGTCTTCGCCGGCGACCACGGGCTGAACGCCGAGGGGGTCTCGGCCTATCCGTCCGCGGTCACCGCCGCCATGGTCGCGACGTTCCTGGCTGGCCGCGCCAGCGTCAATGCCATCGCCCGAGCCTGTGATGTCGAGGTCGTCGTGGTCGACGCCGGTGTCGACGCCGAGATCGCGCCGCATCCGGGTTTGATCGACGCCAAGGTGCGTCGCGGCTCGCGCAACGCCGCTGTCGAGCCGGCGCTGACCGAGGACGAAGTCGAACACGCCCTGAACGGGGGGGCGAAGATCGCCGCGACGTCCAGGGCCGACGCCCTGGTGGTCGGCGAGATGGGCATCGGCAACACCGCCTCGGCCGCGCTGCTGATGCACCGCCTCGCGCCCGCGTCGCTGGAGGCCTGTATCGGCGCCGGCGCCGGTCACGACGCCGAGGGCATGGCCCGCAAGCGCGCGGCGCTGGCCCGCGCCGCGGCCCGTTCCGACGCCGTCCAGCCGCTCGAGGCGCTGCGCCAGTTCGGCGGGCTGGAAATCGCGATGATGGCCGGCGCTTTTCTCGGCGGCGCGGCCGGCCGCAAGGTGATGGTGGTGGACGGCTTCATCTCCAGCGCGGCGGCGCTGGTCGCGGTGCGGCTGGCGCCGGATCTCGCCGGGCGGCTGGTGTTCGCCCATGTCTCGGCTGAACGCGGCCACCGGATGTTGCTGGGCGCGCTGGGCGCTGAACCGCTGTTCGATCTGGATATGCGGTTGGGCGAGGGCAGTGGCGGCGTGCTCGCCGCGCCGCTGCTGCGCGCCGCCGCGCGGTTGATGACCGAGACCGCCTCGCTGGACGATGTCCTGGCCGGGGGCGTCGCGCCGTGATGCGCCAGGCGCGCCTGTTCTTCTGCGCGCTGGGGTTCATGACCCGGTTGCCGACGCCGCGCCTCGATGGGTTCCAGCCCGATTGGATCGCCCGTTCGTCGCCCTATTATCCGGTCGTCGGCTGGATCGTCGGCGCGGTCTCCAGTGCGGTTTTGCTGATCGCCAGCCGGTTTTGGCCCGGCTTGCCGGCGGCGGCGCTGGCCGTCGGCGCGGGCCTGCTGGCGACGGGCGGTTTCCACGAGGACGGCCTGGCCGACACGGTCGATGGCCTGGGCGGCGGCCAGACCCGGGCACGCCGGCTGGAGATCATGAAGGACAGCCGGATCGGCAGCTACGGCGCCCTGGCCCTATGGACCGCGCTGACGATCAAGGCCGCGGCCCTCGCGACGCTGGCGCCCCTCCAAGCGGCCCTGCTGCTGATCCTGACCCACGGCGCGGCCCGGGCGTTCGCGGTGGTCGTCATGGCCACCCAGCGCTACGCCGGCGATCCAGACGTGGCCAAGCTGAAGCCGGCGCCGATGGGCGCGCGACCCGGGGAGGCCGTCATCGCCGTGGTCCTGGGCCTCGCGCCGATGGTGCTCTTGCCGCCTCTTCAGGCGACGGCCGGATTGATCCTGGGAGCTTGCGGCGCCACGGCCCTGGCCCTCATCGCCCGGCGGCTGGTCGGCGGGTTCACCGGCGATGTCCTGGGCGGCGTCGAGCAACTTGCCGAACTCGGCCTGCTGCTCGGCTTCGCGATACGCGGCCTCGGCGCATGACCCTGATCGTCTGCCCGCTGCGCGATGTCGCCCTGGAGATGACCAGGTCGAAACCGGCGCGCTTGATCAGCTTGCTTGGACCGGAACAGGAGGCTCCGCGGACCCCGCCGGGCGTCTCCAGACTAACGCTTCGCTTCCACGACATTCCCGAGCCGCGCTTGGGCCTGATCGCGCCCGACCGGATCATGATCGCCGACCTGTTGGCGTTCGGCGCGGCTTGGAGCGAGCCCGCGCCGCTGCTGGTTCACTGTTGGATGGGCGTCAGCCGCTCGCCCGCCGCCGCCCTGGTGCTCGCCTGCGCCGCCGATCCGTCGCGCGACGAAGGGGACATCGCCCTTGCGCTGCGGCGCGTTTCCCCCTGCGCCACGCCCAATCCGCTGGTCGTCGCCCTGGCGGATGATCTGCTCGGGCGGGAAGGCCGGCTGGTCGCCGCCGCGGCGTCGATCGGCCGAGGCGCCGAGACCTCGCGCGGTGAGACATTCCGGCTCGCCGCGCGGCCCGGTTCGAGGCGCGGGATGGATTGAACACACGCATTAAACGCCAGGCGCCTGGGCGAGGCTATCGAGCGCCGCGGCCAGGGCGGCGACGGTCGGGTCGCGCCGCGGTTTCTCATAGATCGCGAACTCCAGATCGGGCAGGGGCGGCAGCCCCTCCCGTTCGCCGAGGACCCTGAGGCCGTCGACGATCGCGCTGGCCGGGAGCGGCGTCACCGCGAAGCCGGCGAGGGCGGCGGCGCGGACGCCGGTCAGGCTGGGGCTGGTATAGACGATCCGCCAGGGCCGTTCGCCGCCACGCAGCGCCTCCAACGCCGCCTCGCGCGAAACCGAATGCTCGCGGAACAGGGCCAAGGGCAGGACGGCGCCGGGTTCGGGATCGAAGCTCTCGGCCGCCGCCCAGACCAGCGGCTCGCGCCAGGCGAGGCGGCCGCGCGACGTGCCCCATGGCCGCTTGGCGAGCACCACGTCGAGCGCGCCGATGTCCAGTTGCTCGATCAATTCGGCGCTGACGCCGACCAGCACCTCGAGCCGGACGTTCGGGTGAAGCCGGGCGAAGCGCCCCAGCGCCGGGGGCAGCGAACTGCTGGCGACCTCCTCGACGGCGCCTAGCCGCACCAGGCCGGACAATCGCGGCGCCGCGATGCGCAGGCGCGCGGCTTCCTCGAGCTGGATCAGGCGGCGGGCGTCGCCGAGCAGCATCTCTCCGTCGTCGGTCAGGGCCACCTCGCGCGTGGTGCGGTGAAACAGAGGCCGCCCCGACTCGAGTTCCAGGCGCTTGATCCGCTGGCTCACCGTCGATTGCGTCAGGTTCAGCCGATCGGCCGCCCGGCGGAAGCCGCCGCATTCGGCGACGGCGATGAAGGCGCGAAGGAGGTCAAATTCCAGCATGGCTGACTGATCGCTACCATCGATCAGTGATAGTGGAATTGATCGTTTATCAAATCAATCCCGCATTCCTATTCTCTGGGCCAGTTCTGCGGCGGCAGACACTCAGAACGCGATGGAGAGCCCCATGTTGAACCATTCGAAGGGCGTGACGACGGATCGGGCCGACCGCCTCGCACGGCTCGAACCCTTCCGTGAGGCGGGGTCGAAAATCTGCGCGCCCGAGCGCGCCACCGCGCTCTTGGAAGCGATCCTCCAACCGGGGGATCGCGTCACCATCGAGGGCGACAACCAGAAACAGGCGGATCTGCTGGCCGGCGCCCTGGCGAAAGTCGATCCCGTTCGCGTCCATGACCTGCATATGGTCCAGTCGGTGCTAGCCTCGCCCGATCACCTAGCGGTATTCGAGCGGGGCGTCGCGAACCGGCTGGATTTCGCCTTCGCCGGCCCCCAGAGCCGCAAGCTCGCCGAACTGGTCGAGGCCGGGCGGATCAAGATCGGCGCGATCCACACCTATCTGGAGCTTTATGCCCGGATGCTGGTCGACCTGACCCCGCGCGTGGCCCTGGTGGTCGCGGACAAGGCCGATCGGCGCGGAAATCTCTATACCGGCCCGAACACCGAGGACACGCCGACCCTGGTCGAGGCCACAGCCTTCCGGGGCGGGATCGTCGTCGCCCAGGTGAACGAGATCGTCGATCAACTGCCCCGCGTCGACGTCCCCGGCGACTGGGTCGATGTGGTCATCCCGAGCCCCCGACCCTATGCGATCGAACCGCTGTTCACGCGTGATCCGGCCAAGATCCGGGAGGACAAGATCCTGATGGCGATGATGGCCATCGCGGCCATCTACGAGCCCTATCGGATCCGCCGGCTCAACCACGGCATCGGCTATGCCACGGCCGCCATCGAGCTGATCCTGCCGACCTTCGGCGCCGCCCAGGGACTGAAGGGCAAGGTCGCCACCGATTTCGTCCTGAATCCGCACCCGACGCTGATCCCCGCGATCGAGGCCGGTTTCGTCGACACCGTCTACTGCTTCGGTTCCGAGCTGGGCATGGAGCGTTATCTGGCCTCGCGCCCGGATATCTTTCCGATCGGGGCCGATGGCAGCCTCCGTTCGAACCGCGCCCTGGCGCAGGTCGCGGGCCAATATGCCTGTGATCTCTTCATCGGCGCGACCTTGCAGATCGATGCGGACGGCAACAGCTCGACCGCCACCAAGGGTCGGATCGCCGGCTTCGGCGGGGCGCCCAATATGGGCTCCGACGCGCGCGGCCGTCGGCACCCGAGCCCCGCCTGGCTGCGCGCCGGCCAGGAAGCGGGTGAAACCCTGCGGGGCCGCAAGCTGGTCGTGCAGATGGTCGACACCAAACAGCCCAATGGCGCGCCGAGCTTCGTCGAACGGCTCGACGCCTTCGACCTCGCCGAGACCGCCGGGTTCGCGCTGCCGCCCGTGATGATCCATGGCGATGACGTCACGCATGTCATCACCGAGATCGGCGTGGCGAACCTGCTGCTCTGCCGTTCGGCGGAGGAGCGGACGGCGGCGCTGCGCGCCATCGCCGGCGACACGGATTTTGGACGCGCGGCGTCCGTCGCCAGGACCGCGGAATTGCGGGCGCGCGGCATCGTGATGCAGCCGAGCGACTTGGGTATCGACCCGGCCGCCGCGACCCGCGACCTGCTGTCGGCCAAGACGATCGGCGATCTCGTCCGCGCCTCCGCCGGCCTTTACGACCCGCCGGCCCGGTTCCTCTAGGCGATCCCCCGACCCTCAACCGCACGACTTTCAAGATACACAATCGGCTTCGGCCCCTTGCCAGGAGACCCGACATGACCACGACAACCGAACAATCCAGCATCGCCGCACCATCCGATCCGAGCGCCTGGCGCGAGCGTCTTTCCGCCTCGCTCGCCGCCGGCGACGCCGGGCGGCGGGGTTCCGAGACGCCGCCCCTCGATCGGGCGAAACGCCTGGCCGAGGCGCTGCTGTCGGAACGCGGCGAGGCGTCGGGGGTGATCGTCGCCCGCGAATTGCACGAGAGCCTGCGGGCGCTGGACGCCGAGGGCCGGCTGGCCTTCTACGGTTTCCTGGCCAAGGGTTTCCTGCCCGAACCCGAGCGGCTGCGCGCCGCCGCCGAGGCCTATCTCGCCGAGCCGACCGCGCATACGGCCGCGCGTCTCGCCGATGCGGCCGAACCGAAACGGCAGGAACTGCTGCGCCGTATGAACATGTCGCCGGCCGGGACCAGCGCGCTCGTGGCCTTGCGCAAGGATCTGTTGGATCATCTGCGGGACGCGCCGGAATTGAAGCCGCTCGACGCTGACCTCAGGCACTTGTTCGCGTCCTGGTTCAATCGGGGCTTCCTGGAGTTGCGCCGCATCGACTGGCGGTCCCCGGCCGCGGTGCTCGACAAGCTGATCGCCTATGAGGCGGTTCATGAGATCCACGGCTGGTCGGATCTGAAACGCCGGCTGGCGCCGGACCGGCGCTGTTTCGGCTTCTTCCACCCCGCATTGCCCGGCGAGCCGCTGATCTTCGTCGAGGTCGCCCTGGTCAAAGGGCTCTCCACCGCCGTTCAGGCGATCCTGGCGCGCGACGAGGACGCCGAGGACGACGCACGAGCGCGCGCGGAGGAGGCCGATACGGCCATCTTCTATTCGATTTCAAATTGCCAGGATGGCCTGCGCGGCGTGTCGTTCGGCAATTTCCTGATCAAGCAGGTCGTCCAGGAACTCAGGGCCGAGTTTCCGAACCTGACGCGCTTCTCAACCCTGTCGCCCGTGCCTGGCTTTCGTCGCTGGCTGGAAAAGCGGCTCGCCGCCGACCCCGCGGAGGCCGCGCTGCTCGCCCCTCTGAAGACGGACGGCTGGTGGGGGGACGCGGCCCAGGCCAGGGCGATGCGCGGGCCTGTCCTGCGCCTGGCCGCAACCTACCTGACCACTTTCGGACCCAAGGGGCCGCCCGATCCGGTGGCGCGGTTCCATTTGGGCAATGGAGCCCGCCTCGAACAAATCAACTGGCTCGGCAACACCGCGCCGCGCGGCATCGCGGAATCCCATGGCGTCATGGTCAACTATCTCTATGTCCCCGAAGCGATCGAGGCCAACCACGAGGTGTTCGCCCACGAAGGCGTGGTCGTGCGCTCACGGCAGGTTGACGCCCTGATGGATGTGGAGACCCCTGCCGCCTCTCTTCAGCCAGGGCTCTGATATCGACTTCCGGCGCGCCGGCGCCGAACTCGTATCCGGCGGATTTGCCAGCAGTCCCTACCCTGAAAGGAAGACATATCATGATCATGAACAAGCGTACTTTCTCGGCCGCCCTGGTCGCCAGCGCCGCCGCTTCGTTGATCTCCGACCGCGGCATGGCCGCGACCGCCGCTCCAGTCGCGGCCCGCAACGTCGTCCTCGTGCACGGACTGTTCGCCGACGGGTCAAGCTGGTCCGAGGTGATCGCGCGATTGCAGGCGGCGGGCCTCAATGCGACGGCGGTGCAGAACCCTCTGACAACCTTGCCCGATGCGGTGGCGTCGGCCGAACGCGTGCTGGCGCGGCAGGATGGTCCGACTGTCCTGGTTGGGCATTCCTTTTCCGGAATGATCGTGACGGAGGCCGGCATGAACCCGAACGTCTCGGCGCTCGTCTATGTGGCCGCGCGGGCCCCGGACGCCGGCGAGGATTACGCGGCGCTGGCCAAGACATTTCCGGCGGCGCCGGCATCCGCCGGGATCGTCTTCGACGGCGATGAAGGACGTCTCAGCGAGGCCGCGTTCCTGCGTGATTTCGCGGGCGACGTGCCGGAAGCGAAAGCGAAGGTTCTCTATGCGGTCCAGGAGCCATTCCACAAGGCTTTGCTGATGGGCAAGACCACGCAGGCGGCCTGGCGGTCGAAGCCGAGCTTCTATGCCGTTTCGACGGAAGACCGGACGATCAATCCCGATCTGGAACGCTTCATGGCCAAGCGGATGGGCGCCAAGACGATCGAACTGAAGTCCAGCCATCTGTCGCTGATCTCCCATCCCGACGAGATCACCCGGTTGATCCTGGAAGCCGCTGGACAGCCCGCTTAGCCGGTGGACGGCCGGGAGGCGGCGGAGCTCCGGCGCCCTGGCGGCCAAGGCCAGGGTGACCAGGGCTCCGGCGCCGCGCTCACAGGCGGACGCTTAGAGCCTTTAAGGGTCAGATAGAATCACCTGACCCGTAGAAAAAGGCTCTAAATCAAACATTTAGAGCGTGTTCGGGCGGCGAAGCCGCACACATTTTCGCCTAACACGCTCTAGGTCGTGGTGACGATTTAACGTTCATCGTAGCCAGAGGACGATGGCGGCGATGAGAACGAAGCCGCGGAAGTGGGCGACGAGCTTGTCGTATCGGGTGGCGACACGTCGGAACTGCTTGAGCCTGGCGAACATCCGCT
>DATAYD010000104.1:0-8896 GCA_036272715.1 Caulobacteraceae bacterium | reverse complement strand
CAACCCGCATTATTTCACCTGGGCCCTGAAGCTGACCCGCCCCGGCGGCCTGATCGTCATCGACAATGTGGTGCGCGGCGGCTCGGTGCTGGAGGCGGACAGCGAGGATCCCGACGTCCAGGGCGTTCGCCAGGTGATCGCCCTGATGGCCGCCGAACCCCGGGTCAGCGCCACCGCCCTCCAGACGGTCGGTTCGAAGGGACACGATGGCCTGGCGATCGCGCGGGTGAGGTAAAGGCCCTTCCCCCTCGATAGGGAGAGGCTTTTAATCGGCCGCCGCGGCGTTGACTTGGACGCGGGCGATTGTATAAGTCCCGCCCTTCGCCCGCGGGCCATTCTCGCGGGCGTCTCTTTTTGCGAATTCAGGTCAAGGCGCTCAAGCGATGTACGCGGTCATCAAAACCGGCGGCAAGCAATACCGGGTGAAAGCCGGGGATATGCTGGTGGTCGAAAAACTGGACGGCGAGGCGGGCGCCGAAGTGGCTTTCGACCAGGTGCTGATGCTCGGCGAAGGCGCCGATGTCGTCGTCGGCGCGCCGGTCGTCGAAGGCGCGGTGGTCAACGCCACGCTGGTGGAGACCCGCAAGGGCGAGAAGATCAAGGTCTTCAAGAAGATCCGCCGCCAGGGCTATCGCCGCACCCAGGGCCATCGCCAGTTCGAAAGCGTGCTGCGCGTCACCGGCGTCGTCGGCGGCGGCAAGACCGAGACCTGGGACGGCGTGGTCGATCTCACCACCCGCGCCGAGCTGAACGCCCGTGCTCGCGGCCTCAAGCCGCTGGTTCCGGTCGCGGAAAAGGCGGCCAGGGCCGAAGGCGACGAAGCCTAAGGCCCGGATAGAGATTCAGGAGATAGAGCGATGGCTCACAAGAAATCAGGCGGCTCCTCGCGCAACGGTCGCGATTCCGCCGGCCAGCGCCTCGGCGTGAAGAAGTTCGGCGGCGAGCGCGTGATCGCCGGCAACATCATCGTGCGCCAGCGCGGCACCAAGTTCTGGCCGGGCGTCAATGTGGGCCTCGGTAAGGACCACACCCTGTTCGCCACCGCCAATGGCGCGGTCAAGTTCGTCACCAAGCGCGATGACCGGACCTATGTGACGGTGGTGACGGCCGAGGCGATGGCCCCGGCCGAATAGGCTGATCTGAAACAATTTTCGGATCGCGCCGCCTCAAAAAAGCAGCGATCCGGGCAGCAAACCAGTGGGGGGAGTCCGGAACGCCGGACTCCCCCCGATTGTGTTTCGAGAGCCCTGAAGAAGGCTCAGGAGGCTGCATGAACGACGTGATCGAACAGACGCCCAGGATCGAGACGCGCCGCCTGGTGTTGCGCGCGCCCGAGGCCAGGGACGCCGAACGGATCACCGTCCTGGCCGGCGATCTGGGCGTGGCGCGGATGACCACCAGCATGCCTCATCCGTTCCATCGCCACCACGCCGACGCGTTCCTGTCCCGCGTCCAGGCGCTGGACCCGGCGCGCGAGGCGGTGTTCGCCATCGAGTTCGAGGACGAGGGCCTGATCGGCGTCATCGGCTTCCATCCGACCCCGATCGCGGGCGGCGCCGGCCGCAGCGCGCCGGAGGTCGGCTACTGGCTTGGGCGGCTCTATTGGGGCCGGGGCCTGGCGACCGAGGCCGCGGCGGGCGCGCTGACCTGGGCCAAGACCGCCTGGCGCCGGCGGATGGTGGTCTCCGGCCACTTCGCCGATAATCCCGCCTCCGGCCGGGTGCTGGAAAAGGCCGGCTTCCTCTACACCGGCGAGATCCAGCCGCGTCATTGCCAGGCGCGGGGTGGACGCGCCGACACGCGGATGATGGTCTGGCTGGCCTAAGCCTATAGTGACGCTCGACGCGGCCGTCCTCCTCAAGCAAAAACCGAACCCATGAAATTCCTCGACCAGTGCAAGATCTTCATCCGCTCGGGCGACGGCGGCGCGGGCGCGGTCTCGTTCCGGCGCGAGAAGTTCGTCGAATATGGCGGCCCGGACGGTGGCGACGGGGGGCGAGGCGGGGATGTCTGGATCGAGGCGGTCGAGGGCCTGAACACCCTGATCGACTTCCGCTACCAGCAGCATTTCAAGGCCGAGACCGGCGTGCATGGCATGGGCCGCAACCGCCATGGCCGCAACGGCGAGGACGTGGTGCTGAAGGCGCCGGTGGGCGCCCAGGTGTTCGATGAGCACCGCGAAACCCTGCTGGCCGACATGGACAAGGAAGGTATGCGCGTCCGGCTGCTGAAAGGCGGCAATGGCGGCTTCGGCAACGCCTATTTCAAGAGCTCGATCAATCAGGCCCCGCGCCACGCCAATCCTGGCCTGCCGGGAGAGGAACTCTGGATCTGGCTGCGGTTGAAGCTGATCGCCGATGTGGGGCTGGTCGGCCTGCCCAACGCCGGCAAGTCGACCTTGCTGGCGGCCAGTTCGGCGGCGCGCCCAAAGATCGCCGACTATCCGTTCACCACCCTGACCCCCGGGCTCGGCGTCGTCGACCTTTCGGCCAATGAGCGGTTCGTGCTGGCCGACATTCCCGGCCTGATCGAGGGCGCCTCCGAGGGCGCGGGCCTTGGCGTGCGCTTCCTGGGCCATGTGGAGCGAACCGCGGTCCTGATCCACCTGATCGACGGGACCGAGCCGGACGTGGCCGCGGCCTGGAGCACGGTGCGTCAGGAACTGGAGGCCTATGGCGAGGGCTTGGAGGACAAGCGGGAGATCCTGGTCCTGAACAAGATCGACGCGATCGACGAAGAGACCCGCGCCGAACGCGCCGCCATCCTGGAGGCGGTCAGCGGCCGCGCGCCGATGCTGATCTCGGGGGTGTCCGGCGAAGGCGTCACGGCCTTGTTGCGCGCGGCCCTGGCCGAGGTGCGCGCCGCGCGGGCCGTGGCCGCCGAAGCCAGCGGGTCGGACGCCGAACCCGAGGCGTGGCGGCCGTGAACAGCCTGCGGGTCGCCCGCCGTATCGTTATCAAGGTCGGCTCGTCCCTCCTGGTCGATGAACGCACCGGCGCGGCCAACCATGCCTGGCTCGCGGCCCTGGCCGCCGACATGGCGCGGATCCGGGCGCGGGGCCAGCAGGTGCTGGTGGTTTCGTCCGGCGCGGTAGCGCTGGGGCGCCGGCGGCTCGGCTTGACCCGGCGCAAGCTCGACCTGCCTGGCAAGCAGGCGGCCGCGGCCGTTGGCCAGTCGCTGTTGATGCACGCCTGGGAGCAGGCCTTCGCCCCTCATGGCATGGTCGCGGCCCAGGCCCTCCTGACCCTCGCCGACACCGAGACCCGGGTCCGCTGGCTCAATGCCCGGGCCACGATGGACGTCCTGCTCGGCCTGGGCGTGATCCCGGTGGTCAATGAGAACGACACCCTCGCGACCGAGGAAATCCGCTACGGCGACAATGACCGGCTGGCGGCGCGGGTGGCTCAGATGATCGGCGCGGACCTGCTGGTGCTGCTCTCGGACATCGACGGCCTTTACACCGTCGACCCGCGCCGCAATCCCGGCGCCCGGCATGTCGCGCGGGTCACCGAACTGACGCCCGAGGTCGACGCCATGGCGGGCGGCGCCAATCTGGAGGCCGGGGTCGGCTCCGGCGGCATGGCCACCAAGATCATGGCCGCCCGGATCGCCGCGGCGGCGGGCTGCGCCACCCTGATCACCCTGGGCACCCGTCCCAGCCCGCTGACGGCGGCCGAGGAGGGCGCGCGCGCCACCCTGATCGAGGCCCACACCAGCCCGGCCGCCGCCTACAAGGCCTGGATCGCCGGCTCGCTGTCCCCCCAGGGCGCCCTGGTGGTGGACGCCGGCGCGTCGGCGGCCTTGCGGGCCGGCAAGTCGCTGTTGCCGGCGGGCGTCCGGGCGGTGGAGGGCCGGTTCGGCAAGGGCGACGCCGTGCTGGTGCGCGACGAGGCCGGCCGGGAGATCGCCCGCGGCCTGTCGCGCTACGACGCGGCCGACGCCCAAAAGATCATCGGCCTGCGCTCCGCCGGCATCGAGGCGGTGCTGGGCTACACTTCGGGGCCGACCCTGATCCACGCCGACGACCTGGCGCTGATGCGGTAGGAAGCCTTCCCTCCTCGCGGGAGATCGGGATAACTTATCGACCGTCCGGCCCCTGTTTTCGGACGAGGTCGATGAAGGCCCGCAGCCGCGCCGGCATGTTGCGCCGGCTGGGATAGTAGAGGCACAGGCCCGGATAGGCCGGCGACCAGTCCCCAAGCACCGCGACCAGCCGGCCGGCGGCGACGTGCTGGGCCGTGGCGGGATCTGAGAGGTAGGCTAGGCCCTGGCCGGCAAGCGCCGCCTGCAGCATCAGGTCGCTCTCGTCCAGGGTGAGGTCGCCAGGGACATCCAACGCCACGCTTTCGCCGCGCTTCTCGAACTCCCAGCGGTAGATGGCCCCGCTCGCCATCCGCGCGCGGATACAGCGGTGCGCCATCAGGTCCCGCGGCGTGTTCGGCGCGGCGCGGCCTTCGAAATAGGCCGGCGAGCCCACCACGATGGAGCGCATCATCCGCATAATCGGCACGGCGATCATGTCGGGCGGCACGAACTCCGCCAGCCGCACGCCTGCGTCGAAGCCCTGACCCACCACATCCACCAAGGCGCCCTCGGTGACGAGTTCGACATCCACCTGTGGATAGAGCCGCATATATTCGAAGACCAGCGGCGCCAGGATCATGCGCGCCGCGCCTATCGCCAGGTTCAGGCGCAGCACGCCGGACGGCTCTGTGCGATGCTCCTCGATCCGTTCCATCGCCGTGCGGATCGCCGCCAGGGCCGGGGCGACGTCGGCCACGAACCGCTCGCCCTCCGGCGAGAGCGCGACGCTGCGGGTGGTGCGGTTGAAGAGACGCACGCCCAGCCGCGCCTCCAGCGCGGCCACCGCGTGACTCAGCGCCGACGACGCCATGCCAAGCTCGCGCGCCCCCGCCCGAAAGCCGCCGTGGCGCGCCACCGCCACCACCGCTTCGAGCTCGATCTGGCTAGCCTTCATTGCGCGATTTTATGTATCAGTTTGTATCAACTTGATCGACTTATCAGATCGATAGCCCAGCGTCATCTTTCCGATCATCAGACCGGAAGGAGCGCGCCATGCATCGCATCGACAAGATCTTCATCGACGGCCAGTTCGTCACCCCGCACGGCGAGGAGCTGTTCGACCTCTACAATCCCGCCACCGAGGCCAGGATCGGCCAGGTCCGTCTGGGCGACGCGGCGGACGCGCGCGCGGCGGTGGCCGCGGCCAAGCGGGCCTTCCCGGCCTTCTCGCACACCCCCAAGGCCGAGCGGATCGCTCTACTGCATCGCCTGCACGACGCCGTCGCGCCGCACGCCGACGCGATGGCCGCCGCCATGGTCGAGGAATATGGCGCACCGGCCTACTTCGTGGACTTCTCGGCGCGGCGCTCCGCCAGCGTCTTCCTCGACATGGCCGAGACGCTCGAGAATTTCGACTTCAGCCAGACCATCGGCCGCGCCGAGGTCACCCTGCGGCCGCTGGGCGTGGTCGCCGCGATCACGCCCTGGAACAGCAATTACGGCTTCATCTGCGGCAAGCTCGCCACGGCCCTCGCCGCCGGCTGCACGATCGTCATCAAGCCCAGCGAGATGAGCGCGATCCAGACCGAGGTGCTGATGCGGGCTTTGCATGAGGCCGGCTTGCCGCCCGGAGTCTTCAACATCGTCAACGGCCGCGGCGACGTGGTCGGCGCCGAGCTGACCTCGCATCCCGATGTCGCCAAAGTCACCTTCACGGGCTCGACCCCGGTGGGGCGAGCCATCCAACGCGCCGCCTCGGAAACCATGAAGCGGGTGACGCTGGAGCTGGGCGGCAAGGGGCCGAACATCATCCTGGAGGACGCCGACCTGGACAGCGCGATCCCCACGGTCGCCATGATGGGCTTCGGCAACAGCGGTCAGGCCTGCATCGCGGGCACGCGCATCCTCGCGCCGAAATCTCGCCTGCCGGAGATACTGGCGCGGCTGAAGGCCACAGTCGCCGCCATGAAGGTCGGCGAGACCACCGATCCATCGGTGATGGTCGGCCCGATGGTCAGCCAAAAGCAGTGGGACCGCGTGCAGAGCTACATACGCCTGGGCCTAGAGGAAGGCGCGGAGCTGCTGGTCGGCGGCGAGGGCCGGCCGGATGGGCTGACATGCGGCTGGTTCGTGCGCCCGACCGTCTTCACCGGGGTCACCAACGATATGCGCATCGCCCGCGAGGAGATCTTTGGCCCGGTGCTCTGCGTCATTCCCTACGAGGACGAGGACGAGGCAATCGCCATCGCCAACGACACGACCTATGGCCTGCAGGCGTATGTCGAGAGTTCCGACCTGGACCACGCCCGCGCGGTGGCCGACCGGCTGGAATGCGGCCGGGTGGTGATCAACGGCGCGCCGCACGAACCGTTGGCGCCCTTCGGCGGCTTCAAGCAGTCCGGCATCGGCCGCGAATACGGCCGCTTCGGTCTCGAGACACATCTGGAAGCCCGCGCCATTCTGGTCTGACATCGATATACGGATACGGGGCCTGCGATCACGTCCCGCAGGCCCGCGGTCACGCGGATAGGCTGGAGCGGGCCCCGAAGCCGGCGTTGTTCGGTCATTCAGCAAATGAACCACGCGGGGTCGCGGCGACAGCGGCGCCCTTCGCGGCCCACCTCCTCCTGTTGCGGGAGAAAGTTTTAAACCTTCCTCGGCCCCACGCCGTTCCTGGCGAAATGGGCCAGCATGCGGGACCAGCCGTCCTTGGCGTCGGCCGCGTTGTAGCTGGGGCGGTAGTCGGCGTGGAAGCCGTGCTGGGCGTCGGGATAGACCACGAAGTCGCTGCCGGTCTTGCCGGCCGCCGCCAGGGCCGCCTTCATCCGCGGGATCGCGTTGCTGAGCGGATCCTTGCCGGCATAGAGGCCGAGCACCGGGGCCTTCAGGGTCGGGGCCAGTTGCACGGGCCAGAGGCGGTCCGGGTTGGGCTGGGCGCCCGGCGCCGGCGCCAGGCGGCCGTACCAGGCCACGCCCGCCTTGAACGCGGCGAACCGCTCACAGGCCAGCCAGGTCACCCCGCCGCCCCAGCAGAACCCGGTCACCGCCAGCTTGGAATAGTCGACATAGGGCTGGGCCTTGAGGAATTTCAGGGTCGCGGCGATGTCGCCCATCACCTGCTCGTCCGAGGCGGCATTGACGATCTTCATGATCGCGGTGAAGTCGGTCAGCGGCGCCGGATCGCCGGCGCGGATGAAGAAGGCCGGCGCGACCGCCACATAGCCCAGCTTGGCGAACCGCCGGCAGACGTCCTTGATGTATTCGTGGACCCCGAACACCTCGGACACCACGAGGACGGTCGGGAACCGGCCCTTGGCGGCCGGTCGCGCCAGATAGCCCGGCAGCGGCCGGTCGGCGGCGGGCGCCATCACGGTTTCGGTGACGAGGCCGGCCTCGTCGGTGTGGATCGGGTCGGCCTCGGCCGAGAAGGCCGCCGCCGCATAGCCGGCGAAAAACACCGCCGCGACACCGCGTCGCGACAGATGGAAATCCTCGGGCGCGGAGCCTTCAGGGCGGGTGAGCGTAACCATAAGCATTTCCTGGTGACTTGCCGTTGGGGCAATGCCTGGATAGCATCGGCCGATCGGACCTGACTAGCCGGCCGCGCGCCTCAAGGTCAGGTTGATCCGCCCGCCGCCGGGCACGAGACGCGAGGAGCCGGCGAGCACCCGGTCGACGCCGTGATAGGCTAGGCGGGCCTCGCCGCCCAAGACGCAGATGTCGCCCGAGGCCAGCTTCAGCGCGCGGGTCGGATCGCTTCGGGCTGGGCCGCCCAAGCGGAACACCGCGGTGTCGCCCAGCGAAATGGAAAGCACCGGAACGGCGAAATCGGCCTCGTCCGCGTCCTGGTGCAGGCCCATCCGGGCGCCGTCCCTGTACAGATTGACCAGGCAGGCGTCCGGCGGCCCATCCGCGCCGGCATAGGCGGCCCAGAGATCGAGCAGCGCCTGGGGCATGGCCGGCCAGGGCGCGCCGGTCACCGGATGCCGCGGTTCGTACCGATAGCCGGCGCGATCGGTGATCCAGCCCAGGGGCCCGAAACTGGTCTGCTGCACCGACATGGGCTTGCCGCCCGGCGTGATCGGTCGATAAAAGGGCGCGATCTCGGCCGCCGCCATCACCGCCTCCACCAGGGCGGTCTGGCCGGCCGGGTCGATCACACTGGAAAAGAAGCGGAAACCCTTGATCTCCATACCGAAGCTATAACGCGCGGCCGCGCCGACATCATCACCCGAACGAGTCGGCGCAACCCCTTGCGACGGTCCCATACATTCCCATATCGGCTGCAACACGAGGCTTCCCTAAAGGTGAGCTTCGCTGATAGCAGGGGTCCGCATACACGGGCCGCTTGGAGACCGGAACCCCAGGGGGCAGGTTAAGGCGGCGCTCGAACGAGGCCGTGAACCGGCCCGCCACTGAAGGAGAGTTTAAGCCTCACATGAGCAAAATCATCGGCATCGACCTTGGCACGACCAATTCGTGCGTGGCCATCATGGACGGCAAGACGCCGAAAGTGATCGAGAACGCCGAGGGCGTGCGCACCACCCCGTCCGTGGTCGGCATTCAGGACGACGGCGAGCGGCTGATCGGCCAGCCGGCCAAGCGCCAGGCGGTCACCAACCCGACCAACACCTTCTTCGCCATCAAGCGGCTGATCGGCCGCCATTTCGACGACCCGGTCGTGGCGAAGGACAAGGGCATGGTGCCTTATGAGATCGTCAAGGGCCCGACCGGCGACGCCTGGGTGCGCGCCCACGGCAAGGATTACAGCCCTCAGCAGGTCTCGGCCTTCATCCTCGGCAAGATGAAGGAAGCCGCCGAGGCCCACCTCGGCGAGACGGTCACCAAGGCGGTGATCACCGTGCCGGCCTAC
>DATAYD010000103.1:0-19788 GCA_036272715.1 Caulobacteraceae bacterium | reverse complement strand
AATATATCGTCAAGGGCGACGAGGTCATCCTGATCGACGAGTTCACCGGCCGGATGATGACCGGACGGCGGCTGTCCGAAGGCCTGCATCAGGCGATCGAGGCCAAGGAAAAAGCGGAGATCCAGCCCGAGAACCAGACCCTGGCCTCGGTCACCATCCAGAACTATTTCCGCCTTTATACGAAGCTTTCCGGCATGACCGGCACGGCCGCCACGGAGGCCCAGGAGTTCGGCGACATCTACAAGATGGACGTGGCGGAAATCCCGACCAACCGCCCCGTGATCCGCATCGACGTCGACGACGAGGTCTATCGCACCGAGCGCGAGAAGAACCAGGCCATCCTGGCCCAGATCGAGGACTGCTATCTGCGCGGCCAGCCGATCCTGGTCGGCACGGTGTCGATCGAGAAGTCGGAAACCCTGTCCACCCTGCTCGGCCAGCACAAGTTCGAGCAGGACGGCAAACCCATCGCCGGCATTCCGCACCAGGTGCTGAACGCCCGCTATCACGAACAGGAAGCCTCGATCGTCGCCGACGCCGGCGTGCCGGGCGCGGTGACCATCGCCACCAACATGGCCGGCCGCGGCACCGACATCCAGTTGGGCGGCAATGTCGACATGCGCCTGGACCGCTGGCGGATCGAGCAGCGCGGCCTCGGCATCGAGGTGACCGCCGAGCAGGCGCTGAAGCACAAGGCCGAGATCGAAAGCGAGATCGCTGAAAAGAAACGGCGGGCGCTGGACGCCGGCGGCCTCTATGTGCTGGGCACCGAACGTCACGAAAGCCGCCGGATCGACAACCAGCTCCGCGGCCGCACCGGCCGTCAGGGCGACCCCGGCAAATCCAAGTTCTTCCTGTCCTGCGAGGACGACCTCCTGCGCATCTTCGCCGGCGACCGGCTGGACTCGATCATGCGCACCTTCGGGGTCCAGGAAGGCGAGGCGATCACCCACAAATGGCTGAACGGCGCCATCGCCACGGCCCAACGCAAGGTCGAACAGCGTAACTACGAGATCCGCAAGAACCTCCTGAAATACGACGACGTGGTCAACGACCAGCGCAAGGCCGTGTTCGAGCAGCGCCAGGAGTTCATGGAAGCGACCGACCTCTCCGAGGAGGTGGTCGAGATGCGCCGCGACACGATCGAGGACATCGTCCAGCGCCACCTGCCGCCCAAGGCCTATGCCGAGCAATGGGATGTCGAGGGACTGCACGCCCATGCGCTGGAACTGCTAGGCCTCGACCTGCCGGTCGCCGACTGGGCGGCGGAGGAGGGCATCGCCAACGAGGAGATCGAGCAGCGGATCAACGAGGCCGCCGACGCCCGCGCCGCCGAGCGCGAACAGGTGCTCGGCGCCGAACAGACCCGCGGCCTGGAAAAGAACTTCCTGCTGCAGACCATCGACCTGCAGTGGCGCGAACACCTGATGCACCTGGACCATCTGCGCAACGTGATCGGCCTGCGCGGCTATGGCCAGCGCGATCCGCTGAACGAGTACAAGACCGAGGCCTTCTCGCTGTTCGAGAAGCTGCTGACGGACCTGCGCCAGAACGTGACCCGTTGGCTGATGACCGTGGAATTCCGGTTCGAAGAGCCTCCGCCCCCCGCGCCTGTCGGCAATCTGTTCGAGGTCCATATGGACCCGCTGACGGGCGAGAACGAACGCAGCCGGGGCTTCATTCCCGATGATCTCGACGCCCAGCGGCGGGAGGCCCTGCCGGTCACGTCCCTACCCAGCGATTGGGAGCGGACCAGCCGCAACTCGCCCTGTCCTTGCGGCTCGGGCAAGAAGTTCAAGCACTGTCATGGGGCCCTGGTTTAGGCCCAGATCGCCGGCTCAACGCCCGCTGGGCGCGCCCGGCGGCCGTCGAGGCGCGTTGGGGCTAGCTAGGCCGCTGGTCGCCAGTTGCCGTGGAAGCCGAACGGCACGCGGCGCGGCGCCTTGGCCAGGGCGATCGGGCCCGAGGCGATGTCCAGGGCGTTGAAGATCGCCAGATCGCTGCGGTTCTCCTCGGCGCGATAGACGGTGCAGAGGATATGGCCGTCGCCTTCGGACGCGTCGGCCGAGCGCGGCGCGAAGACCGGCTCGCTCACGCCGTCATGGGCGCCGAATTCATAGGCGACGCGCTTGCCGGTCTGAAGATCGATATGGGCCAAGGCGCCGAACCGCGACTGGTCTCGGCCGCCGCCCCGACCGCGAACCAGCCATGGCGATAGGGGAGGCCCGCGCGGCGTTCGTCGAAGCGCGGAAACTCACCCGCCAGATCATCGAGCGGCTCGCGCTTGATCTGGTTCGACGGCGCGGCGAGGTCGAAGGTCCAACGCACCAGCCTGGCCTTGGAAGCCTGGCCGGGACTGCCATCGACGTTGGGGAACAGCGGCGCGGTCGGGTATTCCATGACATCGGCGTGGATCACGTCCCCATCTTCCCAGGCATTCATGGGATGGAAGACGTAGCAGGCCTCCGTCTGGAACCAGCGGAGCGTCTCGACGCTGGCGTCGCGCGCCATGACGCCGACAAAGGCGCCTTTTTCGGGTTCCCAGGCGAACGGCGGCAGGCCCTTCATCGCTCGCTCCAGGCTGCCGGTCAGCGGCAGGATCGGGAACAGCGCATGCCGGCGCGTGATCAGGAAGTCGTGCACCATGCTGCAATAGGGCGCTTCGAAGTCTTCGCGCCGCGTGACGACGCCGGCCTTGTCGGTGGTCCCGTAGGAAACCGTCGCGTTCAGCGGCGCTTCACCGGAAGAATAGCCGAACCAGACCATTTCGCCGGTTTCGGGATCGATCTTCGGGTGAGCGGTGACCCGGCCGCGGTACTGGTTCAGATAGCCGCGGGATTCCAGGGTGACCGGATCCATTTCCATCGGCGGATGGCCCTCTTCCAACGCCATCAGCCGGCCGGCGTGCCAAAGGATATTGGTGTTGGCCAAGCCGCCGTCTTCCTTGCCGGCGACCGACGGGTCGCTGGTCATCGGATTGCCGAACGCGCCCCAGAGCGCGCGGCCCGTCGCGTTCTCCAAAATCCATTTGGGCGTGCGCACGTAGCGGTTACGGTAACGGGCCTGGCCGTTCTCGACGAAGAAGCCGTGGATCATCCCGTCGCCGGCGAACCAATGATAGTCGTCGATCGGGTCGAACTGGGGATTAGGGCCATTGCGATAGAAGGCGCCGTTCAGGCCCGCGGGGATCTCCCCCACGACCGTCAGCTCGAAATCATCCTCGCTTCGCACCGGGGCGAAGTTACCGGAGAGATAGGGATCGATCCGCGCGGATCCGTCCATGGCCGGGCTCCATAATTTACGATGTAAATTTATCTCATGAATATACGGCGTATACAAGAATAATCCCGCATGTTTCTCCGTCCGGAATTTCGTGGGATGAACAAACCGGACCGCGAACGGGACGCGGTCGAGGACTGTCGATCCCGCGAGGCGCCTGGCTTAAGTCGTAAAGGTTCCATGATGCCGTCAGTCTCATCGTCCAGTCGCGCGCGCCGGACGCGGCGCGGATCGAGGAAAACGGCGTGCCCCGGATACTGAGCCAGGACGACGTCAGCGAGTTTCGCGAACGGCTTTGCGCCGTCGCCGAACGCCTGTTCGCTGAACATGGCGCCCAGGCCGTCGGCATGCGCCAACTGGCGGCCGAGCTCGGCGTCAGCCCGATGACCGCCTACCGCTACTTCAAGGACAAGGACGACATCCTGTCGACGGTTCGCGCCAGCAGTTTCGACCGGTTTTCCGACGCCCTGGAAGCCGCGCTGCGAACCTCGACCGACGCGGTCGAGCAGGCCGCGGCGGTCGGCGACGCCTATTTCAATTTCGCGCTGAACCAGTCATCCGCCTACAAGCTGATGTTCGACCTCGATCAGCCGAACGAGGCCGACTATCCCGACCTGGTCCGCGCCACCGCCCGCGCCAAGCGGACCATGTCGGATTATATTCGCGGCCTGCTCAGGGCGGGGGTCATCGAAGGCGACGTCGAGCTGATGGCGCATGTGTTCTGGGCCGCGATCCACGGCCTGGTGGTGTTGCATATGGCCGGCAAGCTGCCCGGCCCCCCGGATGTCGAGGCCGTGCGGGACGAAATGTTCCGCGCCCTGTTCCTCGCCTATCTGCCGCGAAAGCGCTGAGCGTCCGCCGAAGCGGCGGAACCGGCTTGACCGCCGCCGCGTCACGCCGTCACCGTCGCCCCAAACATCAGGGAGGCGGTCATGGCGGAAATAAAGCCGTATTCGGTCGACTGGTCCGATGCGTCGGTGAACGCCGTCCTGGACCGGGTGCGCGCCTATCCTTTCCCACCCGCGCCCTCGGCGCCCGATGGATGGAGCTATGGCTGCGACGCGGGTTTCCTGAAGGATCTCGTCGCCCATTGGACCGGCGGCTTCGACTGGCGCGCCGCGGTGGGCGAGCTGAATCGGTTTCCCCAATACACCGCCCGGGTCGAGGATTTCGACCTGCACTTCCTGCACGTAGTCGGCGAGGCCGGCGGCAAACGCCCGCTGCTGCTCAGCCATGGGTGGCCAGGCAGCCACTATGAATTCTGGGGCGCGATCGAGAAGCTGGCCTTCCCGTCGCGGTTCGGCGGCGATCCGGCCGACGCCTTCGATCTCGTCATACCCTCGCTGCCGGGGTTCGGCTTTTCGTCCAAGCCGGCGCGGCCGTTCGGCCAGCGCGGCACGGCGCGGCTGTTCAACGCCCTGATGACCGAAGTGCTGGGCTATGACCGCTACTTGGCCCAGGGCGGCGACTGGGGCGGGCTGATCACCTCCTGGCTCGGCTTCGACCACGGCGCCCACGCCAAGGCCATCCACCTGAACATGATCGGCTTTCGCCCCACCGGCGGGCCGCGCAACGACGCCGAGATCGCCTGGATCACCCGCACCCAGGCCGCGACCCAGATGCTGGGCGCCTATCTGCGGCTCCAGGTCTCCAAACCCCAGTCGATCGCCTGGATGGGCGCGGACAATCCGGTCGGCCAGGCCGCCTGGATCATCGAACGATTCCACGACTGGTCGGACCTGCGGACCAAGCCGTTCGAGGCGGTCTACTCCAAGGATCAACTGCTGACCAACGTGATGATCTATGTGATGACCGGTTCGTTCACCACCGGGGCATGGTACTACCGGGGCCTGGTCGAGGAGGGCGCCATCCAGCAGCTCCAAGGCCAGCGCTGCGAAACCCCCACCGCCTTCGCCAATTTCCCGGGCGAGGCGCTCTATCAGGCCCCGCCGCGAAGCTGGGCCGAACGCGCCTACAATATCAGCCGCTGGACCGACCTGCCGAGCGGCGGCCATTTCGCGGCCATGGAGGAGCCCGACCTGTTCGTGGCGGACGTGCGAAGCTGGGCGCGCGAAGCCGGGTAGGCGGCGTCAGGGGCAGGGTAAGGACGACCCGCCGGGCCAAGCCGGCCTCTGAAAATCCACTCGCGCGCCACCCGGGTTTCCGCCTAGAAGCCCCCATGATGCCGCGCGCCGACTTCGCATCCGACAACACCGCGGCCGTCGCGCCCGAGGCGCTGCGGGCGCTGATCGACGCCAATACGGGCCCCATGCCGTCCTATGGCGAGGATCCGATCACCGCCAGGGCCGCGGACCTGGTCCGCCAGATGCTGGACGCCGACGCCGAGGTGCATTTCGTCGGCTCCGGCACGGGCGCCAACGGAATCTGCCTCGGCGCGCTTTGCCGACCCTTCGAAGCGGTGCTGGCGCACGAACACGCCCATGTCGCCATCAGCGAGACCGGCGCCCCGGGCTTTTTCGGCGGCGGCCTCTCCGTGATCGGCCTGCCCGGGCCGTCGGGGTGCATCGATCCGGAGGCGCTGAAAAGCGCCTTGGCTCAAGCCGACAGCCCTCACTTCCCGCCGCCGGCGGCCCTGTCGCTGACCAATGTCACCGAATACGGCGCCCTCTACAGCGTCGAGGAGACCCGCGCCCTGACCGCGATGGCCAAGGCGGCCGGCTTGGGCGTGCATCTGGACGGCGCGCGATTGGCCATGGCCGCCGCGGCCGGTTTCGACCTCAAGGCGATCAAGGCGCTGGACGTCGATCTCCTGGTCATCGGCGGGACCAAAGCCGGCATGACGCCCACCGAGGCGATCGTCATCTTCGATGGGACCTTGGCCCGCCGCTTCGGCGCCCGGCTGAAACATGCCGGCCAGTTGCCGTCGAAGGCCCGCTTTCTCGCCGCGCCCTGGATCGGCATGCTGGAGAGCGGCGCCTTCATCGAACGCGCCGCCCACGCCAACGCCATGGCGCGCAAGTTGGCCCAGCAGCAGCCGTTCGAGCTGCTGCATCCGGTGGATTCGAACGGCGTCTTCGTGCGCATGGACGCGGCCGCCCAGGAACGGGTCCATGCCGCGGGCTGGGAACTCCACGCGTTCGCCGACGGATCAGTGCGACTGATGACCACGTGGGCGACAACCGACGCGCAGATCGAAGAGGTGGTGGAGATGCTCCGATCCGTGCGATGACGGCAGGAAGGGCCGCGAAAAGCCCCTCATGCGATGGTGCGTTCCGAGGCCCGTCGCTAGAGCATTCTCCGACGAAGTGGACACCGGTTCGTCGTCAGAAAATGCTCTGATGCATTGGGTTTAGAGCCCTTTTTATCCGATCAGATCGGAAAGGGCTCTAGCCCCGTCCCAGGGCGTAGAACCGCTTCGCCCGTTGCGCCCGCAGCGCGTCGGCGCTCATGCCCTCGAAGCGCTTCAGCTCCTCCTCCAGCACATCGCCCACGGCGGTGATGGCGGCGGCGGGGTCGGCGTGGGCGCCGCCCAGGGGTTCGGGAATGATCCGGTCGACGATCTTCTGGACGATCAGGTCCTGGGCCGAGATCTTCATCGCCGCCGCCACCTGGGCGGCCTTCGAGGCGTCGCGGAACAGGATGTTGGACGAGGCCTCCGGCGCCGCCACCGAATAGATCGAGTGCTCCAGGATCAGCACCCGGTTGGCCGAGGCCATGGCCAGGGCGCCGCCCGAACCGCCCTCGCCGGTGATGGTGGCGATCATCGGCGAGCCTAGGGTCAGGCAGCGTTCGGTGGAGCGGGCGATGGCGTCGCCCTGGCCGCGCTCCTCCGCGCCGACGCCCGGATAGGCCCCGGCGGTGTCGACAAAACTCAAGACCGGCAGGCCGAACTGGTCGGCCATGTCCATCAGCCGCACCGCCTTGCGGTAGCCTTCGGGCCGCACCATGCCGAAACCGTGCTTCACCCGGGTGGCGGTGTCATGGCCCTTCTCGATGCCCATCGCCACCACCGGCGCGCCCCGGAACCGGCCGAGGCCGCCGACCACCGCCTGGTCGTCGCCGAACCGGCGATCGCCCTTCAGTTCGACGAAATCAGCGATCAGCCCGCCGATATAGTCGACGCAGTGCGGCCGCTCGGGATGGCGGGCGACCTGGGTCTTCTGCCAGGTGTCCAGCTTGGCGTAAGCGTCCTTGCGCAGGCTGGTCGCGCGCGCGCGCAGGGCCGTGATCTCGGCGTCGAGCGAACCCGCGCCGCCAGCCTCGGAGAGCTTGGACAGCTCCTCGATCTTGGCTTCCAGGTCGGCGATCGGCCGTTCGAAGTCGAGATAGTGCGCGGCCATGCCGTCCTTTTGGAAGTCTTCGCGAGGGAAATTAGGGGTGAAGCGGGCGAGCGGCAAGACCGCGCGGCTTGGGGACCGCGCGGTTTGGGGGTGTCAGGGCGCCACATCCGCGGCTTCCAGCGCCGCTTTCGCCTCCGCGCGCTTGCGCTCGTCGTCGGGAACGCCCAGCACGGCGGGCGTCACCGGCCGGCCGGTCGCCTCGGCCACCAGTTCGGCGGTGCGGTCCTCGACCGCGGCCTCCAACCGGGCCATGAACGCGTCCTTGTCCAGGCCGGCGGGGATCGGCTCCAGGAACTCCAACGCCGCGGTTCCAGGCCGCTTGGCCCAGTCTTCCTGTTGCCAGAACACGCCCAGGTTCGAGGCCACGGGCACCACCGGCAGGCCGAAATCGCGGGCCATGTAATAGACCCCGGTCCGATAGCGGAACTTCACGCCCACCGGCGCCAGATGGCCTTCCGGATAGATCAGGATCTTGCGGCCCTCGGCATGGGCGTGGGCGGCGCTCTGGCTGAGCGCCTTGCGCGCTTCGGGACCGCCGCAATTGTCGACCACGATGGCGCCGAACTTGGCCAGCACCTGTTTCATCAGCGGGAAGCGCTCCAGATGGTCGCCGGTGACGAAGGCCAGGTCCTCGAACTGGGCGAAGATCGAGAAGCCGTCGCCATAGGAGGCGTGCTTGGGCGCCAGGATGTAGGCGCCGTCGGGCAGCCGTTCGCGCCCGCGCACCTCCAGCCTGATGCCGGCCACGGCGTCCATGGCCCAGACCATCCGGCGCACATAGAGCCGGATCGCCCGCCGCACCAGGCCGCGCCCCGGCGTCAGGGCCGCGATCGCCGCCAGCGTCGTGTAGACGATCGAGATCACCCAGAAGGCGATATTGAAGGCGAGGCTGCGCAAGGTCCGGCTCCGGGATTCGCAGGCTGGGACGCCGCTTATACGACGGAAAGGTGTGATCGCGTTCAAACCGGCGACGCTGGCGCGCGGAAAAGTCGAAGCGTCGCTAATCCTTCTTGGCCAGGGGATGGGCGGCCTCGACCACGGCCCGCAGCCGGTCGCCGGTGACGTGGGTATAGATCTGGGTGGTGGCGATGTCGGCATGGCCCAGCAGCTTCTGCACCACGCGCAGATCCGCGCCGCCTTCCAGAAGGTGGGTGGCGAAGGCGTGGCGGAGGCCGTGTGGACTGACCTTGGCCGGATCGATGCCGGCTTCAGCCGCGGCCTCGTCCAGCATCTGGGCGAAGCGGCGCGGGGTCAGGGCGCCGGAGCGGCCGCGTGAGGGGAAGAGCCAGGGATTGGCCTTGTCGCCCGGCGGCAGGAACTGGGGCCGGGCCTCCAGATAGGCCTTCACCGCGGCGCGGGCCGGGGTGTTGAGCGGCGCCAGGCGTTCCTTGCCGCCCTTGCCCTTGACGATCACGAACGCAGGATCACGGGCCAGGGCGGCCAGCGGCAGGGCGCAGAGTTCGGAGACGCGCAGGCCGGACGCATAGAGCAGCTCGACCATGCAGCCGAGGCGCAGGCCGGCCGCGCCATCGCGCGCGCTGGCCGCCGCGATCAGGCTGTCGATATCCGAGCGGTCCAGCACCTTGGGCAGGGGACGGCCCTTCCTGGGCGCGTCGACCCGGCGCGAGGGATCATCCGCCCGCCAACCTTCGCCCAGCGCGAACCGGTAGAACCCGCGCACCGAGGCCCGGCGCCGCGCGGCGGTGGCGGGGGCGAGGCCCGCCGCGCCGAGCTGGACGAAATAAGCCTCGATGTCCTCGGCGCTGGCGACGGCCAGGTCGCGGCCCCGCGCGACGAGGAAGCCCTGGGCGTCCGCCAGGTCCTTGCCATAGGCCGTCAGGGTGTTGCGGGCGGCGGCCCGTTCGACCGCCATCATCTCCAGAAAAGCCTCGATCCAGCCGGCCGCGCTCATCCCGGCCCTCGCAGCGCGAGGAGCTGCTCGACGGCGAAGGCCTTGGCGTCGGCGTTCAGCCCCGCGCGCAGCAGGGCGCGGATGATGAAACAGCCGTCCGCCGCGCCGGGACCGGATGCGCCGCCGGCCTGGGCGATCTGCAGAACCAGGAGCACGGCCTCGCCTTTCAGCCCTGACTCCACGGCCAGGTTAAGCGCCAGCAGCCTCGCGGCCTGCGCCTCGGGCCGGCCGAAATCGAATCCGTCCAGCGCCGCGCGCGCGCCGTCGCTGGCGCCGACGCCCAGGCTGGCCAGGATCGCGGCGGCGGCCTGCAGCCGGGCGCGGGTCCTGGGGCCGGCCTCCTTGGCGGCATGGTCGATCAACTGTTCCAGGAGCGAAGCGTCCGGATGGTCCGCGCCGGCCGCGTCGGCGGCTTCCTGGATCAGGGCCGAGGCCGAACCGGCGGAGAAGGCGGGGGATGGCGGCGCCGGGGGCGGATTCTTCAGCAGCCAGCGGCGGCTGATCGCCGGCGCCGCGGTCGGCAGGGCCGACGACAGGTCGAGCTTCAGCGCGCGCGAGACCGCGAAATCCAGGCCGTCGCGCAGCGAGGCCGGCCCCGGATCGCCGGCCCCCGCGATATAGACTGCGAGCAAGCGGGCGATGGGCAGGCCCTTGGGCGGCGCGCCGGCCAAGTCGTAGGTCAGTTGAGCCTGGTCGGGCTTGCCGGCGCGGGCCTGACAATAGGCGCGCAGGCGCAGCCAATAGGGCGCGCTTCGCCCGTCGGTCAGGTTGTCGGCGACCCGGCAGGCCTTGTCGTCCTGTTCCCCGATCAAGGCCGCCTCGGCCGCGAGCTGCGACAGGTCGGCATGATCGGCCACGCCAGGCGTGCGGTCCAGCACCAGCGAGGCGTCCTCGGCGTCGCCGAGCGCCAGCAGCGCCTTGGCCCGCGCCACGGCCAGGTCCAGATCGCCGCCGGCCCCGGCGGGCGCGGTGGAGGTCTGGGCGAGCAGGCGGCGCGCCAGGTCCATGCCAGCCGGCGACAAAGATTTGGCGGCCAGGCTGGGGATCACCGCCCGGGCGATGTCGGCGGAGGATCCCTTCCAGACGTCGGGTCCGAAACCGGTGTCGCGGCCGGTCGAAAACAGGTCCAGTCGGTCCAGGCTCTGGACCTGGACCGCGGTGGGCGCCGGCGCCGGTGGAAGGGGCGGCGCTTCAGGCGGCGGGGTCGGCGAAGCGTCCGGCGACGGTTGAGTCGGCGGCGCGCCGGACGAGGCCGGAGCCGGCACGGCCTCGGGAGGCGTCGGCGGCGAGTCTGTTGGCGGGGCTGGCGGCTCCGCCGGCGGCGGTGGTGGTTGGGATGCGGCGTCCTGGGCCCGCGCGAAGCCGCTAACGCCGCCCCCGATAACGCCGCCCCCGATAACGCCACCCACGAGCAGTCCGACGGCGGCGAGGGCGCAGAGACTGGATCGAATCATCGTCGCCGGGCTCCAGGGCGCGTGCCGCGGGATTATTTCCGGGCGCGGCGCAGCGTGTTCTCGGCGAATATAACCGCCAGGCCGGCGAACAACAGCGGTCCGCGCCAGGCGCCGGCCGCAAGGCCCATGTGGACCAGCCCATACATCGCGGCGAGCCAGGCCAGGATGGCGATAGCCAGGCTGACGTCATCGACGAACAGGCCGAAGACCTCGTCCCAGATCCTTTTGAGCGCGCTCACGCCGGGGCCCTCATGCCGCCGCGGCTCAGCCGCGCGATGGCCAGCGCGACCAGGCCGAAGCCGGCGATCAGGGCCAGGATCGCCCAGTCGTCGCCCGGCCAGTCGATGCCGATCCCTTCCCCGAACCAGAACGCGCCGAAGGCCGACAGCAGGACGCCGACGACGAACTTCAGCATGTTCTCTGGGATCTGGGCCAGGGGCTTGTTGATCAGGACCCCCAGCAGAACGACCACCACGAGGGCCGCCAGCGCGCCGAGGCAGGCGGGGGCGAGCAGGCCCGGCCCGCCGGCGCCGATCGCGATCACGATGAACACCACCTCGGCGCCCTCCAGCATGGTGATCTGGAACGCCGCGGCGAAGCCGATCCCGTCGAAGCCGCCGCCAACCGCGCCTTGGCCGCGCAATCGCTCGGTCTCCTTGTCGAACGCCGCCGCCTCGTCATGCAGCGCGATGATCCCCGCCGCCCGCAAGGCCGCCTTGCGCAGCCATCTGAGGCCGAACAGCAGCAGGAGCGCGCCGACGCCGATCTGGATCCAGGTCAGCGGAATGGCCCGCAGCGCCGGCCCCAGCACCGCGACCAGCGCCAAGAGCACCGCGACCGCCGCGCCGGCGCCTGTCAGCGCGCCGCGCCAGCCGCGCACCGCCCCCACCGCCAGGATCACGGTCAAGGCTTCGACGAACTCGACCATCGAAGCGAAGAAGGCCGCCAGGATCGTCGGCGCCAGGTGCGCCCAGTTCTGGCTCATCATCAGCACTCTCCGACGCCCTCGCGACGCTGGAGAAACCTTAGTCCGCAATCGCCGGCCGTATAGAGTTCTCTTCGACCGGCGCCGCGCCGGCAGGGTGGGTTCCGGCGAAGGCGTAGCGTGCCGGGGACGGTTCGTGTAAAGGCCCAGAAGGCTATGCAACCGCTCATCGTCCGGCCCTGTGAGACCCAATCGTCGGCGAACCTCCGCGCGGCGCGACGCCCATGATCCTTGACCCCGCCCTTCGCGAACGCACGATCGCCCTGGTCGGCCTGATGGGCGCCGGCAAGTCCAGCGTCGGCCGCCGGCTGGCGCTGGCGCTCGGGCTGCCGTTCCGCGACGCCGATGAAGAAGTCGAACGCGCCGCCGGACGCTCGGTGGCCGATATCTTCGCCCAGTTGGGCGAGACCGCCTTTCGGGACGGCGAGCGTCGGGTGATCGCGCGCCTGCTGGATGAGCCGCCCCACGTGCTGGCCACTGGGGGCGGCGCCTTCATGAACCCGGAGACCCGCGGGCTGATCAAAGGAAAAGCCGTCTCGATCTGGCTGCAAGCCGATGTCGAGGTGCTGGTCCGGCGGGTGGGGCGCAAGAACGACCGGCCGCTGCTGCAGGGCCGCGACCCGCGCGAGGTGCTGGAGGCCTTGGCGCGCGAACGCCACCCGATCTACGCCCAGGCCGACCTCACGGTGGAGTCCGCGGAAGCCCCGCATCACGTCACCGTCCAGGTGATCATCGACGCCCTGACCGAGCGCCTCGCCGCGCCCTCGATCGCGCCATGACCGAAACCGTCTCCATCGGATTGGGCGATCGCGCCTATGACGTCCTGGTCGGCCACGGCCTGATCGACGCGGCCGGCGTTCATATCGCGCCGTTATTGAAGCACAAGCGCACCGCCATCGTCGCCGACGCCAGGGTGCATGAACTGCACGGCGGGCGCCTGGCCGCGTCCCTGAAAGCAGCGGGCGTCCATGGCGACGTCATCCTGGTCCCGCCGGGCGAGGCCTCGAAGAGCTTCGAACGCCTGGCGGCGGTGACCGACCGGTTGCTGGCGCTGGCGCTGGATCGGGGCGACCTGGTGGTCGCTTTCGGCGGCGGGGTGGTCGGCGATCTCGCCGGCTTCGCCGCGGCGATCTATAAGCGCGGCATCGATTTCGTGCAGATTCCGACCACCCTCCTGGCCCAGGTCGATTCCTCGGTTGGCGGCAAGACCGCCATCGACACCCCGCGCGGCAAGAACCTGGTCGGCGCCTTCCACCAGCCGCGGCTGGTCCTGGCCGATCTGGACGTGCTGGCCACCCTGCCCGAGCGTGAGACGCGCGCCGGCTATGCCGAGGTGATCAAGTACGGCCTGCTGGGCGATTTCGGCTTCTTCGAATGGCTGGAGGTTCACGGGCAAGCCGTCCTGGCGCGCGAGCCCGCGGCCCTGGCCCACGCCGTCGTCCATTCGGTGCGGATGAAAGCCGAGATCGTGGCCGAGGACGAACGCGAAGCCGGCCGGCGCGCTTTGCTCAATCTCGGCCATACCTTCGGCCACGCCCTGGAGGCCGAACTGGGCCTTGGCGACGCCCTGCTGCACGGCGAGGCGGTGGCCCTGGGCTGCGCCCAGGCGTTCCGGTTCTCCGCCGACCGGGGCCTGGTTTCGCACCAGGACGCGCTCAGGGCCGAGCGAGGCGTCGCCGCCGCCGGCCTGCCGGTCCGACTGGATCAGATCAGCCAGGCGCCGCTTTCGGCCGACCGGCTGATCGCCCACATGGCCCAGGACAAGAAAGCCGAGGGCGGCGCCTTGACCCTGGTGCTGGCGCGCGGCATCGGCCAGGCGTTCACCGCCAAGGCGGTCGACCCGGGCCCGCTCAGGGATTTCCTCATCGCTGAAGGGGCCGCGCCGTGAAGGTCGCCCTGCTGGCGCTCGCGCCGGTGATCATCATCCTGCTGGCGGTATCGGCCCTGTTCTCGGCCGCGGAGACCGCCCTGACCGGCGCCAGCCGCGGCCGGATGCACCAGTTGGAGCGCGACGGCGACCGCGCCGCCGGCCGGGTCAACGCCCTGATCTCCAACCGCGAGCGCATGATCGGCGCGGTGCTGCTGGGCAACAACCTGATCAACATCCTGGCCTCGGCCCTTACCACAGAGGTCCTGACCCGCGAGATCCCCGGCGGTTGGGGCGTCGCGGCCGCGACCGTCCTGATGACCGTGCTGGTCCTGGTGTTCGCCGAGGTGCTGCCCAAGACCCTGGCCATCACCCGTCCGGATGACACGGCCCGCTGGATCTCCGCCCCGACCCAGGCGGTGGTGCGGTTGTTCGGCCCGGTGGTGTTCTCGGTGCAGTGGTTCGTGCGCCGGACCCTCGGCGTCTTCGGGGTCAAGATCGACATGACCACCGACGTCCTGGCCGCCCACGAGGAGATCCGCGGAGCGGTGGAGTTCCACCATTCTGAAGGGCTGGTCGAAAGCGGCGACCGGCGCATGCTGGGCGGCGTTCTGGACCTGGCCGGGCTCGATGTCTCCCAGATCATGGTCCATCGCAAATCGATCGAGATGCTGGACGCCGACCTGCCGCCGCGCGAACTGGTGGAGCAGGCCCTGGCCGCCCCGCATACCCGGCTGCCGCTCTACCGGGGCGACACCGAGAACATCGTGGGCGTGGTGCACGCCAAGGACCTGTTGCGCGCCCTGGCGACCACCGAGGGCGGCATCGACCAGCTCGACGTCGGTTCGATCTGCCGCGAGCCCTGGTTCATCCCGGACACCACCAACCTCAAGGACCAGTTGAACGCCTTCCTGAAGCGCCGCACCCATTTCGCCCTGGTGGTCGACGAATATGGCGCGTTGCAAGGCCTGGTCACCCTGGAGGACATCCTCGAGGAGATCGTCGGCGACATCGAGGACGAGCACGACTTGACGGTCCAGGGCGTGCGCAAACAGGCGGACGGCTCGGTCAATGTCGACGGCGATGTCGCGATCCGCGACCTGAACCGGGCCATGGACTGGAACCTGCCCGACGAGGAGGCGGTGACCGTCGCCGGCCTGGTGATCCACGAAGCCCAGACCATCCCCGAACCCGGCCAGGTCTTCATGTTCCACCGCCACCGCTTCCAGGTCTTGCGCCGACAGCGCAACCAGCTCACCGGCCTTCGGGTCTCTCCGCCGATCGAGGTCGAGGAGAGCTGAGCGCCATGACCAACCTACCGCTGGTCCGCGCCGTCGGGCTCATCTTCGGCGCCTGCTTCGCGGCGGCCGGCCTGATGGGCATGCGTTATGGGATGACCACGCTGGCGTGGCCGTCGGCGCCGGCCCGGATCATCATCTCGGAGCGCGTGGGCATGGGCGACCATGCCGCGGGGAACATCGTCGCCGAGTTCCGGCTTGGGGAGGCCATCCATCACTGCGGCACGGTGATCTCCGGCCGCGACAACAGCGCCTCGGACGTCCGGACCTATCCGGTCGGCCGGTGGATCCAGGTGCGCTACAGGCCGGGTGATGTCGGCCGGTGCGTGTTCATCCCGGGCATATCGGGCGGCGGCGTCGCATTTCTGCTGGTCGGGATCGCGGCCTTCGGACTGGCCCTATACGCGCACCTGTCCCTGCGAAAGCGATAAGCGCGACTTAGCGCGCCATCACCGCCCGCTTGGAGGTCTCCAGGAACGCCAGGAGGTCGGCCACGCCGCGCGATTCGCCGAGGTCCGCCTGGACCTGGGCCATGCGCTCTTCCTTGGTCCCGGGACGGCGGAACAGGATCTTGTAGGCCCGGCGCAGGTTCAGGACCTCCTGCGCGCTGTAGCCATGGCGCTTCAGGCCCACCTCGTTCAGCCCGACCAGACGCGCCCGGTCGCCCTGGACCAGGCAGAAGGGCGGGACATCGTGCGGCACCATGGCGCCGCCGGCGACGAAGGCGTGGGCGCCGATGCGGGCGAACTGATGGATGGCCACCAGGCCGCTGATCCAGGCGTAGTCGCCCACCTCGACGTGACCCGCCAGGGTCGCGCCATTGGCGAAGCGGACGCCGTCGCCAACCTTGCAGTCGTGGGCGACATGGGAAAGGGCCATGAACATATTGTTGCTGCCCACCGTGGTCAGCGGATGCTCGGCGACCATGCCCGGCTGGACGGTCACATATTCGCGGATGACGTTGTCGTCGCCGATCGTCAATTCGGTCGGCTGGCCATGATAGCGTTCGTCCTGGGGCGCCGCGCCGATCGAGGCGAATTGATAGATGCGGTTACGCGCGCCGATGGTCGTGCGGCCTTCGATCACCACGTGCGGGCCGATCACATTGCCATCACCGATCTTCACCTCGGCGCCGATCACCGAATAGGGGCCGATCTGGACGCCTTCGCCCAACTCCGCGCCGGGTTCGATCACGGCGGTGGGGTGGATCTTGCTGGCTTGCGGGCGCTCGATCGGCGCGACGGCGGCGGCCATGGCTGGGCTCATATGCGAAATCACCGGGACTCAGTTGGGACAGAATACAGGGTGAAATGCCCATTTTCGCGTGTCAGGAGCAATTCAACAGGCGTTGCCGATTGTTGCACACCCCTTAACGCTGTTTCTCAATCCGCTTCTCCCGGCGCCAGGGCCCTGATCGACAAGGCGTGCACCGGCCCGGCCATCTCTTCGGCCAGGGCGGCATAGACGGCCCGCTGGCGCTGCACGGCGCGCATCCCCTCGAAAGCCGGGGCCTCGATCACTACATTGAAGTGGCTTTCACCGCCCGGCCGCGCGCCCGCGTGGCCATGATGGCGCGCGCTGTCGTCTTCTATGTCCAGGCGCGTGGGGGAAAACCGCGCGGAAAGTTTCTGGCGAATGAGGTCGGCCACAGCGCCCATCGTTGGTCATCCTTTAATTCGTCATTGTCAATTCTTGAAAGCTATCGCTTCCAACGCATACTTCGGTCCATGAGCGGCGCGTTTCAATACCGGCCCAAGTTCGTCGACATCCGTGTGCGCCCGCCAAAACCTGGCGAAGAGGCGGCGAGGGAAGACGTCAACGCCCTGAAGCCGGGAGAGCGCCCGTGCGACCATCCGGGCTGCCGGCTGGCCGCGAAGACCCGCGCGCCGAAGTCGCGCCGGATGCTCGACGAGCATTACTGGTTCTGCGTCACCCACGCGGGCGAATATAACCGCAACTGGGATTTCTTCGCCGGCATGACCGACGGCGAGGTTCGCGCCTACCAGTCGCATTCCAATACCGGCGATCGTCCCACCTGGAGCTTCGAAGCCTCGCGCCGATCGCGCGAAGCCGCCGCGGCGCGGGCCGGGTCGGATCGCACCTTCGCCGATCCGCTCGGCCTGTTCGCCGCCGCCAAGCGGCGCTCGGAGCAGGCGGCCATGGAGCGGCGGCTGGGCAAGATCGAGCGGAACGCCCTTGCCGACCTCGATCTGGACGCCACGGCCGAAGGGCCGGCGATCCGCGCGCGCTATATCGAATTGGTCAAGCGCTGCCATCCGGACGCCAATGGCGGCGACCGATCCGCCGAGCACAAGCTGCAGCGCGTAATCAAGGCCTATCAGTCCCTGCGCAAGGCCAAGCTGGCCTGAACTTCCGCCGCCCCAGCGTTATTTTTTCGCCCAAACACCCGTTTGCAAGGTCGTGCTAAACCGCTAATCGGTTCGGCATGCCAAGCCTGACCGCCCCCCCCGCCGACGAGCTGCTGACCCTGGCCCCCGACAAGATGGTCTCGATCCGCGAGATCTTCGGCGTCGATTCAGACATGAAGGTCCCGTACTTCTCGACTCGCGACGCCCATGTGCCCGAAGTGGACGAGGCCTATCGCTTCGATCCCCAGACCACGCTGGCGATCTGCGCCGGCATGGCCTTCGATCGCCGCGTGATGATCCAGGGCTATCACGGCACCGGCAAGTCGACCCACATCGAACAGGTCGCCGCGCGGCTGAACTGGCCGCTGGTGCGGGTCAACCTGGACAGCCACGTCAGCCGCATCGACCTTGTGGGCAAGGACGCCATCGTGCTGAGGGAAGGCAAGCAGGTCACCGAGTTCCGTGAGGGCATGCTGCCCTGGGCGTTGCAACGGCCGATCGCCCTGGTGTTCGACGAATATGACGCCGGCCGGCCGGACGTGATGTTCGTGATCCAGCGGGTGCTGGAGTCGTCGGGTCGCTTGACCCTTCTGGACCAGAACCGGGTGATCCGGGCCAACCCTTATTTCCGCCTGTTCTCGACCACCAACACCATCGGCCTCGGCGACACCACGGGCCTCTATCACGGCACCCAGCAGATCAATCAGGGCCAGATGGACCGCTGGTCGATCGTCACCACGCTGAACTATCTGGCCCATGACGTGGAGGGCGACATCGTCCTGGCCAAGGCGCCGACCTACAACACCGCGCAGGGCAAGCGCACCATCGCGGCGATGGTCAGGGTGGCCGACATGACCCGCAACGCCTTCATGAACGGGGACATCTCCACCGTCATGAGCCCGCGCACGGTGATCACCTGGGCCCAGAACGCCGAGATCTTCGCCGGCGACATCGCCCTGGGCTTCCGGATGACGTTCCTGAACAAGTGCGACGAACTGGAACGGCCGACGGTGGCCGAGTTCTTCCAGCGCGCGTTCGGCTCCGACCTGCCGGAATCGGCGGTCCGCGCCAAGGTCACCTGAAAAGAGGCGCGGCGCCGGAACCGGGGCGCCGAGCTACTTCACCCCGTCGCGCATCGAAAGATCCAGCTCCAGCCCCGCGGGCAGGGTGTCGATCACCGGCGTCGTCGACAGGCCGGCGGCGTTCAGCAGCTCGGCGGTCCAGTGGTTGCACAGGTGGATCAGGCTGAAATGCTCGACGCTGCGAAAGAAGCCTTCGTCGGGCCGGCGCGGCGCGTCCGTCCGCTGTGGCTGGCCGTCACTGTCCGTATCCAGGGACTTGTCCACGCGGGACAGCGCCTTTTCGAGCCCGGCGTCCGAGAGCTGGATCGGGCGAACGCCGTCGGCATAGATCCGGTCGGGCGAACCGTTCAGCCCTTCGATATGCACCACCGAGCGGTTGCCGGGCGCCAGCAGGGCGCGGACCCCGCTCAGCAACCGGCCCGCGCCGGAACCCTCCTCGGCATAGAACTTGGCGTCGCCCCAGCCGATCGACACCCAGGGCTTGTCGGTCGCCACGGCGGTCGCCAGGGCCGTGACGTGGGGCTTGGCGAACAGGGCGGCGCGCGGAACGACCAGGTTCGAGTGGAAGCCGTTCTCGACCAGGAACACGGTGGTCCGCGCCTGGCCCGCCGCTCCCGGATAGAGGCTCCTGTCGCCGCCACGGGCGGTGAGGACCACGAACAGGATCACGGCGACGACCAGGGCGCCGACGGCGATGACCACGCGTGGCCATTTCGCCGGCGGAATCTCCGAGGCCCTCGGAACGATCAGCGGCTCGACCTTGGGCGCCGGGGTGCTCATCTAGCGCCTCACCGCTTCGTAGCGCCCCTGGGAGCCGATGAACCAGGAGCCGATCCATCCGGTCAGCCCGACGACGATCGAGCCCAGGATCGCCGCTCCCAGGCCACGCACGTGAAACCCATGAATGAAGACCGCGACCAGTTCCAGCATCAGGCCGTTGATGACCAACAGAAACAGGCCCAGCGTGATGATCGTGAACGGCAGGGTCAGGATGATCAGGATCGGTCGGACAATAGCGTTCACGATCCCAAGCAAAAACGCGGCGAACAACAGGGCGGTCGGCGAATCCACGCCGATGCCCCCAACGATCTTAGTGGCGATCCAAAGACCGGCCGCTGCGATCAAAGCTCGCAGGATGAAGCCAATCACGCCAGGTTCCTCCTGTTGTTGGGGTTGGAGCTTAGCCGAAAGCGCCAGGGCGCCAAGCCTTCCTTCCCCCCCGCCCGCCCCCGGGCCATTCG
>DATAYD010000102.1:0-7803 GCA_036272715.1 Caulobacteraceae bacterium | reverse complement strand
CGCGGATGAACACCGCGACCGCGGCGCCGTCATAGTCGGCGAGCGAGCGCAGCGCCGCCGGGATGTAATCGTGCCGCGAGACCGTCCAGCCGAGGAGATCGGCGGCGAGATCGAGCTGGTGGACGCGCACCAGGGTCGGCTGGTCCGGCTCGATCCGGCCCTTGACCAGCGCCACATGCTCGGTGCGGTCGATGTTGTGGCGGAAGATGATCATCCGGAAATCGCCATAGACGCTCTCGAATGGCCGCTCCAGCACCCGCTCGACCTGGCGCTCGGTGCGGCGGCGATAGTGGATCAGGTCGGCGATCGTGCCGATCTTCAGGCCGTGCAGTTGGGCGAAGGCGATCAGGTCCGGCAGGCGGGCCATGGTGCCGTCGTCGTTCATGATCTCACAGATCACGCCGGCCGGCTGCAGCCCGGCCAGGCGAGAGATGTCGACCGCCGCCTCGGTGTGGCCGGCGCGGACCAGCACCCCGCCGTCCTTGGCCACCAGCGGAAAAACGTGGCCGGGCGAGACGATGTCGTCGGCGTCCTTGGTCGGGTCGACGGCCACCGCGACCGTGTGGGCGCGATCATGGGCCGAAATGCCGGTCGTCACCCCCTCGCGCGCCTCGACCGAGACGGTGAAGGCGGTGCCGTGCTCGGCGCGGTTGTCACTGGCCATCGGGGGCAGGCGCAGCTTGCGCGCGCGTTCATTGGTGATGGACAGGCAGATCAGGCCCCGCGCGTGCTTGGCCATGAAATTGATCTGGTCGGGGGTGGCGAACTGGGCCGGGATGATGACATCGCCCTCGTTCTCCCGGTCCTCCGCGTCGACCAGGATATAGGGGCGGCCCTGGCGCGCGTCCTCGATGATGTCCTCGATCGGTGAAATGGGGGTGTCTTCGCTCACGCCGCGGTCTCCTGCCACCGCGCCAGATAGCGCGCCAGCATGTCGATCTCCAGATTGACCCGCGATCCGGCCTCCAAACGCCCCAGTGTGGTCGCATCCCAGGTATGCGGGATGATATTGACGCCAAAGACGTCGTCCTCGACCTCGTTGACCGTCAGTGACACGCCCTCGACGCCGATCGAGCCCTTGGAGGCGATATAGCGGTGCAAGGGGCGCGGGACGCGGACGCGAATCCGGTGCGAGCCGCCCTCGGGCGTGATCGACAGCACCTCCCCGACCCCGTCGACATGGCCCGAGACGATGTGGCCGCCGAGTTCGTCCCCGGCGCGGGTCGCCCGCTCCAGGTTGACGCCCCGACCCTCGGCCCAGTCGGACAGGGTGGTGGCGGACAGGGTCTCGCCGGACACCTCGACCGCGAACCAGGCCATTCCCTTCTCGACCACGGTCAGGCAGCAACCCGAATGGCTGATCGAGGCGCCGATCTCGATGGTCGAAAGGTCGTAAGCGGTCTCGATCTCGAAACGGCGGTCGCGATTGGTGTCGCGCACCGCGCGTACGCGGCCGATGTCGGTGATGATTCCGGTGAACATTCAGACTCTCTCGTACCGTTCCCAAAGGTCCTGGCCGACCTCGGCGACATTGGTCCGGCGAAACCGGGGGGCGTCGGCCAGGACGCCCAGATCCAGCCCGCCGATCGCCGGACGGCCCTCGGCGCCCAGCAGGATCGGGGCGCGGAACCATTCCACCGCGTCCACCAGGCCCGCGCGCAGAAAACCCGCCGCCACCCGCCCGCCGCCCTCTATCAATATCTGGTCCACCCCTCGTCCTCGCAGGGCGGCGATCGCCGAAACCAGATCGACCCGGCCATCCTGTTCGCCGGCTTCAATCACCGTAACCCCCGCGTCGGTCAAACGCTGGTTTGCTCCCCGCGTGGTGATGACGACGGTCGGGGCCTCGCGGGCGGTGGCGACCAGCACGGACGACGGCGGCGTTCTGAGCCGGCTGTCGAGGACGATGCGTTGCGGCTGCATCCCCGTGAAATCGCCTAAGCGAACGGTCAGGGCGGGATCGTCGGCGATCACCGTCTCGACCCCGACCAGCACCGCCTGATGCGCCGCGCGCAGGCCGTGGACCTCGCGCCGCGCGTCCGGTCCGGTGATCCATCGGCTCTCGCCGCTGGCGGTGGCGATGCGGCCGTCGAGCGAGGTGGCGAGCTTCAGCGTGATCCGCCGCGTCATTCACCCGGCTCGTGACGGCCCGCCGAAACGCCGTCCTCGGCGCCCTCGTCCAGCCCCTCGTCGCCCAGGAACTTGGCGAAGTCATTGGTCTCGCGGAAGTCGCGATAGACCGACGCGTAGCGGACATAGGCGACCTGATCCAAGGACTTCAGCGCCTTCATGACCATCTCGCCGACCACATGCGAGGCGAGCTCGGTTTCGCCCATGCTCTCCAATTGGCGCACGATGGCCGAGACCATCCGCTCCAACCGCTCCGGCTCGACGGGCCGTTTGCGCAGCGCGACCGAGATCGAGCGCACCAGCTTTTCCCGCTCGAACGGCGTGCGTCGCCCGGAGCGCTTGACGATGGTCAACTCGCGCAACTGCACCCGCTCGAAAGTGGTGAAGCGGGCGCCGCACGCCGGGCACAGGCGCCGGCGACGGATGACGGCGTTGTCCTCCGAGGGGCGGCTATCCTTGACCTGGCTCTCGTCGCGTCCACAGAACGGGCAGCGCATGCGTGTCAGACCCTCCCCGGATCCTGGCCCGAGCTTAGTTCAGTTCAGCTATAGATGGGGAAACGCGCGCAGAGCGCCAGGACTTCCTCGCGCACCTTGGCCTCGACCGCGGCATTGCCGTCCGGATTGGCGGCCAAGCCGGTCACCACGTCTCCGATCAACTGGCCGATGCGCCGGAACTCCGCCACCCCGAAGCCGCGCGTGGTGCCGGCCGGCGTCCCCAGCCGCACCCCCGAGGTGACCGCCGGCGGCGCGGGGTCGAACGGGATGCCGTTCTTGTTGCAGGTGATGTGCGCGCGCTCCAAGCCCGCCTCGGCCGCCTTGCCGGTGACGCCCTTGGGGCGCAGGTCGACCAGCATCAGGTGGCTGTCGGTGCCGCCGGAAACGATATTCAACCCAGCGGCGCCCAACGCGTCGGCCAGGGCGCGGGCGTTGTCGATCACCGCCTGGGCGTAGACCTTGAATTCAGGACGCAGCGCTTCGCCGAAAGCCACGGCCTTGGCCGCGACCACGTGCATCAGCGGACCGCCTTGCAGGCCAGGGAAGATCGCCGAATTGATCTTCTTGGCCAGGGCCGCGTCATTGGTCAGGATCAGGCCGCCGCGCGGGCCGCGCAGGGTCTTGTGGGTGGTCGAGGTGACGATGTGGGCGTCGGCCATCGGGCTCGGATAGGCCCCGGCGGCGATCAGGCCCGCATAATGGGCCATGTCGACCATCAACGCGGCGCCCACGCCATCCGCGATCTGGCGGAATCGCTTGAAGTCGATGTGGCGGCTATAGGCCGAGCCGCCGGCGATGATTACCTTCGGCTTTTCGCGCTCGGCGATCTCGGCGACCGAGTCGTAGTCGATCAGATCGTCCTGTTGGCGCACCGTATAGGGGATCGGCCGGAACCACTTTCCGGACTGGTTGACCGGGCTGCCGTGCGTCAAATGGCCGCCCGCGGCAAGGTCCATGCCCATGAAGGCGTCGCCGGGCTTCATCAGCGCCATGAACGCGGCCTGGTTGGCCTGGGAGCCGGAATGGGGCTGCACATTGGCGAACGCGGCGCCGAACAGCGCCTTGGCCCGCTCGATGGCCAGGGCCTCGGCGATATCGACATATTCACAGCCGCCATAATAGCGCCGGCCGGGATAACCCTCGGCGTACTTGTTGGTCATGATGGAGCCCTGGGCCTCCATCACCGCGCGCGAGACGATGTTCTCCGACGCGATCAGTTCGATCTGGGTCTGCTGGCGGTGCAGCTCCTGGCCGATCGTGGCGAACAGCTCGGGATCGCGGTCGCCCAGCGTCTCGGAAAAGAAGGCGTTGGTCGCCGGCGGGGCGACGGCGGTCTGAACGGACAAGGCGGGGCCTTTCGGAAGCGATTCGGCGGGAGGGCCTTCTTTAACCCCGTCGGCGGGGGGATCAATCCATTGTGACGCCGTTCGACGTCGCTGTTCGCCAACGCAAAAGGCGCCCGCCAGAAAAGGCGCCCCCAAGGCCGCGAACTATCGACGCCGTCGCCAAGCCGTTCAGTCGACGACCTCTGTGCTCAAGCTTTCGAGGGACGCCGCTCCGTCCCGATCCATAAAAACGATAAGGTTGTGCGATCCATGGCGCGCGCTCGGAACGAGTAGACCGTCGAATTCCATAAAATGGGCGGCGGCGGCAAGCGCCTGGGTCGCAGCGTAGTCGAAGGACTCGTATCGAACTACGTCGACGCCGAAACTTGTGAGACCGCTGACCTCGATGAACCGCAAGGTTCTGCTGGTCTGAACCCTGATTTTAATCGTTATGTCGGTCTCGTGTGGCTTATTTCACCCAACGCACCAAGGATTGATCACCGTCACCCCAGTTGATTCGAAATCGCGCACATTGCGAGTCACGACCGTCATGCCGTGAACGAATGCGGTGGCGGCGATCAATGCGTCGCGTTCGGCCCGAGGATCGGGGACATGGAGTTGGGCGCATCGTCGCGCCACGGTGGTGTCCACGGGCAGGACGCGCCCTTCGAACGACGGCAGAACCGCTGTGTCCAGCCAGGCGCGCAATTGAGCGCCTTGCCGCGCGTCCCGACGCTCCAACAACAGAACGCCGATCTCCAATTCCATGACGATGACGGTTGAAAGATAGAGGTCCCGGATGTCCACTCGGTCGGCCCAGCGCGAGACACTGGCGTCGGCCTTGCCCGAATGCACTTTTCGGAGTTCGGACACGACATTGGTGTCCAGAAGGAACATCAGGAGAAATCGGCGGGGCGGAGTCCGATAACGACCCGAGGCGGATCGAAGTCGATGTCTTCGGTCCCCGGCCCGGCCAAGAGATCGGCGATCTTGGGCCGCTCGCCGGTAAGCTTCTGATAATCCTCGATTGTGAGCAGCACATGAGCGGGCTTGCCGCGATCGGTGATGAACACCGGACCGTCCTTCGCGGCCTGTTTGGCGCGGTTGGAAGCTTGATTGAATTCACGACTGGAGAAGGTGGTGATGGTCATCAGGGCGACATCGAGTTTGGAAGATTGGTGTAGGTACGTTACTACAATTTTCGCCGAGCCTCAAGGTTCCGCCGATCTAATCCGCCTCGTCGTCGTCCTGCTGCTTGTCCCATTCACCGCCGAACCGGGGCATCAAGGCGATGAGCGCGAAGATGCCGCCGATGACGCAGACCAGGCCAAAGATCACCGGCGGCGCCAGGGGATTGGCGACGCGGTCGGCGGGCCGGGACTGTGGCGGCACGATCTGGCCCACGGGCAATGCGCCGGCGGTTCCGCACCGCACCGCGTCGCCATTGTGGTTCTGGCAGGTCGGCGCGGCGATGGCGGCCGGCCCGCTGGCGAGCACAACCACGACTGTCGCCGCCAGGAGCGAAGCTTTCCAAGACCCGTGGGGCGAACGCCCCATCACGCCACGATCCTAAGCCGCGTAGCCGCCCAGGCGCTTGACGTTGCACCGCGACCACAGGGCGTCCAGGGCGCCGACCAGGTCGTCGAACATGGCGTCGGTGTGGAACGGCGTGGGCGTGAAGCGCAGGCGTTCGGTGCCGCGCGGGACGGTCGGATAGTTGATCGGCTGCACATAGACGCCATGGTCGATCAGCAGCAGGTCCGAAATCAGCTTGCAGTGCACCGGGTCGCCCACCAGCACCGGGACGATATGGCTGACGGACGGCATGACCGGCAGGCCGGCTTCGTGGAAGCGGCGCTTCAGGGTCGCGGCGCGCTCCTGATGGATCCGGCGCACTTCGTCGTGTTCGCGCAGCCAGCGCACACTGGCCAACGCCCCGGCCATCAAAGCCGGCGGCAGCGAGGTCGTGAAGATGAAGCCCGAGGCATAGGAGCGGATGGCGTCCACCATCACCGCGTCGCCGGCGATATAGCCGCCCATGACGCCGAACGCCTTGCCGAGCGTGCCTTCGATGATGTCGATCTGGTCCATCACGCCGTCGCGCTCGGCGACGCCGCCGCCGTGCCGGCCGTAGAGGCCAACGGCGTGAACCTCGTCCAGATAGGTCAGGCAGCCATACTTCTTGGCCAGTTCGATCGTGCCGGCCAGGTCGGAGATGTCGCCGTCCATCGAATAGACGCTCTCGAACGCGATCAACTTGGGCCGGTCGGCCGGCGCGTCCTGGAGCAGGCTTTCCAGGTGCTGCAAGTCGTTGTGGCGGAACACATGCCGTTCGCAGCCGCCATTGCGGATGCCGGCGATCATCGAGGCGTGGTTCAACTCGTCCGAATAGATCACGAGGCCCGGCAGGATCTTGGCCAGGGTCGAGAGCGCCGCTTCATTGGCGACATAGCCGGAAGTGAACAGCAGCGCGGCTTCCTTGCCGTGCAGCGTCGCCAATTCGTGCTCCAACTCCACGTGATAGTGGGTGGTGCCGGAGATATTGCGCGTGCCGCCCGAACCCGAACCGGCCTCGTCGATGGCCTTGTGCATGGCCGCGGTCACGACCGGGTTCTGGCCCTGGCCCAGATAGTCGTTGGAGCACCAGACCACGACGTCGCTCGAACAGCCGCCCTCGCGGGTCCACTGCGCGCGCGGGAATTCGCCGCGATAGCGCTTCAGGTCGGCGAAGACGCGGTAGCGGCCCTCGGTCTTGACCTGATCGACAGCGCGATGAAAGGCGGCTCTGTAGTCCATGCCTCGAAAGCTCCGGCGCCACCACGCGCCCAGGCGCGGCGGCTTTGATTTGGGTGTTCTCGCATAAGGCCGCAATACGAGTCCACATCGTGAAACCCGTTATGCGCCTTGTACGTTAGCGACTCTTGTACTTTCGGGCCGGCTTTTAGCCGGGTTTGCGGAACTTCAATACGAATTGATCCGTATGACCTCGGATCGCCGGGTCGAACACCAGGGCGGTGTGCGGGTCGGCCGGATTATGCAGGACATCGCTCTCCGCGACCAGCTTGAAGCCGGCCGACTCGACCTCCTGCTTGACGACCGCCTCGTCGATCCGGTGCAATTTGTCCGGATCGCGCAGGCCCGATCCTGCTTCGGCGGCGTGATCCTCGATGATCAGAAGACCGCCCGGCTTCAGGTCCGCGAACAGTTGACGGTCGAGCGCGACTACGTCGGCTTTGAAGCGGGCCAGATGGAAGTCGTGATAGTTCTGTGCGGTGAAGACGATATCGACCGGCTCCGGCGACTTGATGCTGGCGAAGCTGAGGGGCACGGGCGAGACATTGGGATAGGCCGGGTCGCCGATCAGCGCCATCGGCGGCACGGCCGCGCCGGTCTCCGGGTTCACGGTCGGCGAAACCGCGTAGACATGGCCGGTCGGCCCGACCGCCTTGCTGAACAGCCGCGTGAAATAACCCTTGCTGGGCAGGATTTCGAACACCTTGTCACCCGGCTTGACCTCGCTGAAGGCCAGCACTTCGGCCGGCTTGCGATTGGCGTCGCGGGCGGTGTCGACATCCGGCCGGTGGCTATCGGCGACGGCGGCGGAGACATAGTCCGGGATCATGGGCGCGGCGGCGGCGCCGGCCGCGATCATCGACGCGGCGCTGGCGGCCAGAAGGATCGAGGTCTTCATAGCGTTCTCCCTGTTTGCCCTCGGTCCAGAAGGTCCGAGGGACCGCTTGTGTCCCCTCCGCAGGCTTAACCTTTCTCCTGACCCGCGAGAAGGACCCGGCCGGCGAGCGGCGGCGGTTAACACTGTAAAGTTCAGGAGACGAGGCGCGCGACGCTTATTG
>DATAYD010000101.1:0-6674 GCA_036272715.1 Caulobacteraceae bacterium | reverse complement strand
CTCGACGACGTCCAGAGGATCGAAGCCCAGATCGACTTCGTCTTCTTCCGATTGGGGGGCGTCCATGGGACCTCGTCGGTTCTGGAGAATCAGCGGGCGGCCGCCCGCTGATGGGACCTTATGAGTCGGCAGCTTAATCTGCTTCGTGGCGGCCGTCTCAACCGGCTTCTTGTCCTGGGCGAGCTATACTCCCATCCGAGGGCTCCCCGCCCCCCAGTTGAGCCTTCAAATCCGCGACTTCGTCTTGCAGCGCTTGAAGTTGCGCCTTCAAGGCGTCGAATTCGTCGCGGCGCACCAGGTCGAATTCGATCACCAGGCGATCCGCCTGAGCGCGGAAGGCCGCCTTGGCTTCTTCGCCGGCGGTCTGGGCCAGGCCCATGGCCGCCGTGGTCAGTTTGGCGAACTCGTCGAGGAACGGGTTTTGGGTCTGCATGTCTCCCCTATATGGCAAATAGCGGATGAATGCCAAACCGGCCGTGTCGATAGGCGCGGAAAATGGCAACCATATGATTGCGTATTGCGGCTGGTTGTGCCATTGAACAGGCATCCAGGAGGTTGCCTATGACCAATCAGATCGAAAAGACCATTGAATTGAAGGCCCCCGTCGACCGGGTCTGGCTCGCGCTGACCGACTCCGCCGAATTTGGCGCCTGGTTCCGCGTCAAGCTCGAGGACCCGTTCGCTCCCGGAGAACTGTCGCGCGGCCACATCACCCATCCCGGCTACGAACACCTGGTCTGGGAGGCCCGGGTCGTGCGGATGGAGGCTCGGCGTCTGTTCTCCTTCACATGGCATCCCTACGCCGTGGATCCGAACATGGATTATTCGGGGGAACCGTCGACCCTGGTCGAATTCCGGTTGGAGGAGATCGGGAGCGGAACCCGATTGACCATCACCGAGTCCGGTTTCGACGCCTTGCCGGCCCACCGGCGCGATGAAGCGCTCCGGATGAATGACGGCGGCTGGAGCGCCCAGACCCAGAACATCGCGGCCCATGTCCAGTCCTGAACGTCAGGTTCGCCCCGCGGATCCGGCGCCGATTTTCGCCGCCCTGGGCGACCGCACCCGCCTGTCGCTGCTGACCCGGCTGAGCGACGGGCGGGCGCGATCGATCAGCACGCTGTCGGCGGACGCCCGCATGACCCGCCAGGCCGTCACCAAGCACCTGCGCGTGCTGGAGAGCGCGGGGCTGGTCAGCAGCATCCGGGTCGGGCGCGAGAGCCGGTTCGCCTACCGTCCGGAACCGGTCATCGAGGCCCGATCCTATCTCGACCGGGTCTCGGCGCAATGGGACGACGCCCTGGGGCGACTTCGGACCTTCGTGGAAGGCCCAGGACCTATTTAGAGCGCTATCGCTTCAAGGTGAATCGATAGCGCTCTGTCATCTCTTTGTTTCACGCATTTTCTTCACGCGAACCGGTTTCCACTTCGCTTGAAAATGCTCTGGCGGCTCCCGTTTCGCCCCTGGGCCTGCTAAACAGCGCCATCAGGTTTTTCGAGGCGCACCTTGCCGTTTCCGCATTTTGATCCGGTCCTGCTCCATATCGGCGCGATCGTCATCGGCGCGTTCCATCTCGGTTCGCTGACGATCGGCCCGTTCCGGCTCGGGCCGATCGACATCCGCTGGTACGCCCTGGCCTATATCGCGGGCATCCTGCTCGGCTGGCGCTACGGCGTGCGGCTGATCCGGACGCCCAGGATCTGGCGCCCGATCGAGCCGCCGATCACGCTGATCCAGTTCGACGACCTGATTCTCTGGGTCACGCTCGGCGTCATTGGGGGCGGACGGCTGGGCTATGTGCTGTTCTATGGCCGCGGCGCGTTTTTCGCCGACCCGCTGGAGATCTTCAGGGTCTGGCATGGCGGCATGTCGTTCCATGGCGGTTTCCTGGGCGTGACGATCGCGATCATCGCCTTCGCCCTGGCCAACCGGGTCGACATGCTGCGCCTGGGCGACCTCGTCGCGCCTTGCGCGCCGATCGGCCTGTTCTTTGGCCGGATCGCCAACTTCATCAATGGCGAGCTCTGGGGGCGGCCAACCACCCTTCCCTGGGGAATTATCTTCCCCAGCGCGCCGGACAGCCTGCCACGCCATCCGAGCCAACTCTACGAGGCCGGCCTGGAAGGGCTCGTCCTGTTCCTGATCCTGCGCTTGGCGACGCACCGCTTGGGCTGGCTGAAGCTGCGCGGCGCGACCACCGGCCTGTTCGTCATGATGTATGGCGTGTTCCGCATCGCGCTGGAGAATGTGCGCCAGCCGGACGTCGGCCTCGACCACATGCCGTTTGGCCTGACCATGGGCATATTGCTCTCGGCGCCCATGGTCCTGGTCGGCGCCTGGCTGATCTGGCGGTCTCGGCGCACGCCGCCCGCGCTGGCCCCGGCCGCGCCACACCACCCGGCCGAATGAGCCTGAAGCTTCGGCTGCGGGCCGAGATCAGCGCCGGCGGCCCGATTCCCATCTCCCGGTTCATGAACGCCTGTCTGCACGATCCGCTGGACGGCTACTACGCCACCCGACCGCGACTGGGCGAGGACGGGGATTTCATCACCGCGCCCATGGTCTCGCAGATGTTCGGCGAACTGATCGGCGCCTGGGCGGTGGAAACCTGGCGCGGCCTTGGACGCCCCGCGCGGCTCCTGTTGGCCGAAGCGGGACCGGGCGACGGGACCCTGACCAGCGACGTCCTGCGCACCGGACGCCTGGGCGCCGGCTTCCTGGCCGCCGCCGAGCTTTGGCTGGTCGAGACCAGCGCTCCGCTGATCGCGGCCCAGCGGACCCGGCTGAAGCAAGCTGGCGTCGAACCGCGTTGGGCCGCGAGCCTGGCCGAACTGCCGAGCGACGCGCCGATCATCCTGGTCGCCAACGAATTCCTGGACTGCCTGCCCGTGCGCCAGTTCGTCAGAACGGCCGATGGCGTCGCGGAACGGGCGGTGGGGCTCGGCCCGGCCGGCGAACTTCGTTTCGGCCTGGTCCCGCTGCCCGGCGAAACCCTGCCAGAGGGGGCGCCGATCGGCGCGGTCGTCGAGGTCGCCGCCGCCCAGACGGATTTCGCGGCCGAGCTCGCCACGCGGATCGTGCGCCAGGGGGGCGCGGGCCTGCTGATCGACTACGGCCGCGACCAGCCCGGGACCGGCGACACGCTGCAGGCCCTGTCGCGGCACCGGAAGGTCGATCCCCTGGCCGAGCCGGGCGCCGCGGACCTGACCGTCCACGCGGACTTCCCAGGCGTGCTGGCCGCCGCCCGTGCACGGGGCGCCTCGACCGCGATCCTCGGCCAGGGCGAATTCCTGCGCCGGCTGGGCGTGGAGGTTCGGGCCCGGGCCCTGGCGCGGGCGAAGCCGGAGCGGGCCGACGCCATCGCCCGTCAATTGGCGCGGCTGATCGACGCGGATCAGATGGGCGAACTCTTCAAGGCGGCCTGCCTGTTCGCGCCAGGCCAACCCACGCCGCCCGGATTTGAAAGCCCATGACCTCCGAAACGCCCGTCCTGCAGTCTTCCCGCCTGGCGTCGCTCTCCGGCGTGCGCCACGCCTTCTTCACACGCCGGGGCGGGGTTTCGACCGGGCTTTATGACAGCCTGAACGTCGGGCGGGGCTCCGGCGACCAGGCCGAGGCCGTCGAGGAGAACCGCCGCCGGATCGCGGCCTGGTTCGGCGCGGGGCCATCGGCGCTCGCGACCGTCTACCAGACCCATTCGGCCGTGGCCCATGCGGCCGAAGCGCCGTGGGCCGCCGCGCCGGAGGGAGACGCGATCGCGACGGCCGCGCCCGGCCTGATCTGCGCGGCGCTGTCGGCCGACTGCGCGCCGGTGCTGATCGCGGATCCCGTCGCACGGGTGGTCGCCTCGGTCCACGCCGGCTGGCGCGGCGCGATCCGCGGCGTGGTGGCCTCGGCGGTCGAAGCGATGGCGGGGTTGGGCGCGCGGCGCGAACACATGATCGCGGCGGTCGGCCCCTGTATCGGGCCCGAGTCCTATGAGGTCGGCCTGGATTTCCTGGAACGTTTCGCCGCCGATGCTCCGGCCAATGATCGATTCTTCCGGCCCGGCGCGACACCGGAAAAGCGATTGTTCGACCTGCCCGCCTATGTGCTCGCGCGGCTCCAGGAGGCGGGGGTGAGCCAGACTGAATGGATCGGCCGCGACACCCGCGCCGAGGAGGACCTGTTCTTCTCCAACCGCCGCGCGGTCCAGCGTGGCGAGGCCGATTATGGCCGCCTGATGTCCGCGATCATGCTGACGGCCTGACGCCGGGCGGAGATCGAGGGCTTGCCCCGGGCGGCGCGGCTGTTAGAAGCCGAAACCTCAACCGTCACCTACGGACCGCGATCATGAAGCTGCTCGCCGGCAACTCCAATCACGCTTTGGCGGGCGCGATCGCCGAAGCGCTCGACCTGCCCCTGACCAAGGCCCAGGTCCGCCGATTTTCCGACAACGAGGTGTTCGTCCGCATCGAGGAGAACGTGCGCGGCGAGGACGTGTTCGTGATCCAGTCGACCAGCTATCCGGCCAATGACAACCTGATGGAGCTGTTGATCTGCATCGACGCCCTGACCCGGGCTTCGGCCAGGCGGATCACGGCGGTCATGCCCTATTTCGGCTATGCCCGGCAGGACCGTAAGACCGATGGCCGCACGCCGATCTCCGCCAAGCTGGTCGCCAATCTGATCACCCGCGCGGGCGCGCACCGGGTGCTGACCATGGACCTGCACGCCGGGCAGATTCAGGGTTTCTTCGATATCCCCACGGACAATCTGCTGCCGACGCCGGTGCTGGCCGACGATATCCGGGCCCGGCATGGGCAGTCGAGCGAGCTGATGATCGTCTCTCCGGATCCCGGCGGCGTGGTGCGCGCGCGGGCCCTGGCCAACCGGCTGGACGCGGACCTCGCCATCGTCGACAAGCGCCGTTCCGGTCCGGGCCACAGCGAGGTGATGAACATCATCGGCGACGTGCGCGGGCGCCGCTGCATCATCTATGACGACATCGTCGATTCCGCCGGCACCCTGTGCAACGCCGCCGAAGCGATGATCAAGGCCGGCGCCGAGGAGGTCTCCGCCTATATCACCCATGGGGTGCTGTCGGGCGCGGCGATCGAACGGGTGAACAACTCCTCGCTCAAGGAACTCGCGGTCACCGATTCGATCGAGGCCAATGACGAGGCCCGCCGCAGCGCCAAGACCCGCCGCATCAGCGTGGCGCCCCTGATCGGCGAGGCGATCCGGCGCATCGCCAACGAAGAATCGGTCTCCAAGCTGTTCGATTAACGCCTATGCTGCCGATTCGCCGCCGCGGATCGCCGTTACTGCAAAGCTGCGCCACATTGTGGACCTTTCCGGCGCCTATTCGCGGCCATTCGGTATCCAAGGGCATGGTTTGGGCATGAATTCGACGCGGAGCATTGCATATATCCTGGCCGGCGTGATCGGCGCGGCGGCCCTGGCGGGCTGCAGCACGCCGCCGCCGCCTCCCCCCCCGCCCCCACTACCGCCGGTCCCGACGCCGCCACCGATCACGCTGTCCGAAAGCCTGACCCAGGACGCCGCCGCCTATCAGGAATACATGGCCCGCATCGCGGCCATCAGCCCCGAGTTCAAGAGCGGCGACGATGTCGCCGCCTCGCTGAAAGCCGGCGACGCCGACGACCCGCGCCAGCTTCTGCGCGGCTCGATCGCCTATGCCGCCGTCGTCGCCCTGCAGGATCCCGCCTTCGTCAAGGAAGTTCAGGTCTTCGCCGCCAATCCGGTGTCCCGTCCGCTGCTGACCGACGACATCACCAACAACCCCGCCTACGTGGTCGGGATCAAGAGCGCGGACAGCGCGGCCGCCCTGGTCATCGCCACCCTTATGGACCAGGGCCAGAAGCTCTATTCCAGCGGCGAACTGGTGAAACAGTCCGCCTATTCGATCCAGCGCCAGAGCTGGTCCCAGCAGATGGTCGCCAATCGCGACCAGAGGCTCGCCGACGCCAAGGCCGTCGTTCCCATGCTGCCTACCAGCACGGACGCCGCGCGCCTGCAGCAGGAAGCGATCGGCGCCGCGCCGATGGGCATGGCGCCCCCCGCCGCGCCGGCGACCCAGCCTTATCCGCCGGTGGTCATCCGCGGCCTGGCGCTCGCGGCCCTGGCGGTGCTGGGCGAGGCCGGCGACGACCAGGCGGCTCGCACCACGCCGATCGTGACCGAGACGACGACCTCCAACTGCCTCAGCGACGCCAAGCTGAACCTCTATCAATGCCTGGCCGTCTCCAAGCCGCACTACGAGGACATCTTCTGCCTGGGCCAGCACGTGATGATGGACACGGGCCAATGCATGATGATCGCCGCCGGCGCGCCGCCGCCGGTCTATGCGCCGGTCGCGCATTCCTCCACCGAGGTGGCCTATGTTCCTCCGGGGGCGGCCAAGAAGAAGAAACGCGTCAAGAAGCACTAGATGTGAGCCCTTTCCGATCAGATCGAATCGATCTGATCGGATAAAAATGGCTCTAGACCCAATGCATCAGCGCATTTTCTGACGACGAACCGGTGTCCACTTCGTCGGAAAATGCTCTAGTCTTACTGCGTCATAAAAGGCGCCTCTGTCCGCAGCACGGACATCGGGGCAGGCGTTTGACCAGGGCCACGGCGAGCCTTCGTCGCAGGGTGGCGATCGAGTTGGGGATGTGCCGTTCGG
>DATAYD010000100.1:0-9272 GCA_036272715.1 Caulobacteraceae bacterium | reverse complement strand
CGCCGCCTTGCCCTTGACCGGATCGCCGGCGGCGGGCTGGGCGCCCGCCAGGCCGGCGACGCAGGTGAGACCGGCGGCGGCCCCGGCGGACAGCCAAGCGATGATCGCGCGGTTCATTGGGTGACTCCGTGGTTGTAGGCGACGCGCCAGATCATGTCCCCGCCGTCGTCGGCGACCAGCAGCGCGCCGTCGTGAGCGACCGTCACCCCGACCGGCCGGCCCCAAACGCTCTGATCATTCGCCACGAAGCCGACCAGAAAATCCTCGTATTCGCCGGTCGGGACGCCGTTCTTCAGCTTCAGGCGGACCACCTTGTAGCCGGTGCGCTTGGCCCGGTTCCACGAGCCGTGCAGGGCGACGAAGGCGTCCCCGCGATAGTCGGCCGGAAACGCCGCCGCGCCGGACTTGCCGGTGTAGAAGGTCATTTCCAGCGGCGCCGAATGGGCCTGGAACAGCACGTCCGGCACGGTGACCTTGCCGGCCAGGTCCGGCCGCGCGCCCTTCAGCCGAGGATCCTCGTTGGCGCCGATATAGTACCAGGGCCAGCCATAGAAGGCGTGCTCGCGAACCCGCGTCGCATAGTCCGGCGGCAGGTTGTCGCCCAAGAGGTCGCGCTCGTTGGTCGAGCACCAGACGTCCTTGGTCAGGGGATGGATGGCCAGGCCGACACAGTTGCGAATGCCTGTGGCGAAGACCTGCTTGTCGTGGCCGTCGATGTCGAAGGACAGCACGTCAGCCCGGTCGCGCTCGGGGCCCCAGGCGGCGCCCAGCACATGGCTGTCGGCCCAGGCCTTGGTCTCCGCCGGCGTCTTCTTGGTCATCTCCTCGGCGACGTTCGAGCCAGAGCCGACGGACACCAACATGCGCTTGCCGTCGGGTGAGAAGACGACGTCGCGGGTGAAGTGGCCGCGCTTATCCTCGGTCAGGGCCGATACCAGCACCTGGACCGGTCCGCGCGCCTGCAGGTCGCCATTCTCGTAGGGAAAGCGGATCACCGCATTGGTGTTGGCCACATAGACCCATTTCGGGTTGGGGCCGGCCGGATAGAAGGCGATGCCGAACGGCCGGTCCAGGCCGGAGGCGAAGGTCTTCATCACCGTCGGCTTGGCCGCGCCGTCCGCGGCGCGCAGCACCTGGATGTCGCCGGCTTCGGTGGCGGCCACGAAGATGTCGCCGTTCGGCGCGGTGCGCAGCAGCCTGGCCTTGCTGACCTGGGCGAAAGGTTCGGCCGAGAAGCCGGGCAGGGTCTTCGGCAGCACGTCTTCAGGTCGCGCGATTTGCTGCGACAACGCGGCGACGGCCTTGCCGGGAGCCGGTATATCAGTCGCCGAAATCTTGCGGACCACCCCCGGAGCGTCGGTGGTCCAGTCGCCGAAGGCCGCCGCGCCGATGCGAAGCTGGGCGCTCGCCGACAGCCCCATGAACAGCATCAAACCAAGGGTGGGCAATGCGACCGAGGCCTTCAAGCGAAGCATGACGCCAATTCCTGATCACAAGGCGGCCTGGAGCGGGAGGAGGCGGTTTTGGAGCCGTTCAGGGGGCGGGTCAATCGTTTCTCCAGGAACGGCATGTGGTCCGATCGGGTCACACCTTGCGCACGAACAGGCCAATGGTCAGGGCGACGCCTATGATCACCACGAAACCGCGAAGCAGCTTTTCATCGACCCGTCGAAGCAGCCAGCCGCCGGCCACGCCGCCGACGATCGCGCCGACGGCCACCACCCCGATGCGTGACCAGTCCAGCCCCGGAGTGAAAACGAAGATCAGGACCGCCGAGGCGTTCATCACCGAGGCCAGCATGTTCTTGGTCGCGCCGGCGGCCCGCACGCCCAGCCCCGCGATGGTCAGGGCCGCCAGCATCAGAAATCCGATCCCGCCGCCGAAATAGCCGCCATAGATGGCGATGCAGAACTGGATCGCGGCCGCCGCCGCTGGATTCAGATGAGCCTGGTTCTCCGACGGCCTGCGGAAGAAACTGCCCCAGGCGAACACCGAGGTGGCGAAGAGCACCAGCCAGGGCAGCAGCTTGGCGAAGAAGGCGGCCGGGGTCGCCAGCAGCAGCACCGCGCCGATCGCGCCGCCGGCCAGGCTGATGATGACCAGGGCGCGGAACGACAGCCGCCCGGCTCCGGACACCAACTTGCGCCCGACCAGGCCGGTCGTCGTCTGTCCCGGGAACAAAGCGATGGTCGAGGTGATGTTGGCGGCGCGCGCGTCGAGACCGGAAAAGATCAGAGCCGGCAGGGTGACGAACGATCCGCCCCCGGCGAGGGCGTTCTGCGCGCCGGCCCAGAACGCGGCGAGAAACAGAATGATCAGTTTGACCGTCATGCCGGCTTCCCTATGACGGGACCCGGCGGCCATGGCTACGTCAAATCGGCCGTGCATGGGGGTTGGAACAACGGTATGGCGGACGTCCGGTCCATCGGCGAATTCGACTTCATCATCGTCGGCGCGGGATCGGCCGGATGCGTGCTGGCCAACCGGCTGAGCGCCGATCCGCGTCATCGCGTGCTGTTGTTGGAAGCCGGCGGCCACGACGCGCTGTTCTGGGTCAACGTGCCGGCCGGCTATCTCTACACCCAGGGCAAACCGCGCACCGATTGGTGCTTCCGCACCGAGCCGGAGGCGGGGCTCGGCGGCCGGTCGCTGAACTATCCGCGCGGCCGGCTGCTGGGCGGTTCGTCCTCGATCAACGGCATGATCTATATGCGGGGCCAGGCCGCCGACTATGACCACTGGCGCCAGTTGGGCGCGACGGGGTGGGGCTGGGACGACGTCCTGCCACTGTTCCGGCGTTCCGAAGACCATTTCGGCGGCGCCGACGAGATGCATGGCGCGGGCGGCCCTTTGAAGGTCGCGCGCCAGCGATTGCACTGGCCGATCCTGGACGCCTTCCGCGACGCCGCCGAACAGTGCGGCATCCCCAAGACCGATGACTTCAACCGTGGCGACAATTTCGGCAGCGGCCTCTTCGAGGTCACCCAGCACAACGGCCTGCGCTGGAGCGCGTCGCGCGGCTTCCTGCGGCCGGTTCTGAAGCGCCCCAACCTGATGGTCGTGACGGGCGCTCAGGTCGAGCGGGTGGCGGTCGCGGGCGGCCGCGCCGCCGGCGTCGCCTTCCGCCGCCAGGGCGCCGCCCAGACCGCGACCGCTCGGCGGGAAGTCATCCTGGCCGCCGGCGCCATCGGCTCGCCTCATATCCTTCAACTGAGCGGAATCGGACCGGGAGCGCTGCTGCGACGGCATGGCGTCGAGGTGATCCGCGATCTCTCCGGAGTAGGGGCCAATCTGCAGGATCACCTGCAGATCCGCGCGGTCTACAAGGTTAGCGGTGCCGTCACGCTGAACGGCCGCGCTTCCAGCCTGTTCGGGCGAGCCGGCATAGCGCTCGAATACGCCTTGCGACGGAGCGGGCCGCTGTCGATGGCGCCCAGCCAGCTCGGCTGTTTCGCCTACAGCTCGCCACGCGCGGGCGCCCCGGACCTGGAATACCACGTCCAACCGCTCAGCCTGGACGCTTTCGGCCAGCCGCTGCACCGGTTCGACGCCATCACCGCCTCGGTCTGTAACTTGCGGCCCCGCAGCCGGGGAACCGTCAGCCTGCGCGGACCCGAACCAGGAACGGCGCCGGCGATCCAGCCCAACTATCTGAGCGATCCGGTCGACCAGCAGGTGGCCGTCGACGCGCTTCGCCTGACGCGCCGGATTTGCGCGGCGCCGGCGCTGCGGCCGTTCCAGCCTATCGAACATCTTCCGGGGACCGGGGTTTCGAACGACGGCGATCTCATCGAAGCCATCGGCCGGATCGCCACCACCATCTTCCATCCGGTCGGGACCTGCGCGATGGGCGTCGGTGAGGCCGGTGTGGTCGACTCGAGGTTGAGCGTGCGCGGTTTGGCGGGCCTGCGCGTCGCCGACGCCTCGATCATGCCGACCATAACCTCCGGCAATACGAACGCGCCGACTATCATGATCGCCGAAAAGGCTGTGGACATGATCTTGGAAGACGTGGGTTGAGGCGCAGTCCTTTTTGTTTTGTAAACTAAACTCCCGCAGAATATTTCGCTGTTATCCGAAATTCGGACCCGAAACCCGGATAATTCGGCGTCCCAGCCTCAAAGGCGCCCCAAGCGGGTGGAATTGGAGCTGAGCGACATCAAGACGCGACCGGTGGACGACTGCTAAGCGGGGGTACTGGGAAGGATGCGGCCAAGACGAGCCAAACCGGTTCGCGTCAAGCGGGCGCCGCAGGCCGCGGCCCGGATGTTCGACGGCACGCGGGCGAACCTGCTTTCGATGGCCGAGGACCTGTCGGGCGTGGGCTACTGGCGGTACGTTTTCGCGGACCGATCGGTGACCTGGTCGAACTGGGTCTATCAGATCTACGGCCTTGATCGCGACGCGTTCGGCGATCCCACAGTGGCCGCCGCGCTCGGTTTTTTTCACCCCGACGACCGGCCGATCGCCGATGAGGCCTTCGACAACGCCATAGCCAATTGCACGGGACTGGAGTTCGAGCTGCGGCTGGTGCGCGCCGATGGCGAGGTGCGCATGGTGATCGCTCGGGCGGTCTGCGAGCGCGACGCCGCGGGCGAGGGGATTTCCCTGCTGGGCGTGTTCCAGGATGTCACCGAGCGGCGGCGCGCCGAGGCGGCGCAGCGCGAAAGCACGGCCCGCCTGGCGCGGATCATCGAGCTGCTGCCGGTAGGCGCGGTGCATGTCCAGGATGGCCTTTTGTCGATGAACGCCGAAATGGAGAAGGTCACCGGCTATCGCCGCGACGAGATTCCCAGCCTCGATGTCTGGTTCGAGCGGCTTTATGGGGATGCATCGGGCAAGCTCCTGGCCCGCTACCGCGACCAGCGCGCCAACGGATTTCCGACTGATGTCGTCGGCGCGATCACCCGCAAGGACGGCGAGCGGCGCCACATCGAATTCCGCGCCTGCAATGACAGCATCGGCGAGATCTGGATCGTCGACGACATCACCGAACGGGCGGCCGTCGAGCGCGAGATCGTCGCGGCCAGGGACAGGGCCGAGATCGGGGCCCGCTCCAAGTCCGAGTTCCTGGCCAATATGAGCCACGAATTGCGTACGCCGCTGACCGCGATCATCGGTTTCGCGGGGCTGCTGAACACCAGGGGCGCGCTGGCGGCGCAGGAACGTCACTGGGTCTCGCGCATCGAGGACGCCAGCAAGGCGCTGCATTCGATCGTCAATGACGTGCTCGACTTCTCCAAATTGGAGGACGGCGCGGTCGAGTTGGAAAGCGAACCGTTCAGCCTGCGCGCATTGGTCGAGGATACAGCGGCGCTTCTGGTCGGCCAGGCCGAAAAGAAAGATGTCGAACTCACGGTCGAGGTCGATCCAGCCCTGCGCGACCAGCTTGCCGGCGATACGGGGCGACTGCGCCAGATCCTGCTCAACCTGATGAGCAATGCGGTCAAATTCACCAGCAAGGGCCGTGTCAGCGTGACCGTGGCGGCCGAGGCCAGTCCGGAAGGCGTCACGCGCGCGCGCTTCAGTGTCCAGGACACCGGCATAGGCATTCCCGAGGCCGCGCTGGGCCAACTGTTCGAGCGGTTCGTCCAGGCCGACGGCTCCATTTCGCGCCGGTTTGGCGGCACCGGGCTGGGCCTGGCCATCTCGCGGCGGCTGGTCGAACTGATGGGTGGGGAGATCGGCGTCGAAAGCCGCCTGGGTGAAGGCTCGACCTTCTGGTTCCGGGTCGATTTCGCCGCGGCCTCCATGCTCCTGGCGACGCCCGAGGAAGCCCCCGAGATCGATGGCGGTCAACTGCATGTGCTGCTGGTCGAGGATGCCGAGCCTAACCAGGAACTGATCTCGACCATCCTGCGATCGGTCGGCATCGAGGTCGACATCGCCTGCAACGGCGCCGAGGCGATCGACGCGGTGCGGATCCATCGCTATGACCTGCTGCTGATGGACGTACAGATGCCGGTGATGGGCGGGGTTCAGGCCACCGAGATCATCCGCCGGATGGGCGGCGAACTGGCCCGGTTGCCGATCATCGCGCTTTCGGCCAATGTGCTGCCTGAACAGGTCGCCGAATACCGCCGCGCCGGCATGGACGCCCATCTGGCCAAGCCGATCAATCCGCGCGAGATGCTGACCGCCATCGTTCATTGGGCCGCCAACGGCCGGGACGAAGCGCCCGAGGCGGAAGCCCGCTACGCCTGAGCCTGCCTTGTCCGCCCGGCGAGGAGGGCTGATAGATCGGCGCCAGGGACAGCGAAGCAGGATCCGGCGATGTTGAAAATCGGACTATTGGGCGCCTCGAAGATCGCCCCGACCGCCGTGATCGGTCCGGCGGCCAAGTCAGACGCCTTCACCATTACAGCCGTGGCCGCGCGCGATCCGGCTCGCGCCCGCGCCTATGCCGAGGCCCACGGGATCGGCGGCGTCGCCGACGACTATGCGGCCCTGGTCCGGCGGGACGATGTCGACATTATCTATAACGGCCTGCCGCCGGCCGGCCATGCCGAATGGACCATCGCCGCGCTGGAGGCGGGCAAGACGGTGCTGTGCGAGAAGCCGTTCGCCCGCAACGCCGAGGCCGCCGCCGCCATGGTCGCCGCGGCGGAGCGCACAGGCCAGATCCTGCTGGAAGCCTTCCACTATCGCCACCACGTCGTGATGCGCCGGGCCCTCGAGATCGTCGCGTCGGGTGTGCTCGGGCGGATCAGTGGCGCGGAGGCCCACTTCAACGTCGCCATCCCCAATACGCCCGGCGAACTCCGCTGGAGCGCCGAGCAGGGAGGCGGCGGCCTGATGGACCTCGGCTGCTACCCGCTGCATGCCCTGCGCACCCTGATCGGCGCGGAGCCGAAGGTGTTGGGCGCGAGCGGCGTCTTTGTGGGCGGCGTCGACGCCGAAATCTCCGCCGACCTGCGCTTCGCCCGCGATATCGAGGCCAAGGTCAGTTGCTCGATGACCACGCCCCAGCCCTCGGCCGCCCTGACCCTGACCGGCACGCGCGGAACTCTGACCATCGTCAACTTCCTGGCCCCCCAGGGCGGCTGCCGCTTTACCGTCACGATCGACGGCGTGACCACCGCCGAGCCGACCGAAGGCCCTACCAGCTACGAAGCTCAACTGGAAAACCTCCGCGCCGTGCTGCTGGACGGCGAGACCCCGGTCACCGGCGGCGCCGACGCCATCGGCAACATGACCGCGATCGACGCGATCTACCGCGCGGCGGGTCGCGCGTAGGGGCCGAGCGCATCAGTGGAAGTCTGGACTGAAGCGGATATTGTCCTTCTCCAGGCCCTTCACCACCACCTCCAGGCCGCCGCTTTTGATCATCCATTCCAGGCGGTGGTCGCGGTATTCGCGTTTGAACAGGCCCTGTTCGAGCAGCGCCGCCAGGTTGGTGTCGCCAATGCTGACCTGGCGCGCCTCCTGGGTGGTCTGGCTGACCGAGGGGCGGGCGTTGACCTGGGTCAGCCAGGCGGACAAGCGCGAGCCGGCGGCGGGCGGATGGCCGACCCCGACCGAGCCGTTGACATAAGGGACCACCGAGAGGTCGCCCCAGCCGAACGCTTCGCCATTGAACCATTCCCGTTCGCCCAACTGCCGCTCCAGCCAGGCGAAGAAGCCGCGGGTCTGTTCGGCGGCTTTGGCGCGCAGGGTGTCGGCCAGGACGCCCTCGGCCCGGCGGAACCAGTTCAACTCGCTCATGCCCCAATTGATCGGCTCGAAGTGGGTGTCCATCACCTCTTCCAGCATCCGCACCCGCGCCCGCTCGGCCGGCGTGGCGGGCAGGAGGGCCGGGGAGGGCCATTTGTCCTCGATATATTCGAGGATGATCGTGGAATCGAAGATCCGTACATCGCCCTCGACCAGGGCCGGCACCTCGGCGCGCGGATTGGCCTCCAGGAACGCGCCGCCGCCGCCGCCGGCCCCCACGCCGTCCGGCCGGGACAGGCTGAATTCGACGCTCTTTTCCCGGAGCGCGATCTTGATCTTCTGGGCGTAGGGCGAGAGCGGATGCTCATAGACGGTGATCATGGCCCGGCCTCCTCCTGGTTTTCCCGAAAGCTTAGAGCCAAAATTCCGAGCGAAACAGCGTGTCGCGGCGACGGGGTCAGTATCGCGGCCCGGCCCAGCCCGCTTCAGGCCCGCACGCCGCGCGCCGCCGCCAGTTCCACCACCTTGCGGCCGACGCCCACGCCGACACGCGGGCAGATGGCCTTCAGCGGACACATGCCGCAACGTGGCGCGCTCTCGCCGCAGATCGATTGGCCGAGACCCTTGAGCAGCCAGTGCAGTTCGTAGAGATCCGCCGCGTTCCAGGCCTGGGGAACGAGGGTCATCAGGGTTTCATAGGCCTGGGCCGGCTCACTGGCGCGCCCGACCATGCCGAGCCGTTTGGCGCCCCGGTGCACATGCGTGTCCACCACCAGGGCGCGCCCGTTGAGGCGGCTGAAATTCAAGGTCGCCGCCGCCGACTTGATCCCGACGCCGGGCAGGCTCTGCAGCCACGCCATCGCCTCCTCGACCGGTCGATCGCCCAGGAAGTCCAGATCCAGGCCGCCGGTGCGCACCTGGATCACACGGGCGAGGATGGGTAATTGCCGCGCCTTGCGGTCGGCGAACGTGGTTTCGGCGATCGCCGCCTCGATCTTCTTCGGCGCCGCCTCGATCAGTTCCGACCAGTCCTTGAACGCCTCGCGCAGGCGTACGAAGGCCTCGCCGCTGACCGCGTCCAGCGTGCGGGCGCTGAGCAGTGAATGGATCAGTTGCGACAGCGGTTCGGGCCGCGCCGTGCGTTTCTGTGGCCCGAACACGTCGAGGAGCTGCTTGCGAAGACGAGGCAGAAGCGGAGAGGTTTCGAGTTCGAACATCAGTTGCATGACGGGAATCACATGTTGGACGAGCTCTTTGTGTGGAACAAAATAAGAACCTTGGCAAGGGCCATCTCTTCGAACGATGCGCCAACCGGCGCCTTGCCATCGGAGCGAAACCCGCTATGTTCCGCGCCCTCCGCCGCCCCGCCGTTTTCGGGACCGTCGGCGCGGGTGCATAGCTCAGTTGGTAGAGCAGCTGACTCTTAATCAGCGGGTCGTAGGTTCGAATCCTACTGCACCCACCAAAAATTCCCCAATGATTTCAATGGGGTAGGTGGCCAGCCCTAGAGAACAACCGTGGAACATTCCGACTTCGCCGAAGTCGGACGTCCGACCTGTGTCCCAGATGTTGTGGTGGCCAGCCGCGATGTTCGCGGGCCGTTCACGCGCGGCCGGCGG